>CAZUYE010000034.1:0-19563 GCA_964624925.1 uncultured Oscillospiraceae bacterium | reverse complement strand
GCGCTCTGGGCGCCGCCGAGTACGCCCGTCAGAAGGGCATGGCCCGGTAAGAACACGGAAAAGGAAGCGAGTCCCATGGACGAGACCCATACCCATTCTCACGAGCATGGACACCCCCACACCCACAGCCACACCCAGACCAAGGCGGTGCTCAACCGCCTGTCCCGGGCCCAGGGCCACCTGGACTCCGTGCGGCGGATGGTGGAGCGGGGGGAGGACTGCACCGATGTGCTGGTGCAGTTGGCGGCGGTGATCTCCGCGCTGAACGGTGTGGGGCGGGTGATCCTGAAGGATCACATTGCCCACTGCATCGTGGACGCGGTGGAGGCCGACGACAGCAGCGCTATCGATGCACTGAACCAGGCCATCGACCGCTTTATGCGCTGAATGTGCATAAAGGAATTGACAATTTTGGACAAAGTGTCTATAATTAGACCAACGACAGGAAAGCGAGGAAGAACGCTATGATCTCTGCCATTGTCTACACATCCAACAGCGGATTTACCGCTGAATACGCACAGATGCTGGGCCGGGTTACCGGTCTGCCGGTGAACGATCTGCGCCAGATACATACCCCGCAGCCGGACGAGGAGGTTATCTTCCTGGGTTGGCTGATGGCGGATCGCATCGTGGGCTGGGCCAAGGCCAACGCCTATTTCAAGGTGCGCGCCGTCTGTCAGGTGGGTATGTCCCCCGGAAGCCAGGCCGCCGCCCGGGCGCGGCGTGAGCAACTGAAACTGCCGGAGGATGTGGCCGTGTTCGCTCTGCAGGGCGGCTTTGACATGAACCGGCTCCACGGGCCCTACCGCCTGATCATGCAGGTCATGTGCCGCAAGATCAAGAAGGATCTGGAGGGCAAGGAGAAGCTGTCTGCGGCGCAGCAGATGACCTATGACATGGCGACCAAGGGTGCCAGTGCAGTCAGCCTGGCCAATCTGCAGCCGGTCATCGACTGGTACAATTCCACGAAGTGAGGAGCATTGCCATGGATCAGATCAAGAAGGCCCTGGGCGGGGCCGTGAAGAAGGTCGCAGCCTGCGCGGCGGAGCTTTGCCGCGGAGCGGTGCAGCTGTGCGCCCGGCTGAGCAAGACGGCGGCGGGCTTTGCAGGCGAAAAGCTCTGCGGCCTGGCCAAGACCTATCGGCAGCCGCTGCTGCTGACGATGGCCATCGTGTCCGCCGTGCTGGCGCTGGGCTCCGGTGTGCTGTGGCTGCTGGGCCGGAAAAAGTAATCTGCTCTGCAAAGCCTGCAAGCATAATCGAGCGGGGAGACGCGCTGCGTCTCCCCGCTGAAGACTATCAAGTTTATTCCCCGGCGTTTCCAAGAGAAAAGAGGTATCATTATGAAAAAAAAGGAATTTAAGGCGGAATCCAAGCGGTTGCTGGAGCTGATGATCCACTCCATCTACACCCACAAGGAGATCTTTCTGCGGGAGATCATCTCCAACGCCTCCGACGCCATCGACAAGCTCTGCTACCTGTCCCTGACCGATGAGAACGTGGGTCTGAAGCGGGAGGATTTTGCCATCTCCCTGTCCCTGGACAAGGAGAACCGCACCCTCACCGTCAGCGACAACGGCATTGGTATGGACGAGAGCGAGCTGGAGAACAACCTGGGCGTCATCGCCTCCAGCGGAACCTTCCAGTTCCGCCAGGAGCTGGACAAGGAGGCCGAGGCCGACGTCATCGGTCAGTTCGGCGTGGGTTTCTACTCCGCCTTTATGGTGGCCGATCACATCACCGTCATTTCCCGGAAATATGGCAGTGAACAGGCATGGCGCTGGGAGTCCGACGGCGTGGACGGCTATACCATCGAGCCATGCACCCGGGACAGCGTGGGCACGGACATCATCATGCACATCAAGCCCGACGGCGAGGAGAAGGACGAATACAGCCAGTATGTGCGGGAGTATCCCCTGTATAAGCTGGTGAAGAAATACTCTGACTACATCCGTTTCCCCATCCGGATGCTGATGCCCCATCCCCAGGTGAAGGAGGGCAGCCCCGAGGACAACCCCGAATACGAGGAGGTCTTTGAGTGGGAGACCCTGAACAGCATGGTGCCCCTGTGGCAGCGGAAAAAGGCCGATGTGACCCGGGAGGAGTACGACAAGTTCTATCAGGAGCGCTTTGGCGACGGCGCCGCACCCCTGAGCGTTATCACCGTGTCCGTGGAGGGCGCCGTGACCTATAAGGCGCTGCTGTACATCCCGGAGCAAGCACCCAGCCAGTACTATACCGAGGATTTCCAGCCGGGCCTGCAGCTGTATGCCTCCGGCGTGATGATCATGGACAAGTGCGCCGATCTGCTGCCGGACTATTTTAACTTCGTCCGCGGCGTGGTGGAGTCCCCGGACCTGAGCCTGAACATCTCCCGGGAACTGCTGCAGCATGACCGTCAACTGAAGATCATCTCTGCCAACCTGGAGAAGAAGATCAAGGCGGAGCTGGAGCGTATGCTGCGGGACGAGCGGGAGAAGTACGAGAAGTTCTACCGCAGCTTTGGCCGTCAGCTGAAGCTCTGCGCCCTGGACAACTACGGGGCCAAGAAGGAGCAGTTGCAGGATCTGCTGCTGTTCTACTCCTCCACCCAGAAGAAGCCGGTGACGCTGGCAGAGTATGTCTCCCGGATGCAGGAGGGGCAGAAGTACATCTACTTTGCCTCCGGCGACACCGTGGAGGCCATCGACCATATGCCCCAGACGGAGCTGCTGAAGGATCGGGACATGGAGATCCTCTATTTCACCGACAAGGCCGACGAGTTCCTGCCGGATATGCTGCGCAGCTATCAGGAAAAGCCCTTCCGCTCCGCCATCGACGGCGATCTGGAGCTGGACGGGGAGGAGAAGAAGGACGAGACCGACAGCTATCAGGAGGGCTTCGGTTTCATCAAGGAGGCCCTGGGCGACAAGGTGGATCAGGTGAAGGCATCCACCAAGCTCAAGACCCACCCGGTGTGCCTGTCCAGCGGCGAGGGCATCACCTTTGAGATGGAGAAGTATTTCACCGCCGTGCAGCCGGAATTCGGGATGAAGGCCAAGCGCATCCTGGAGATCAACGTGGATCACCCGGCCTTTGCCGCCTTGGAGACCGCCCGGATCATTGACCCGGAGCGGGCGAAGAAGTACGCCGAGATCCTCTATAACCAGGCTTGCCTCATTGCAGGACTCCCCATCGAGAATCCCTCCGCCTATACTGATCTGCTCTGCTCCCTGTGGAAATAAGGGGGACGGGTGATCCGTGGCAACCCCACTGTACTGCACGCTGGAGGGCGACCGTGTCAGGCCCAGCGGCAAGGAGGCGATCTTCTCCTGCACGCAGATTACTTGCTGATACAACGAAAAACGTCCCGGCGACCCTTCTTTTGATAAGCTGAAAAAGTGCCTGTCTCTCGAGAGACAGGCACTTTTTTGGGTGGGGGGACATATATTGGTCTATGAGAAAGCATGAGAGGACGGCGTTTATATGGAGCAGAAGGAGCTGCTGGAGCAGATGAAGCGGGATCCCGCCGCGCTGCAGGCGGTGATGCAGTCACAGGATGGGCAGACACTGCTGCGGCTGCTATCCGGCGGAGACGGAGGCAAGGGGCTGCAGCAGGCGGCCCGTCAGGCGGCGGCGGGGAACACCGGGCCCATGGTGCAGCTATTGCAGGCGGTGATGCGCAGCGAACAGGGGGCGGCGCTGGTGCAGCGGCTGAACGAGAGGCTGCAGAAGTAAAAAAGAGCGGGAAGGGGAGACGGCACCGTGTCAGAGCTGGAGGAAAAGTTAAATGCCCTGCTGTCCGATCCCAACGGTATGGCCCAGGTGATGCAGCTGGCCCAGCAGCTATCCGGGGGCATGGGCGGTTCGGCGGTGCAGCCGCCTCCAAAGCCGGACCCTGAGCCGGATCTGCTGGGTGGGCTGGATCCGCAGCTGCTGGGGCGGCTGCTGCCGCTGCTGGGGGAGCTGAACGGCGGTGACAGCCACACTATGCAGCTGCTGATGGCGCTGCGGCCCTTCCTGAAGGAGGAGAAGCAGGATAAGATCCAGCGAGCGGCCCGGCTGGCCCGGCTGATCCATGTGGGGAAGAAGCTGCTGCTGGAGTGGGAGGGCTGAGGATGTATAACCGCTATATCCGCAACGACAACGGGGTATATGACCGGGTGCCGCAGCCGGAGGTGCCGCTGCCCGGCCCACAGCGCGAGGCTGTGCCGCCTCCGCCTCCACCGCCTCCGCCACGGCCTGAACCGGGGGAGGAGCGGCGGCTGCTGGGGCGTCTGATGGATAAGCTGCACTTGGGGGATGTGGACTCCGGGGATCTTCTGCTGCTGGTGCTGCTGTTTTTCCTGTTCCGCCAGGAGGCGGACGAGGAGGTACTCATCGCCCTGGGGCTGCTGCTGATTTTGTGATTTGACAGGGAGAGCGCCCGGCGGGAGCCGGGCGCTTGTAGTATATATCCGGTTTATCCGACGGGGTGGCCCTCCAGCACGATGCGGGCCAGGAAGGGGAGGGCCTGCGTCAAGTTAGGGTCATCGTTTGACCAGATATCGTATACGGCTACACGGCCATCGCAGCACAGGGCCGCGCCGCGGCAAATGCCGCTCTCCCGCTCATAGGCCAGGAGCACCAAATCCACGCCGGGGAGGCTGCTCTCCTGCCAGAGAAAGTGGGACTGTGGGCAGTTGGCACCCAACAGGTCGCGGGCCATGGGCTCGGCCAGCTGGGGGAGGGTCAGGTGGAGATAGTCCATGTAGAAGGAGGTACCGTCGCCGTACTGCTCCACGGTCAGTTGCACCGGGCACAGCAGAGAGGGGATCTCACGACGGATGACAGCGGAGGCCTCCGTGGTGCGCAGCTGACGCAGTGCCCACCACTGCCGCAGAAGATAGGCCGGACCCTCCGACGAGAACAGCCAGAAATTCCCCGTCAGGCACACGAACTCCCAGTCCGCCTGCTGATACAGCGCCAGCATATCCTCCCGGGGGGCGATGCCTGCGCCGTCTCCACGGGGTACCAGACTGTAGCGCAGCTGACGGGGCGTGGCGCGCGTCATCTACCACAGGGGGTGGACGCACTTTCGGGGGAAGAAGCCCTGTGCCGCCTGCCGTTCCAGCCAGCGCACCCGGCCGGCCAGATTCATAAACATGGTGTTTTCACATCGGATCGCCATGGTGCGCCTCCTTTTCTGCGTCAGCCAGGCAGCGGCGCAGCCGCGCCAGCTCGGCCTGATATACGGCGCTGCCCTTTTCCGTGAGCCGGTAGTTTCGCTGCCGCCCCTGAACGGAGGTCTCCACAATGAGGCCATCCTCCAGAAAGCGGCCCAGAATGGTGTACAACGTGCTCGGGCCCAGGCGCACCCGGCCCTCCGTCCGCCGATTCACGGCGGCGCTGATCTCCGTGCCGCAAAGCTCGCCCTGGGAAAAGGCCATGAGCACATAGAACATGGCCTCCGTCAGCGGGGCGGGACTCCGATCACCCATAGCTGCACTCTCTTAATATCGTACTTCGATATCGACTATCGATATTATATACCACAAACCCGCCGCTGTTAAGCAGCGGCGGAGAAAAGTGGGAAAATTATTTTCCTGCGTGGAGGCGGCGGTATTCCGAGGGCAGCATGGCAAAGGTCTTCTTAAATTCTGCGGAGAACTTGCTCTGGCTCTCGTAGCCCACGGCGCGGGCGATGGAGGACAGGCTCTCATCCGATTGCAGCAGCAGCTCACAGGCCCGCTCCATCCGGTGCTGGCGGATATGGGCGGCAATGGAGTCACCGTATTCGGACTTGAACAGCTCCTTCATGGTGGAGGGGTTCATGAGGAAGCGGCGGGACAACTGCTCGATGGTGATGCGGCTGTCCAGATGCTCCGTCAGCAGATCGTGAACCTGATGGATGATCTGGCGCTGCTGGGGCGGATAGTCGCCGGCTCCGGCACCGACGTGGACATCCAGCGGCGGCAGGTGCGGGGCGGAGGACACAGCCTCCTCCTGGGGGCAGGTCAGCTCCACTGTGCGCTCGATGACGCGGTGTAGCAGCTCCGCTACTTCCGTGTCCGCTGCCCGGTAATAGACCTCCTTGCCGATGCGGCGGCTGGTCACCAGGCCGCTGTCCTTCAGCTGGCGCAGATGGTGGGAGGCGGCGGGGCTGCTCATGCCGACCAGGGCGGACAGGTTTACCACGCACTCCTCGCAGTGGCACAGCAGCCAGAAGATCCGCACCCGCCCGGCATCGGACAAAAGGCGGCACAGGCCCGCCACGGCCTGAAAGCTCTCCACCTCCTGCATACAACTCTCCAGACGGGAAAGGCTCTCGCTGCTGCCATGGCGGTGGGGCAAGGGAGTATGTTCCATGGGATCACATCCTTTGGCTCAAATTGTGCCGTTTGGCAGTTCCTTTCGCCCAAACGGCAGAGAAGCGGCGAAGTCTGTTGACAAAGCCCGCCGCCATCCATTATAGTACAGTCACAAAGATTAAACAAGTACTTAATTGTTGAAGGGAGAACAAATCATGAAAAAGACCTATCGCATCGAAGTGGACTGCGCCAACTGCGCCAATCTGATGGAACAGGCCGCCGGGCGTACCCCTGGGGTGGAGAGCGCCGTAGTCAGCTTCATGAGCCAGAGGATGACGGTGTGCTTCCGGGAGGGAAGCGACCCGGAACAGGTGATGCAGGCCGTGCGCAGGAGTTGCAAGCGGGTAGAGGACGAGTGCGAGATCTATCTGTGAGGAGGAACCATGAACAGGAAGCAAAAGACCATGCTGTGGCGCATCCTGCTGACGGCGGCGCTGACGGCGGCGGCTGTGATGCTGGAGCCGGGAGGCGTGGCGGCGACGGCCTTGTATCTGGCGGCCTATCTGCTGATCGGCTATGACATCCTGCGCAAGGCGGGACGGGGCCTGCTGCGGGGGCGTGTGTTCGATGAGAACTTTCTGATGGCCGTGGCCACGGTGGGGGCCATCGTTCTGGCAGTGTTGGAGCGCAGCGGCGACTATCTGGAGGCCGTGGCGGTGATGCTGTTTTACCAGATCGGCGAGCTGTTCCAGAGTTACGCCGTGGGCAAGAGCCGTCGCAGTATCACGGCGCTGATGGACATCCGGCCGGACTATGCCAACCTGGAACAGGGGGGGCAGCTGCGCCGGGTGGATCCGGAGGAGGTGGCCGTGGGAGATGTGATCGTGGTGCAGCCCGGCGAGCGGGTGCCGCTGGACGGTGTGGTGCTGGAGGGATGCTCCAGCCTGAACACGGCGGCCCTGACCGGCGAGAGCCTGCCCCGGGACGTGCAGGCCGGAGACGAGGTCATCAGCGGCTGTGTGAACCTGACGGGGCTGCTGCGCCTGCGCTGTTGCAAGCCCTTTGGAGAGTCCACGGTGTCGAAGATCCTGGAGCTGGTGGAAAACTCCAGCTCGCACAAGGCCAGCCAGGAGAACTTCATCTCACGCTTTGCCCGGGTCTATACCCCGGCGGTGTGCCTGGCGGCCCTGGCCCTGGCGCTGCTGCCGCCGCTGGTGCGGCTGCTGATGGGCCTGGAGGCCCTGTGGGCCGTGTGGCTGTATCGTGCGCTGTCGTTCCTGGTGGTCAGCTGCCCCTGCGCCCTGGTCATCAGCATACCCCTGAGCTTTTTCGCTGGACTGGGCGGGGCCAGCCGGGTGGGCGTGCTGGTCAAGGGCTCCAACTATCTGGAGACACTGGCCCAGGTGAAGACGGTGGTTTTTGACAAGACCGGAACGCTGACACAGGGCAGCTTTGATGTGACCGGCGTGCACCACAACCAGATGCCCCGGGAGCAGTTGCTGGAATATGCGGCGATGGCGGAGTGCGCCTCGTCCCACCCCATCAGCCGCAGCCTCCAGCGGGCCTGGGGTGGCGAAATCGACCGCAGCCGGGTGACGGAGATCCGCGAGTACAGCGGACGGGGCGTGACGGCCCGGGTGGACGGCGTGGTCGTGGCCGTGGGCAACGACAAACTGATGCAGGAGCTGGGCCTGGCCTGGGCGGAGTGCCACAGTGTGGGCACCATTCTCCACTTGGCGATGGACGGGCAGTATGCTGGGCACATCGTCATCTCCGATGAGGAGAAGCCCCATGCCCGGGAGGCTGTGGCCGCTCTGCGTCAGGCAGGCGTGGAGCGCACGGTGATGCTCACTGGTGACCGGCAGGCCGTGGCGGAACAGGTGGCCGCGGGCCTGGGCATCGACGAGGTACACAGTCAGTTGCTGCCAGGGGACAAGGTGAGCCAGGTGGAGCGGCTGCTGGGCAGCCGGCGGGGCAAGCTGGCCTTTGTGGGCGACGGCGTGAACGATGCGCCGGTGCTGGCACGGGCCGATGTGGGCATCGCCATGGGGGCCATGGGATCCGATGCCGCCATCGAGGCGGCGGACGTGGTGCTGATGGACGATGATCCCATGAAGATAGCGGTTGCCATTCGCCATTCCCGCCGCTGCCTGCGCATTGTGTATGAGAACATCGTGTTCGCCCTGGCGGTCAAGCTGCTGTGTCTGCTGCTGGTGGCGCTGGGTGTGGCCGGGATGTGGCTGGCGGTCTTTGGCGACGTGGGCGTTATGGTGCTGGCGGTGCTCAATGCCATACGGGCGCTGCGGGTGAAGAAGTGTCAATAACGTAAAAGAGGGCCCGCGGGCCCTCTTTTTCAATGGGTTCAGCGCTTATTCTGGTTCTGGGTCTGCTCCTGGCGGGTGTTGCGGTTCTGACGGTCGGTCTGGGTGGTGTTGCGGTTCTGGTTGCGGTTTTGCTCCTGGGTCTGGCGATCGTTTTTGCGCTCCATAAGGGCACCTCCTTTCGCAGCCATGCTGCGAGCTTAGTGTGGCCGGAATGATGCGTTTCATGCGCGGCGGCGCAGAAAAAGCGTCAAGCTCTTGTTACCGGGTGGGATATCTGGTATAATAATAGGAGAAATGAGGGGAGGATGGCTGATCGTGCGCACGCTGGCTACCATTGCGTTTTCTTTTGCCGCGGCTGTGTTCGCGGCGGTTCTGCTGCCCTTTGAGGGCTGGCTTTTGTGGGCCGCCGGAGGCTGCGGCGTGTTGGCACTGGCGGCGGGGCTGCTGCGGAGGAGGCTGCCGCAGCGGCTGAGACAGCGGGCGCTGCTGGTGCTGTGTGCCGCGTGTGCGGGACTGCTGTATCATTTTGGCTATCAGGCGCTGGTACAGGAGCCGGTGAGGCAGCTGTGCAACCAGGAGAATTTCTTCCTGGTTACCCTGGTGGACTATCCCCAGCCGACGGAGCAGGGCGTAAAGCTGACGGTGCTGCTGGACGACGGTCACAGCCCGGCAAAGGCCGTACTCTATGCGGGGTCGGAGCTGAACGATCTGGAGCCGGGGCAGCGGCTCAGCGGCAAGGCGCTTTGGCAGGACGCGGGGCGGATCCATGACAGTGATATCAGCACCTTTACCTCCCGGGGCATTTATGCGCTGCTGTATCTTCGGGGGGAGGTACGGGTGTATGACGGGAGCCGGGACAGCCTGCGCTGGTTACCGCAGCGGGTGTCCCACAGCATGAAGGAGCGGATCGCGGAGATCTGGGCGGACGACACCGTGGCCGCCTTTTTGACGGCGGAGCTCACCGGAGACCGCAGCGGGCTGTCTGTTCGGGACAGCACGGCCATGTCCCAGGCGGGGCTGGCGCATCTGTTCGCGGTATCGGGGCTGCACTGTGCGTTCCTGGTCAGCTTGCTGCAGCTGCTGCTGCCGGGAGGCCGGCGGCGGCCGGGTGTTGCAGTGACCATTACGGTGCTGCTGTTTTATATGCTGGTGGTGGGATTGTCGCCGTCGGTGGTGCGCTCGTGCATCATGCAGATCTTTTTGCTGACCGCGCCCCTGTTCAAGCGGGACAGTGACGGGCCCACCAGCCTGGGTGCAGCGCTGCTGGTGATCCTGCTGGCCAACCCCTTTGCCGCCGGGAGCATCAGCTTGCAGCTGAGCTTTGCCGCTACGCTGGGGCTTGTGTGTTTCTCGCCACGGCTGCACGGGGCCATCAGCGGCCTGTATACCGGAAAAAAGCGCTGGTTGCGGGGCTTTATAAGCTTTCTAGGGGCCAATCTGTCCGCCTCCTTGGCGGCGCTGGTATTCACCACGCCGCTGACGGGCATCTATTTCAACACCCTCACGCTGGTCTCGCCGCTGAGCAATCTCCTGGCGGTGCCTGTGGCGGGCTGGAGCTTCATGGTGGGCTTTGTGACGGTGCTGCTGGGCTTCATCTGGCTGCCGGCGGCGCAGTTGCTGGGCTGGGTCTGTGTGCTGCTGGTGCGCTATGTGCTGTGGATCGCGGAGACGCTCAGCAGTTTGCCGGGCCATGCGCTGTCCTATTCCAATCGCTTTTTGCCCTACTGGCTACTGTATGTCTATGCCATGCTGGGCCTGTGCGCACTGAGCCGGGAACGGCGGCGCAAGTGGGCCGTGGCAGGTGTGTTGGCAGCGCTGACGCTGGTGTTGGCGGTGGGACTCAATGCGCAGCAGTATCGCTATGGTGTGCTCAACGCCGTGGTGCTGGACGTGGGGCAGGGTGAGAGCGTGGTGTTGTATACCGACCAGGCGGCGGTGCTGGTGGACTGCGGCTCCAGCAACGGATTTGTCAGCGCCGGGGCTCGGGCCGCTGACCAGCTGCAGAGCATGGGTATCTGGCATCTGGATGCCCTGGCCATTACCCACTACCACGCCGATCACACCAATGGTATAGAGGAGCTGTTTTCCCGCATGGAGGTGGATCGGCTGTATATGCCGGATATCGAGGACGAATACGGCGCGCGGGAGCGACTGGTGGAGCTGGCCGGGGAGCACGATGTCGCCGTGACGATGGTGCGCAGCTTTTACAGTCTCCCCATGGGCAGCGCTACGCTCAACATCTATCCACCGGTGGGCAGCGGCGACCTCAACGAGCAGGGACTGACCTTTCTGTGCTCCGCCGGAGCCTTCGATCTGCTGCTGACAGGGGACATGGCGGGCATCACGGAACGCAAGCTGCTGGAGCTGTATGAGCTGCCGGACATTGAGGTGCTGGTGGTGGGGCATCACGGCTCGCGCTACAGCTCCACCGATGTATTTTTGCAGCAGGTGAAGCCGGAGACAGCTGTTATCAGCGTGGGCAGCAATAGCTATGGCCACCCCACTCAAGAGGCCATAGGGCGGCTGCGGCGGCACGGTGCAGCCGTTTACCGCACGGATGAGCAGGGAAATATTTGGATCAACGTAAACCGAGGTGATGGAAATGGCAGGTAAAAGCGGCAAAAGCAGCGGCGCGGCCTATCAACGACTGCGGGCTGGGCTGAAGGCTGGGTCTGTGGACAATATATACATCTTTTACGGGGAGGAGACCTACCTGCGTCAGCGCTGCCTGGAAGAACTGCGGCAGCTGCTGATCCCGGCGGGCTTTGAGGAGTTCAACTACCACCGCCTGGCCGGGAAGACGCTGCGGATCCAGGAGCTGGCAGAGGTAGTGGAAGCCATGCCCATGATGGCCCAGCACACGCTGGTGCTGGTGGATGACATGGATCTGTTCCGCCTGGACGAGGGGCAGCGGACGATGCTGATCGAGCTGCTGGGGGACTTTCCGGAATACTGTACGCTGGTGTTCGTATACGATCTGCTGAGTTACAAGCGGGATGGCAAGATGAAAAAGCTCTGCGCCGCCATCAGTGACCATGTGCAGGAGGTGGAGTTCTGCCAACAGGAACGGGAACAGCTGCTGCGCTGGCTGAAGCGGCGCTTTGCGGCGGAGGGACACGACATCGACGGGGCCACCGCCGACCATCTGCTGTTCACCTGCGGAACGCTGATGACCGACCTGGTGCCGGAGATCGGCAAGATCGCCGCCTATGCCAAAGCGGAACGCATCACCATAGAGGACATCAACGCCGTGGCGGAGCCCATTCTGGACGCGCAGGTCTTCGACATGACCAACAGCATCACTGCCGGGAAGTACGACGACGCGGCCCGGGTACTGGGGGAGCTGCTGCGGATGCAGACGGAGCCCATTGTAATCCTGGCCGCCATCGGCAAGGAGCTGCGGCGGCTGTATACAGCCCGGATGGCCCTGGACAACGGGAAGGACAAGCTCTGGCTCAAGCAGCTGTGGAGCATGAGCAGCGACTATCCGGCCAAGCTCCTGCTGCAGGCGGCCCGGAAGGTGGATCACGACTGGTGCCAGACGGCGGTGCTGCGCTGCCAGAGGCTGGATCGGCGGATGAAGAGCGTCAGCATGACGGATCGGCAGAGGGAGGACGAATTGAAGCTGTTTTTGATGGAATTGGCGGGGCGCAGATGAAGCCGCGCATTCAGGAGGTCATTGTGGTGGAAGGCCGCTATGACCGCAACACCCTGTCCCAGGTGGTGGATGCCACCATCGTGGAGACGGGAGGCTTTTCCGTGTTCAACGACCGGGAAAAGCTGGCCTTCCTGCGCCGACTGGCGGAGAAGCGGGGGGTGATCCTGCTGACCGATCCGGACGGTGCGGGCTTTGTCATCCGGAACTATCTCAAGGGCGCTATCCCACCCCAGCAGCTCAAGCAGGCGTATATTCCCGACATGGCCGGAAAGGAGAAGCGCAAGCGCCATCCGGGCAAGGAGGGGAAGCTGGGCGTGGAGGGTATGAGTCCCCAGGTGCTGCTGGAGACCCTGCGCCGCTGCGGCGCCACCTTTGTGGGGGAGAAGTCCGCCGAACCCGCTGCGGCGCTGAGCAAGGCGGATCTGCTGGACAAAGGGCTCATCGGCCCGGGCTCCGCGCAGAGGAGGCAGCAGCTGCTTCAAAAGCTGCAGCTGCCCGCCCACCTGAGCCCCAACGCCATGCTGGAGGTCATGAATCTGCTGATGACAAGAGAGGAGTTTGATGAGCTGTGACAGAGCCCCTGGAGATCGAACGGAAGTTTCTCATCCATATGCCGGAGGAGGCGCTGCTGCGGCGCTGTGCCGTGCAGTGGGACATAGAGCAGACCTATCTGCTTGCCTCGCCGGGGATCAGCGCCCGGGTGCGCCGCCGGACGGGGCCGCGTGAGCAGTTCTTCTATACGGAGAAGGAGCGCATCAGCGACCGCAGCTGCGTGGAGCGGGAGCGGGAGATCGACGCGCAGGAGTACGGGGTGCTGCTGCAGCGCCGGGATCCGGGGCGGGTGACGCTGCGCAAGCGGCGCTATGTGCTGCCCTGGGCGGGGCTGGATTTTGAGATCGACGTGTACCCCTTCTGGCAGCGCATTGCCGTGCTGGAAGTGGAGCTGGAGCGGGAGGAGCAGGACGTTGCCCTGCCGCCTCAGCTGCGGGTGCTGCGGGAGGTATCCGGCGACTGGCGGCTGAAAAACGCCGCTCTGGCGGGCCATGTGCCGCCGGAGAAGGAGCTGCTGACAGAAATTGAAAAGGACGCACCTTTTTCCTTGCAAGGCGCAGCAAATTGTGCTACAATAGATAGAAACGAAGCGCGAAAGCGTCAACAATAGGAGGAGTGTACAATGTCTTTCATGATCGAAACCTCTGCCCGGCACATCCATCTGACCCAGGAGGCCGTGGAGCTGCTGTTCGGTGAGGGCTATCAGCTGACCCCCCGCAAGACCCTGTCCTACCCTGGCCAGTATGCCAGCAATGAGCGGCTGACCATCGTGGGCCCCAAGAAGGAGATGGCCAACGTGACCATCCTGGGCCCCGTGCGCAAGTACAACCAGGTGGAGGTCTCTGCCACCGACGCCCGTACCCTGGGCATCACCGCTCCCATCTGTGAGAGCGGCCAGCTGGAGAATGCCGGCGCGTGCAAGCTGGTGGGCCCCAAGGGCGAGCTGGAGCTGAGCCACGGTGTTATCATTGCCAAGCGGCATCTGCATATTCCGCCGGAGACCGCCCAGGAGCTGGGTCTGCAGGACAAGGAGATCATCAAGGTCGTTTGCGGCGGCGAGGGCCGGAAGCTGATCTTCGACGATGTGATCGTGCGCATCAACCACGACGGCGCATACACCATGCACATCGACACCGACGAGTCTCAGGCCGCCGGTAACCCCACCACGGGCGAGATCTATCGGTAAACACAGCATATTTCAGCAGGGGTACGCGGCTGCGTACCCCTGCTGAAATAGTCAAAAAAGGGCTTTAGTCCTTTTTTGACTATAGGCTTCGCTGCGTTCTGTGCCTCATGGAGGCACCAAAGGTACCTCCACTCGACACTCCACTTCGCGCAATGAGTTTTTTCCGACGTACACGCCGCCGGGAAAAACGGATTGAAGCGCATTTGCGGCCTGCGGGCCGCAAACTCTGCGAGGCTTTTTGTCAAGCTGAGCAGGGGTACGCGGTTGCGTACCCCTGCTGTGTATAAAAGGAGATGAAATCATGGCCACCACACTGATCCAAAATGCCCAGGCCATTGTCACCGTGGACGGAAACGACCGGGTGCTGCGCAATGCCCACATCCTGGTGGAGGATGGACTCATCCGCTACATCGGCCAGGAGGAGCAGCCGGCGGAACGCGTCATCGACGCCTCCCACTGCTTCGTGTACCCGGGCCTGGTGAACACACATCACCACCTGTATCAGACCTTTACGCGGAATCTGCCACAGGTACAGCGGATGGAGCTTTTTCCATGGTTGGTGACCCTGTATGAAATCTGGCGGGGACTGGACGAGGCGTGCATCTATACCAGCTCCCTGGTGGGCATGGGGGAGCTGCTGAAATACGGCTGCACCACCTGCATGGATCACCACTATGTCTTCCCCCGGCAGGGCTCGGAGCATTTCATCGACCAGCAGTTCCGGGCGGCGGATGAGCTGGGTATCCGCTTCCACGCCACGCGGGGCAGTATGTCCCGGGGCAAGAGCGACGGAGGCCTACCGCCGGACGATCTGGTACAGGATGTGGACACTATCCTGCGGGACAGCCAGCGGCTGGTGGAGCGCTTTCATGACCCCGCCCGCTTTTCCATGCACCAGGTGGCCCTGGCTCCCTGCTCACCCTTCAGCGTGACCACGGAGCTGCTGAAGCAGTCAGCGGCGCTGGCCCGCTCCATGGGTGTGCGGCTGCACACGCATCTGTGTGAGACGAAGGACGAGGAGGACTTCACCCTGCAGGCGGTGGGTATGCGGCCCCTGGACTATATGGCTTCCTGCGGCTGGCTGGGGCAGGACGTGTGGTACGCCCACGGCATCCATTTCAATGACGCGGAGCTGCGGCTGCTGGCCGATACGGGGACGGGTATTGCTCACTGTCCGGTGTCCAACATGAAGCTGGCCTCCGGCGTGTGCCGGGTGCCGGAGATGTTGGAACTGGGAGTGCCTCTGGGCCTGGCGGTGGACGGCTCGGCATCCAACGACGGCTCCAACCTGCTGGCGGAGATCCGTGCGGCCTATCTGCTGCACCGGCTGCGCTACAGCGCCAAAGCTCCCACGGGCTACAAACTGCTGAAGATGGCCACCATGGGCAGCGCCCGGCTGCTGGGCCGTCAGGATGCCATCGGCAGCCTGGAGGTGGGGAAGGCGGCGGATCTGTTCCTGCTGAACGTGGACATTCTGGAGCTGGCCGGAGCCAGGGAGGATCCCGCCTGTCTGCTGGGCACCGTGGGATATGCCCGCCCGGCGGAGCTGGTGATGGTCAATGGCCGAGTGGTGGTGGAACAGGGCCACGTGCTGGGCATGGACGAGGAGGCGACCCGTCGCCGGGCGGAGCAGCTGGTGAAGGTGCTGCTGAACCGGGCGCGCTGAGACAGACGGATAGCATGAACAAAGCATCCCGGAGGTTTTACCGCCTCTGGGATGTTTTATTATAAAAGATATGGCCGGGAATGATTAATTTTTCCGGTGGGGCTCTTGCAAAAGCGGAAAAATGTGGTATACTGTCAGCTGTCACACTTGTGTGAAAAGTATGAAATGATGAGGTGAGGCAATGGCCGGAGGCAAGCACATTCTGGGCAAGCCCAAGAACCACCGCATTTTCGGCACGGCCCGGGTCGGTGAACGGGGGCAGATCGTGATCCCCAAGGAAGCTCGGGAGTTTTACGACATTCGCCCGGGGGACACGGTGCTGGTCCTGGGCAGCGGCGACAGCGGTCTGGTGATCTCCAAGCCGGAGGTGCTGGATCAGGTGGCGGCGCAGATATTGGAAGATATGGGGAGGAATGAGGAAGCATGAAGGATACCAATGCGATCTATCGGGAGCTGGGCGTCAGCGAGGCGGTGCTGCGCTTTGGCGAGGAGGTGCTGGCGGGGCTGGAGGAGCAGTTCGGCCACATCGACCGGGTGGCGGAATACAACCAGGCCAAGGTCATCGCCGCCATGCAGAAAAACCGCGTGAACGCTACGCACTTTAACATCTCCAGCGGCTACGGCTACGATGACGAGGGCCGGGACAATCTGGAGCGGGTCTACGCCGACTGCTTCGGCACGGAGGCGGCGCTGGTGCGGCCGCAGATCACCTGCGGCACCCACGCCCTGGCACTGGCCCTGGGGGCCAATCTGCTGCCGGGCGACGAGCTGCTGTCCCCGGTGGGCGGGCCTTACGACACCCTGGAGGAGGTCATCGGTATCCGGCCCTCTCCCTGCTCCCTGAAGGAGTACGGCGTCAGCTACCGGCAGGTGGATCTGCTGCCCGACGGCGGCTTTGACTATGAGGGCATCCGGGCGGCCATCAACGAAAAGACGAAGCTGGTGACCATCCAGCGCTCCAAGGGCTACGCTACCCGGCCCTCCTTCTCTGTGGAGGAGATCGGAAAGCTCATCGCCTTCTGCAAGTCCTGCAAGCCGGATGTGCTGTGTATGGTGGACAACTGCTACGGCGAGTTCGTGGAGCTGCAGGAGCCCAGTAACGTGGGCGCGGACATGGTGGTGGGCAGTCTCATCAAGAATCTGGGTGGCGGTCTGGCCCCCACGGGCGGCTACATCTGCGGCACCACCGCCTGCGTGGAGCGCTGCGCCTTCCGCCTCAGCGCACCGGGGCTGGGCCGGGAGGTGGGCGCCAATCTGGGCCTGCTGACCAGCTTCTATCAGGGGTTGTTCCTGGCACCGACGGTGGTGGCCTCCGCCGTGCAGGGGGCGGTGTTTGCCGCCGCCTGCTACGAGAAGCTGGGCTTCCGGGTGGTGCCCGGCAGCGGCGAGACACGGCGGGATATCATCCAGGCGGTGGAGCTGGGCAGCCGGGAGGCCATGGTGGCCTTCTGCAAGGGCATCCAGTCTGCCGCGCCGGTGGACAGCTATGTGACCCCGGAGCCCTGGGACATGCCCGGCTACGACGACGAGGTCATCATGGCGGCGGGAGCCTTTGTGCAGGGCGCGTCCATCGAGCTGTCTGCTGACGGGCCCATCCGCCCGCCCTACGCGGTCTATTTCCAGGGTGGCCTGACCTGGTATCACGCCAAGCTGGGCATCCTGATGAGCCTGCAGAAGCTGCTGGACGCGGGATTGATTGAGCTGTAACGAGAAAAGGAGAAAATTTCCATGTGGTTTTGGCTTTCTATCATTGCGCTGCTGTGCTGGAGCGGATCGGATCTGTTCTCCAAGATCGGCTGCCAGTCGGAGACGGATAAATACAGCCATCTGAAGATGGTGACGGCGGTGGGCGTGGTCATGGGCCTGCACGCGGCCTATGAGATATTCATCGGCGGGGTGGATGTGACCTGGGAGATCATCTGGACCTATCTGCCGGTGTCGGCGCTGTACATCCTGTCCATGGCCATGGGCTACATCGGCCTGCGGTACATCGAGCTGTCCATCTCGTCCCCCATCTGCAACTCCTCCGGCGCGCTGGTGGCGGTGCTGTGCCTCATCACTGGTGGCCTGGGTGAACTGGTGCCGGCTCAGCTGGCGGCCACGGCCCTGGTGTGCGTGGGCGTGATCGGGCTGGGCATCGTGGAGGCCCACGAGGACGAGGAACTGCGGCAAAAGAGGCAGGAGGCGGCCAACCGCCGCTATGCCAAGTCCGCCCTGGCGCTGATCCTGCCCATTGCCTATTGCATCCTGGACGCCGCCGGCACCTTTGCCGACTCCCTGGTGCTGGAGAAGCTGGCGAACAGCGCCCTGAGCCAGGGGCTTTATTCCACCCTGGACGAGTGCTCCGACTATGCCGCCTCCGCCGCCAACTGTGCCTATGAGCTGACCTTCCTGTTTGCCGGTGTGGTGTGCTTTGTCTATGTGGTGCTGATCCGGAAGCAGAAGCTTATCGCCCGGCAGGAGGCCCCCAAGTATGCTGGTGCGGCTTTTGAGACGGCGGGCCAGTTCGCCTATATCTTCGCGCTGGCGGATACCGCCCATGTGGCCATCTCCGCCCCCATCATTTCTGCCTACTGCGTGGCCTCGGTGCTGTGGAGCCGGATATTCCTGAAGGAGAAGCTGTCGGTGAAGCACTATATGATGATCGCGCTGGTGGTGATCGGTATTGTGATTTTGGGCGTTTACGACGCATAAAGGTAAATAAAATGTGCAAAGCCTTGCGGGCCGGAGAGGCCCGCAAGGCTTTGTTGCTGTATTGGCTCAGGCAAAGAGGTAGCCGTACTTGTCACGGAGGGTGAGAATGAGAACCTCCAGCTCCGGGGGCAGGTTGTTGTCGCCGGAGAGGTCATACTCTTTCGGCTCACCGGCCAGACGCACGCGCACCCGGCTGCCATCCAGGAACAGGACGCCGGCGTTGTGGGAGTCGGCCATGTCCTCGGCTGTCTGGAACAGGGTGAACTTGTCGTGGCAGGGCTCGGAGGTATAGGGGCAGAACTGGGTGCAGTTGCCGCACTCGTTGCACATCTTGTCCACATGGATGATCTGGTGGCTGCCGTCGGGCAGGGTGATGGCCACGTTGGCCCGGTTGGGGCAGGAGTCCACGCAGTTCTCGCAGACGGTGGAGCACTGCAGGCAGCGCTGACCCTCCTGGCAGATGCAGCCACTCATGGAGAGGATGCCCTTTTTGGCCTGGGCATCGGTCTTGGTGATGCGGGCCTGCTGGGGGATGTCGTAGGTATAGGGGGCACCGATGACGGCCTCGGCAAAGCGGGCGGCGTCGGCAATGCCCTCCACCACGGTGGCGGGGCCACGGACGGCGTCACCGGCGGCGTACACACCGGGGAGGTTGGTCTGGAAGGCAGGGCGGCCCTTGCTGTCCACGGCGATGCCGTTGGCGGCCATCAGCGCGTCGTCCACCTGCTCGCCCACGGCGGAGATCACCAGGTCGCAGGGGATGGTGAAATACTCCCCGCTGCCCACGGGGCTGCGGCGGCCAGAGGCGTCGGGCTGGCCCAGCACCATCTTCTCGCAGGTCAGCAGACCGTTTTCCTGCTTCACGGGAGCGGCCAGCTCCGCGAAGGTAACGCCGTCCTGGAGGGCCAGGGCCAGCTCGTGCTCGTCGGCGGGCATGAACTTGCGGGTGCGGCGATATACAAGGGTGACCTGCTGCGCGCCGGAGCGCTTGGCCAGGCGGGCGGCGTCCATGGCGGTATTGCCGCCGCCAATGACGGCCACGCTGCCGGAGACGGAGATGTGGCCGGCCTTGACGCCCTTCATCCACTGGATGGCGCCGGCTACGTCGCCGGGAATCTCCAGCTTACCGGGCTTCCAGGCACCCACGGCGAAGAGAATGTGGGTGTAGCCCTGGGCCTTCAGCTCCTCCACGGAGGGGGCGGGAGCGCCGCAACG
>CAZUYE010000033.1:0-19757 GCA_964624925.1 uncultured Oscillospiraceae bacterium | reverse complement strand
CGACGGGCGGCCTTCAGACCGTACTTCTTACGCTCCTTCATACGAGGATCGCGGGTGAGGAAACCGGCCTTCTTCAGGATGGCGCGGTACTCGGGGTTCACCAGCAGCAGAGCGCGGCTGATGCCGTGACGCAGAGCGCCGGCCTGGCCGGACACGCCGCCGCCCTCGACGGTAGCCACGATGTCCACCTTGCCCAGGGTGTTGGTAGCGTTCAGAGGCTGACGAACCACCATCTTCAGAGTCTCCAGACCGAAGTACTCGTCGATGTCGCGGCCGTTGATGGTGATAGCGCCGGTGCCATTCTCAAACAGATGCACACGAGCCACGGAGGACTTGCGGCGGCCGGTGCCGTACTTGTAGGGGTTCTTGGACTGATACATTCTTCTTTTCCTCCTTACTTGACCAGCTCGGGCTTCTGAGCGGCATGCTCATGCTGCTCGCCGGCGTAGATGTGCAGACGCTTCAGGGAGTCCTTGGTGACGATGTTGCGGGGCATCATGCCGCGGACGGCCACGCGCATGGCCAGCTCCGGCTTGTCCTGCATCAGGATGCGGTACTTGGTCTCCTTCAGACCGCCCACCCAACCGGAGTGGGTGCGATAGTACTTCTGCTCCATCTTGTTGCCGGAGAGAGTGGCCTTGGCCGCGTTGATAACGATGACGTTGTCGCCGCAGTCAGCGTGGGGGGTGTAGGTGACTTTGCCCTTGCCGCGCAGCAGGTCAGCCACGATGACGGCGGTCTTGCCCAGGGGCTTGCCGGCGGCATCCACGACGTACCACTTGCGCTCGATGTTGGCCTTGTTTGCCATATAAGTGGACATGGTTTTTTCCTCCAATTTATAGAATGTTTGCTTTACTTTTTCGGGCTCCCTTGCTACAATCGGGAGAGAGATGCGCGGCGAACGCGCAAGCCTATTTATACCACAAGGGAAGAAAAATGTCAACCGCATTTTAATTTACAGCTTGAACATCTGGTCTTTTCTCTTGTTTTCTCTCAATATCTCTTGTTTTCTCAGATGGCAATTTTAATTTTGGAAGGGAGCCGATGCAGATGCAAAAAATTCTGGGCCTGGTGCGGCGCTGCATGGAGGATTATCACATGATCGAGCCCGGCGACAACATCGCCGTGGGCGTTTCCGGCGGGAAGGACAGCCTGCTGACCCTGGCCGCTCTGGCCCGGCTGCGCAGCTTCTACCCCGTTCCCTATCAGCTCCAGGCCATCACCCTGGAGACGGGCACGCCGGGGATGTGCTTTGACGGCGTGGCGGAGATGTGCCGCCAGCTGGAGGTACCCTATATCCGTATTCAGGTACCGGTATACGACATCGTGTTTCGGGAGAGGCAGGAGAAGAATCCCTGCTCCCTGTGCGCGAAAATGCGCCGCGGGAGTCTGAACACGGCCCTGGTGGAGCGGGGCATCCACAAGATCGCCCTGGGGCACCACTATGACGACGCCATCGAGACGCTGCTGATGAACCTGCTGTTCGAGGGGCGCATTGGCTGCTTCCAGCCGGTGACATATCTGGACCGCATGGACGTGACCCAGATCCGGCCGCTGCTGTACTGCCGGGAGGAGGACATCCGCCGGGTGGTGGAGCGGCTGCAGCTGCCGGTGGTGCACAATCCCTGCCCGGCCAACGGGGCCAGCCGACGCCAGGAGGTGAAGGAGCTCATCGCCTCGCTGGAGCAGCGCTATCCGGGCCTGCGGCAAAAACTCTTTGGCGCGGTGCAGCGCTATCCGCTCTATGGCTGGAATCTTGAGAAGGAGGAACGGTAAATGAGCGCAAAATTGGGTGGCCGCACCTGGGCGGCCCTGCTGACCTTCGGCCTGTTTGGACAGGTGGCCTGGGTCATTGAGAATATGTATTTCAACGTGTTCCTGTACAACACCATCTCCGGTGACGCGTCCATGATTGCCGCCATGGTGGCCTGGAGCGCCGTCACCGCCACGCTGACCACCCTGCTGATGGGGGCTCTCAGCGACCGGTTGGGCCGGCGCAAGGCCTTCATCGTGGCGGGCTATCTGCTGTGGGGCCTCAGCATCGCCGCCTTCGCCCTCATCAAGGGCAATCCCGTGGCCACGGCGGCCCACGGCGCGGCGGTGCTGGTGGTGGTGCTGGACTGCGTGATGACCTTCTTCGGCTCCACCGCCAACGACGCGGCCTTCAACGCCTGGGTCACGGACGTCACCGTGCCGGAGAACCGGGGCAGGGTGGAGGCGGTGCTGGCCATTATGCCGCTGCTGGCCATGCTGGTGGTGTTCGGTCTGCTGGACGGCCTGACCCAAGCCGGGAACTGGCAACTGTTCTTCCTGATCGTGGGCGGCGTCACCTGCCTGGGCGGTCTGCTGGGCTGCTTTTTCATCCGGGAGCCGCAGCTGCCCCGGGGACAGGGGACGTACTTCTCCAACATACTCTATGGCTTCCGGCCCTCCGTGATCCGGGCGCAGCCCAGGCTGTACCTGGCCCTGGCGGCCCTGGGGGTCTACTGCATGAGCCAACAGGTGTATATGCCCTATCTCATCATCTACATCCAGCGCTTTTTGGGCTACACGGACTATACCCTGCTGTTGGGCGGCGTGCTGGTGGTCAGCTCGCTGCTGTCGGTGCTGGCCGGACGGCCCATCGACCGGCTGGGCAAGCTGCGCTGTCTGCTGCCCGCCGCTGCCGTGGGCTTCGTGGGGCTGGTGCTGATGTACTTCGCCCGCAGCCAGCTGTTTGTGCTCCTGGCGGGTATCGTGATGCTCTCCGGCGGCATGGTGGTGTCCGCCTGCGTGGGCGGCCTCATCCGGGACTACACCCCGGAGGGGAAGGCCGGCCTGTTCCAGGGCATCCGCATCGTGTTTCAGGTGCTGCTGCCCATGGTCACCGGCCCCTATATTGGCGCGGCGGTGATCCGGGGTACCGGCATGACCTATGAGGAGCTGGGCACGGTCAAACAGGTGCCCACGGCGGAGATCTTCCTGGCCGCGGGAGCGGCCCTGCTCCTGCTGCTGCTCCCGGCTCTGCTGCTGAAGCGGAAGGAGGCGGCGCGATGAGGCGGCTGTATACCCCCTGGGGTGAGCACATCGACCGCGGCTGCCCCCTGCCCGAGTATCCCCGGCCCCAGCTGCGGCGGGACAGCTACCTCTGCCTCAACGGCCTGTGGGACTACACGGTGGAGGACGGCGACGAGTACTCCCGCCGCCGCACGGGACAGATTCTGGTTCCCTTTTCGCCGGAGAGCCTGCTGTCCGGCTGCGATTTCCAGCTGCAAAGCGGCGAGACCCTGTGGTACGAGCGACGCTTCACCCTGCCGGATGGCTTTCGGCGGGATCGGGTACTGCTGCACTTCGGCGCGGTGGATCAGTGCTGCCGGGTGCTGGTGAACGACAGGGCCGTGGGCGGCCACGAGGGGGGCTATCTGCCCTTCACGCTGGACATCACCGCCGCCCTGCAGCCGGGAGAGAACCGGCTCACCGTGGCCGTGACCGACGACCCGGAGGGCGGCGTGCACGCTTTTGGCAAGCAGCGCCTGCGCCGGGGCGGCATCTGGTACACCGCCCAGTCCGGCATCTGGCAGACGGTATGGCTGGAGAGTGTGCCGGAAAACTATGTGCGGGCCCTGCGGCTGACCCCGGACTATGACGGGCGCTGCCTGCACTGGCACATCGACGCGCCGGAGCCGGCGGGGGCCAGCGTGGTGGTGCGGGCGGCGGGCCGCTGCATCGCGGAGGACTGGGCCGACGAAAACGGCGACGGCGACAGCCTCCTGCCGGAGGACTTCCGCCCCTGGAGCCCGGAGGATCCCTTCCTGTACGACCTGGATGTGACGCTGCCCGGCGGCGACCGGGTGGAGAGCTACTTCGGTATGCGAAAATTCTCCGTCGTGGAGCACCGGGGACGGCGGGTACTGGCTCTGAACGACAGGCCGCTGTTCCAGAGTGGCCTGCTGGATCAGGGCTACTGGTCCGACGGCCTGTATACCCCGCCCGCCGACGAGGCCATGATCTGGGACATCCGGACAGCCAAAGACATGGGCTTCAACCTCCTGCGCAAGCACATCAAGATCGAGCCCCTGCGCTGGTACTACCACTGCGACCGGCTGGGCATCCTGGTCTGGCAGGATCTGGTGTCCTGCTTCGAGTCCTTCCGCCCCCTGTATATGCAGGTGCTGCCCTTCCTGGGCCTGCACCTGAAGGACACGCCCTCCGCCCGGCTGGGCCGGGTCGGCGAGGCGGGGCGGCAGCAGTTTTACCGGGACATGGAGGACACGGTGGCGCTGCTGTATAACTGCCCCTCCCTGGCCTTGTGGGTACCCTTCAACGAGGGCTGGGGCCAATTTGACGCACTGGCCGTGACCCGGCAGCTGCGGGAGCTGGATCCCACCCGGCCCATTGATCACGCCTCCGGCTGGCATGACCAGGAGGGTGGCGACCTGAAGAGCCGCCACATCTATTACCGGCCCCTGCGGATGAAAAACGACGGGCGACGGGTGCTGACCCTGACAGAGTTTGGCGGCTACAGCCTCCCGGTACCGGAGCACTACACCACGGAGCGCAGCTTCGGCTACCGGAGCTATCAGGACGCGGAGAGCTGGATGGCGGCCCTGGAGCAGCTGTATGAAAAGCAGCTGCAGCCCCTGGTGGCGGCCCAGGGCCTCTCCGCCGCGGTGTATACCCAGCTCAGCGACGTGGAGGACGAGGTCAACGGCCTGGTGAGCTTTGACCGGCGGGTGGTCAAGATGGAACCCGCCCGGATGCGCCGCCTCAACGAGCAGCTGCGGTTTTGAACCAAATAAAAACAAGGGAGAGGCGATGCCTCTCCCTTGTTTGTACTTTGTCTTAGCCGAAGTAGCGCTGCAGCAGACCCTCGAAGGCCTTGCCGTGGCGGGCCTCGTCACGGGCCATCTCGTGGACGGTGTCGTGGATGGCATCCAGGTTGTACTTCTTGGCCAGCTTGGCCAGCTCGAACTTGCCGGCGGTGGCGCCGTTCTCGGCATCCACACGCATGGCCAGGTTCTTCTTGGTGGAGTCGGTGACCACCTCGCCCAGCAGCTCGGCAAACTTGGCAGCGTGCTCGGCCTCCTCCAGGCCGGCCTTCTCCCAGTACATACCGATCTCGGGATAGCCCTCGCGATGGGCCACGCGGGCCATAGCCAGGTACATACCTACCTCAGTGCACTCGCCCTCGAAATTGGCGCGCAGGTCGGCAATGATCTGCTGACGAACCTCCTCGGGCACATCGTCACCGAAGACCTTGCCCACGCCGACAACGTGCTCAGCGGCCCAGGACTTCTCCTCGCTCTGCAGCAGGAACTTCTCGCCGGCCACATGGCACACCGGGCACTCGGCGGGGGGAACGTCACCTTCATGAACATAACCGCAAACAGGACAGACCCACTTTTTCATAATCTTTTCCTCCATTATATTGATTCAGTATATTTTGTTCCGGGAACCGCGTTCCCTTATCGACTGAATGCAGTATAACACGGAAACGCCCATCTTATAAGTTGCAAATGCAACAGTTGTAAAAATTTTCTGTTAATTTTTTATGTCTGCGGGGGATCGCTCTCCAGCAGCGCCTTGGCGGAGGTGGCCAGACCGGCCAGGCCCTGGATCTCGCTGGGGATGATGATCTTGGTGGCCTTACCGTCGGCGACCTTCTGCAGGGCCTCCAGGCTCTTGAGCTTGATGACCTGGTCATTGGGGGCGTTCTCGTTGAGCATACGCATGGCGTCGGCCAGGGCCTGCTGCACCTTCATGATGGACTCAGCCTCGGCCTCGGCGGCCATGATCCTGGCCTGCTTGGCGGCGTCGGCCTTCAGGATGGTGGCCTGCTTTTCGCCCTCGGCCACCAGGATCTGGCTGGCCTTTTCGCCCTCGGCCTGGAGGATGGACTCGCGGCGCTCGCGCTCGGCCTTCATCTGACGCTCCATGGCGTTCTGGATCTCGCGGGGCGGCAGGATGTTCTTCAGCTCCACGCGGTTGACCTTGATGCCCCAGGGATCCGTGGCCTCGTCCAGGATGGAGCGCATCTTGGCGTTGATGGTGTCGCGGGAGGTGAGGCTCTCGTCCAGCTCCAGCTCACCGATGATATTACGCAGGGTCGTGGCGGTGAGGTTTTCGATGGCGCTCATGGGGTACTCCACGCCATAGGTATACAGCTTGGGGTCGGTGATCTGGAAGTAGATGACGGTGTCGATCTGCATGGTGACGTTGTCCTTGGTGATGACGGGCTGGGGATCGAAGTCCGCCACCTGCTCCTTCAGGCTGACCTTCTTCACCACCCGGTCGATGAAGGGCACCTTAAAGTGCAGGCCCACGCCCCACACGGCGTGGAAGGCGCCCAGGCGCTCCACCACGAAGGCCTTGGACTGCTGCACCACATAGATGCAGCGCACGATGATGATGAGCACCAGCACCACCACGATGGCAATGGCCAGCGCCGTAGGGAAATTGAAATCGTTGGGCATTTGTTGTTCCTCCTGTTATATCTTTATTTTTCTGTATGGACTGTGTTATGTATCGGCTCCACGAACAGGCGCACGCCCTCCATGCGCACCACCCGCACCTGGACATCCCGGGGGATGGGCTGGCCGTCCTGGCTGCGGGCCGTCCAGGTCACGCCGCCTACATAGACTGCGCCGGTGGGCACGCTGTTGTCGATGGCCTCCGTGACCCGGGCCGTCTGGCCCAGAACGCGGTCGGCATTGGTGGCGGTGACATCCTTATACAGCAGCTTCTTTGCCAAGGGGCGGGTAAAGGCCAGGGCAGCGATGGACACCACGAAAAACAGCGTGATCTGCAGCCACACCGCTCCGCAGCAGCAGGCGGCAATGAGTCCCGCCACAGAGCCCGCCACGAACCAGATGGAGGTCAGCCCTGCGGTGACGGCCTCCACCACGCCGAAGACCACCATGGCGGCGATCCAGATCAGCGTCATCATATCCGATGTTCCTCCTTTCAGCAGCAGCCCCATCACCAGGGCCAGCAGCAATGTCCCGGCCATGGCTCCCAGGGCCAGCCACTTGTTCCGGGGCGCAAGATTGGTAATGAAGCCAGACAGGGCGCTTTTCAGGCTGCGCTCCGGCAGCGGCGATGCGGCGGGTTCCGGCGGGCGCCCGTGGGGCACCTCCTCCTCGAACAGCTCGTCCATGGTCACCTGCCAGCGGTTGCAGATATAGATGATCTTCTCAAGCTCCGGGTAGCCCCGGCAGGACTCCCACTTGCTCACCGCCTGGCGGGACACCTTCAGCTCCGCAGCAAACTGCTCCTGGGTCAGGCCGCTGCGGCGGCGAACATCCTGTAAGCGTTCTCCAAAGGCCATGGCCCCATTCCTCCGTTTCTCTCTGCGTGCAGCATAGCACGACGCGGCCGCGCTGTCTACCAACCTCTGTTTGCGCGGCGAAAAAAACGCCGCAACCTCAGGTTGTCACGGGTATATTATACTATAGTTTCCCCCGCTGCGCCACAACATTTTGTAGCCCAGCGGGTAAAATCACGGCCCCATGCGCAGGGAAGATAGGTAAAACTTTCACAAAGAGCGGAGAAATACGCAAAAAACACTTGCAATCGGCGGTGAAATGTGGTACTCTCCGCATGGACAACTGAATAAAGCACCATTATTTCTGGCCTGACCGCCAACGCTGCGGCAGGCAAAAAAGGAGAAAGCTATGAAAAAGAAGTTAGTGGCTCTTTTCCTGGCGCTGGTTATGGCCTGCGCCGCACTCAGCGGATGCGGAGGCGGCAGCGAGAACCCCGGCGCACAAGGAAATAACGGCGAAACGGGCGAGCCCGTGCGCGGTGGCGAGATCACCGTGGGCATCGCTCAGGACCTGGACGACAGTCTTGACCCCCACCACATGGTGGCAGCAGGAACCAGAGAGGTCTTATTCAACATCTTCGAGGGACTGGTAAAGCCCAACTCCAAGGGTGAGCTCATCCCCGCCGTGGCAGAGAAGTACGAGCTGGACGAGACGGGCACCACCTACACCTTCACCCTGCGTGAGGGCGTGAAGTTCCACAACGGCCAGACCGTGACCGCGGAGGATGTTGTCTATTCCATCGAACGCTGCGCCGCCGTGCCGGAGGGTCAGGAAGCCCCTCTGGTGGCGGCTTTTTCTGTCGTTACCGGCGTGGAGGCCCTGGACGAGCGCACCGTTGCCGTGACCATTGCCCAGAAGGATCTGGAGTTTATCAGCTACATGACCGTGGCCATCATCCCGGCAGATTACACGGAGCAGACCACCTGCCCCGTGGGCACCGGCCCCTTCAAGTTCGTTTCCCGCACACCCCAGCAGGACTTTGTGGTGGAGCGCTTCGCCGACTATTGGGGCGAGGCCGCCTGGCTGGACAAGGTGACCTATAAGATCTGCGACAATGCCGACGCGCTGGTGATGAACCTCAACGGCGGCTCCATCGACCTGTGCGCCCATCTGACCGCCGCCCAGGCGGCCCAGCTGGACAGCCGCTTCCAGGTACTGGAGGGTACCATGAACCTGGTGCAGGCGGTGTATCTGAATAACCGGGCCAAGCCCTTCGACAATGAGCTGGTGCGGCAGGCCCTGTGCTATGCCATCGACCGCCAGGAGATCATGGACATGGTAGCCGACGGCCACGGCACCGCCCTGGGCAGCAGCGTCTACCCAGCCTTTACCAAGTATTTCCTGCCCGAGTTGGTGAACGCCTATCCCCATGACGTGGAGAAGGCCAAGGAGCTGCTGACCCAGGCCGGCTATCCCGACGGCTTCGAGATGACCATCTCCGTGCCCAACAACTACCAGCCCCACATGGACACCGCCGAGGTGGTGGCCGAGCAGCTGCGCCAGGCGGGCATCCGGGTGACTATCCAGCCCGTGGAGTGGGGCACCTGGCTGGAGAGCATCTATGTAGGCCGCCAGTTCCAGGCCACACTGGTGGGGCTGGACGCTTCCAACATGACCGCCCGGGCTCTGCTGGAGCGCTTCAACTCCAGCCACGGCAAGAATTTCATCAACTACAACAACCCCGACTATGACGCCCTGTATCAGAAGGCCATGAACGCCGCCGACGAGCAGGAGCAGACGGAGCTGTACAAGCAGCTGGAGACCATGCTCTCCGACACTGCCGCCAACGTGTATATCCAGGATCTGTGCGACCTGGTGGCTATGCGGTCGGATCTGGCCGGATTGGAGTTCTATCCCATCTATGTGCTGGATCTGTCCACGGTGCACTTCGTGGCGTAAGTTAAACTTTGGAAAGAGGCGATGACCATGAAATATGCGGCCAAGAAGATCGGACTGATGCTGCTGACCATGGTCATCGTCTCCTTTCTGGCTTTTCTGGCCTTTCAGGTGATCCCCGGCGACCCGGCGGTGAAGCTGCTGGGCACCGAGGCGACGCCGGAGAGCATCGCTGCCCTGCGGGAGGAGCTGGGCCTGAACCAGCCTTTCCTGGAGCGCTACGTCCAGTGGGTGCTGAACGCCCTGGGCGGCAATTTCGGCACCTCCTACAGCTATCACGTCCCCGTGTCGGAGCTGCTGGCGGGCAAGCTGGCGGTGACGGGTCTGCTGACGGGGCTGTCCTTCGTGCTGATCGTGCTGGTGTCTATCCCCGTGGGGCTGTTCACTGCCCAGCGGGCCGGCGGCTGGCTGGATCGTTTCCTCACCGCCGCCAACCAGGTGCTCATGGCCGTGCCCCCCTTTTTCACGGGCATCCTGCTGACCTATCTGTTCGGCCTGCTGCTGCGCTGGTTCATGCCCGGCAGCTATATCGCCCCGGACGTGGACTTCTGGGGCAGTTTGTGGTACTCCCTGTTCCCGGCCCTGGCCATCGCCCTGCCCAAGATCGCCATGACGGTGAAGATGCTGCGCTCGTCGGTGCTGTCGGAGCTGGGGAAGGACTATGTCCGCACCTCACACAGCCGCGGCAACGGCAGCCGGGCCACGCTGTACCGCCATGTACTGCGCAACGCCCTGGGGCCGGTGATCTCCTTCCTGGCCATGACCGTGGCGGACATCGTGGCGGGCTCCGTGGTCATTGAGCAGGTGTTCTCCCTGCCCGGCCTGGGCCGCCTGCTGTTGGGCTCCATCTCCGGCCGGGACTACCCGGTGGTGCAGGCCATCGTGGTGATCGTGGCACTGTGGGTGGTGCTGGTGAACCTGGCAGCGGATCTGCTGAACCAGCGGCTGGATCCCCGCCTGCGCCTGACGGAGTGAGAGCGCGGCAATATCGAACAATCACAACGAAAGGAGGCGTTCTCATGCTGCTGAACGACCGAAGCAATCACTATCTGCGCACGGGCCTGTGGATGACGGCCATCATCGTGGGCCTGGCGCTGCTGGGCTGCGTGTGGACGCCCTATTCCCCCACGGCCATGTCCGGCAGCGAAAAATTCCTGGCCCCCTCCCTGCGTCACCTCTTCGGCACGGACAACTTTGGCCGGGATATCTTCAGCCGCGTCATGGCCGGGGCCGGCACCACCGTGCTCATCAGCGGGGCCACCGTGTGCATCGGCGCGGTGGTGGGCACCGCTGTGGGCGCTTTTACCGGCTACTTTGGCGGCTGGCTGGACGAGGCGCTGATGCGCCTGAATGACGCCGTCACCGCCTTTCCCAGTATTCTGCTGGCCCTGGTGTGCATCTCGCTGCTGGGCTTTGGCAAGTACAACGTCATCCTGGCCCTGGGCATCGCCTTCATCCCCAGCTACGCCCGGGTCATCCGCAGCGAGTTCGCCCGGCACCGGGAGATGAACTATGTGAAAAGTGCCCGGCTCATGGGGGCGGGGCACCTGCGGATCATGTTCCTGCATATTCTGCCCAACACCCGGCAGGTGCTCCTGAGCACCCTGGCCATCGGTTTTAACAACGCCGTGCTGGCGGAGGCCAGCATGAGCTACCTGGGCATCGGCGTGAAGCCCCCGGACGTGTCCCTGGGCTATATGCTCTCGGAGTCCCAGGGCTATATGACCCGCGCCCCCTGGTACACCCTGTGCACCGGCGCGGTCATTGTGCTGCTGATTTTGGGCGTGAGCCTTATTGGCGAGGGCCTGCAGCAGCAGGAAAGGGGGAGGTGAGTCCATGCTGGAGATACGCGACCTGCACGTGCAGTTCCACGTCTCCGACCACGAGGCGGTGCGGGGCATCGACCTGACGGTGGGAGACGGGGAGATCGTGGGCCTGGTGGGCGAGAGCGGCAGCGGCAAAACCGTCACCGCCATGATGATCGCCGGGCTCCTGTCCCCCCGGCAGGCGGCCTTCCGGGGCCAGATCCTGCTGGACGGCGAGGATCTGCTGCGCAGCAGCGGCGAACAACTGCGGCGCATCCAGGGCCGGGACATCTGCGTGGTGTTCCAGGAGCCCATGAGCGCCATGGATCCCACCATGCGTGTGGGGCCCCAGGTGGAGGAGTGCCTGCGGGTGCACACCCAGCTCAGCCGTCAAGAGCGGCGGCGGCAGGCGCTGCAGGCCCTGCGGGATGTGGATCTGCCCAACGCGGAGGAGGTCTATGACAAGTACCCCCACGAACTGTCCGGCGGTATGCTGCAGCGGGCCATGATCGCGGCGGCCATCCTGCCCCAGCCCCGGCTGCTGCTGGCGGACGAGCCCACCACGGCCCTGGATGTGACCATCCAGGCCCAGATCCTGGAGCTGCTGCGGCGGCTGAACCGGGAACGGGGTATGTCCATCCTCTTCATCTCCCACAATCTGGCGGTGGTGCGCAAGCTCTGCAACCGGGTGGCGGTGATGGAGCAGGGGCAGATCGTGGAGCAGGGCGACGTGGAGCAGATTTTCTCCGCGCCACAGGCCCCCTATACCCGGCGGCTCATCGCCGCCATTCCCACAAGGAGAAAGCTATGAGCGGCGAAACGATTTTGGAGGTCAGCGGCCTGAATGTCTGGTACCGGGGCGGCGGTCTGCTGCGGCGGGAAAAGCAGCAGGTGCTCCACGACATCAGCTTCACCCTGCACCGGGGCGAGATCCTGGGCCTGGTGGGGGAGAGCGGCAGCGGCAAGAGCACCCTGGCCCGCACCATCCTGGGCTTCGTGCCGGACTATACGGGCAGCATCGTCCACCACAGTAAGCGGCCGCAGATGGTCTTTCAGGATCCGGCCAGCAGCCTCAACCCCAGCCGCAGCGTGGGCTGGATCCTGCGGGAGCCCCTGCGGATCTATGGCAAGTACGACGCGGCGGAGATGGAGCGGCGGGTGGATCGCATCATGGAGCTGGTGGGCCTTCCGCCGGAGTGCAAGGAGCGTCGGCCCGGCCAGCTGTCCGGCGGACAGCGGCAGCGGGTGTGCATCGGCGCGGCGCTGATCCTGCAGCCCCAGCTCATCATCGCCGACGAGGCGGTGTCCGCCCTGGATGTGACCATCCAGGCCCAGATCCTCCAGCTGCTGGCCAGGCTGCGCCGGGAGCTGGGTATTTCCATTCTGTTCATCTCCCACGACCTCAACGTGGTCTATCAGCTCTGCGACCGCTGCCTGGTGATGCACCGGGGCCGCATCGTGGAGCAGGGGGCCGTGGAGGAGCTATATCAGCATCCAAGGGAGGAGTATACCCGCCGTCTGCTGGCGGCGGCGGAGTAAGCATATGACCAATGAATTGCGGGAAAAACTGCTGCGCTTTGCCCAGGGCGGCGGCGCAGATGCCTTCAGTGCCTATAACCACGTCCGGGTGGTGGACGTGGACGACGGCAGCGCCACGGTGGAGCTGACGCTGCAGCCGGACAGTCTGAACTGCTGGGGCACGCCCCACGGCGGCGCGCTGTTCACCATGGCCGACGTGGCAGCAGGGACGGCTTTGCTGACCCTTCGGCAGGAGGTGACGCTGACGGTGTCCTCCAGTATGGAGTTCCTGTCCGCCGCCGGAACGGGCACCCTCCGGGCCGTGGGACGGGTGGAAAAAGCCGGTGGACACATGGGCTTTGCTCGGACGGAGATCTGGGATGGGGACGGGCGCCTCATCGCCGTGCTGCACACGGTGATGATCTTCACGGGCCGTCCGCTGCCCCTGTGAGGGCCCATCTGCGGCGGCACCGGGGGCTGCACCTCTGGCTGCTGAGCGTGCTGGCGCTGCTGGGGCTGTACTTTGCTCTGCGGGAGGTGCCGGGGCTGATGACCTGGCTGTGTGGCCGGGTGATCTGGCCCCTGGAGCGGGCCTCGGCGGCCCTGTGCTATCTGAGCCCCGTGTCCATGGCGGAGTGTCTGCTCATGAGCCTGGTGGCCGTGGGCGTGTTCTACCTGGCCAACACCCTGCGCCGTCTGCTGCGGAAGGGACAGCGGGGCCGTGTGCTCTATCGCTTTGCGCTGACGCTGCTGTGCGCGGGGCTGAGCATCTATGCGATCCTGTGCCTGGGCTGGGGCGCGTTTTACTACACCCCCTCCTTCCAGCAGCAGTCCGGGCTCTATGCCCGGGAGAGCACGGCGGAGGAGCTGACCCGGGTAACGGAATACTTTGCCGGGCAACTGGCGGACAGCGCCGACGACGTACGCCGGGACGAGAGCGGCCTCTTTGCCGAGAGCCGGGCGGACATTTTCGCAGACAGCGTACGGGCCTATGAGAACAGCTATGACGAGTTCCCCTGCCTGCGCCTGCGGGATCAGGTGCCCAAGGCCATCAGCGCCTCCACGGTGCTCAGCGCCACGGACACCACGGGCTTCTACTTCCCCCTCACCGGGGAGGCCAACCTGAACGTGGACAGCCCGGCCTGCTACCTGCCCGCCACCATCGTCCACGAGCTGGCCCACCAGCGGGGTATCGCCTCGGAGCAGGAGTGCAACTTCATCGCCGTGGTGGTCTCCACCCGGGCGGACAGCCCGGCCTATCGCTACTCCGGCTGGCTCCTGGGCTTCACCCACCTGTCCAACGCCCTGTACCGGGCGGATCAGGAGGCTTGGCAGCGGGTGTGGGCGCAGCTGCCGGACACGGTGCTGGCCGATCTGCGGGATAACAACGCCTATTGGCGATCTTTCCAGGGTCCCGTCAACGACGCGGCTCAGAACTGGTACGATTCCTTCCTGAAGGACAACGGCGAGGAGCGGGGAACCCAGAGCTACGGCGCGGTGGTGGATCTGTTGATGGCCTATTACGGAGACGACACATAAAAGCGCTTGCCCGGATCGGGCAAGCGCTTTTGTTTATATCGCTTATTGCGGGGCAATGAGTCCCGTGTGCACCATGGCCCGGTACAGGCCGTCCTCCTCCAGAGGCGCGGTGACGTACTCCGCCAGCGCCTTGACCTCTGCGGAGGCGTTGCCCATGACCAGGGGATGACCCACGCAGCCCAGCATCTCCGCGTCGTTGCTGCTGTCACCGATGGCATAGCAGTCGGCCAGGGGAACGCCGTAGGCCTCGGCCACCAACTGGCAGCCCAGGGCCTTGGAGCTCCCCTTCATGGGCAGCTCATACATCCCGCCGCCCCGGTCGATGATCTGGCACAAGGGCCGCACATAGTCCAGGAACTCCTCCACCCGGCCGCCGGGGGAGGGCAGCAGGCAACACTTGTCGAAGTAGAAGTCCGGGTTCCCGTCCGGGCAGCGGATGTCCACGCCCCGGCGGATGAGGTTTTCCAGAGCCCCGGCGAATTCCGGCAGATCCGGCTGCTGGCGCAGGGTGGACCAGAGGCTCGTCTCCTCCTCGAAGTACAGCTCGATGCCGCAGGCGCGGCCCTTTTCCAGAATAGCCCGGCTGGTGGCCCGGTCGAAGCCCTGACGTCGCAGCACCCGGCCCTCCTGCTCCACATACTGGCCGCAGGCGCAGATCAGCGCGTCGAAGTCCAGCTCCAGCAGCTCCGGATCCAGGGAGACCCGGGGGCGGCCGGTGTTGATGACGCAGTGGTGGCCCGCCCGCTTCAGCTGGCGGATGGCCAGGGCGGCGGAGGCGGGAATGCGCCCGTCGGGCCCGATGATGGTGCCGTCGATGTCGAAAAAGATAACGCTCATGCTCAGCACAACTTGGCGCCGGCGGGGATGGAGTCATCCACCAGCAGCAGGTGCAGCTTCTCCTCGCCCTTCTCCTTGTGCACGGCGGAGATGAGCATACCGCAGCTGGGAATACCCATCATCTTCCGGGGCGGCAGGTTCAGGATGGCCACGGCGGTCTTGCCGATGAGCTGCTCCGGCTCATAGTAGGCATGGATACCGGAGAGGATGGTGCGATCGGTGCCGCTGCCATCGTCCAGGGTGAACTTCAGCAGCTTGTCACTCTTCTTCACCGCCACGCAGTCCTTGATCTTCACGGCCCGGAAATCGGACTTGCAGAAGGTGTCGAAGTCCACGGTCTCCTGGGTATAGGGCTCCAGCTCCAGGGCGGGCAGGGCTGCCTTGCGCTGGGCCTCCTGCAAGGCGTTGAGCTCCTCCAAGGCCTTCTCCGCGTCGATGCGGGGGAACAGGGCCTCGCCCTTGTGCACGGTGACGTTCTCCGGCAGGCAGCCCCACTTGGCGGCGCTGTCCCAGCTGCAGCAGCCATCGTCGGCGCCGATCTGGTCGAAAATCTTCTCCACGCTGTCGGGCATGAAGGGGGTCAGCAGCACGGCGCAGATACGCACGGTCTCCAGCAGGTTGTACATCACTGTGGCCAGCCGCGCCCGGTTGGCGGGATCCTTGGCCAGGGTCCAGGGGGCGTTCTCGTCGATATACTTGTTGGCCCGCTGGATGGTCTTGAAGATATGCTCCAGGGCGTTCTGGAACTGGAAGCGCTCCATCTCCGTCTCATAGCGCTCCCGCAGGGTGGAGGCCATGATCTTCAGCTCGCAGTCGCTGTCGCTGTCCTGGCGCTCGGTGGGCAGGGTACCGCCGAAATATTTCTCCACCATGGCAGTGGTGCGGCTGACCAGGTTGCCCAGGTCGTTGGCCAGATCCATGTTGATGGTCTGGATCAGCAGCTCGTTGGAGAAGTTGCCGTCGGAGCCGAAGGGGAAGGTGCGCAGCAGGAAGAAGCGCAGGGCGTCCACGCCGAACTTTTCGGCCAGAACGTAGGGATCCACCACGTTGCCCTTGGATTTGGACATCTTGCCGCCATCCATCACCAGCCAGCCGTGGCCATAGACGTGCTTGGGCAGGGGCATCTCCATGCTCATCAGCATGGCGGGCCAGATGATGGAGTGGAATCGGACGATCTCCTTGCCCACGAAGTGGACATCGGCGGGCCAGTACTTCTCATAGTCGCTGTCGGGATACTCGTCGTTCAAAAAGCCCAGGGCGGTGGTGTAGTTGAACAGGGCATCCACCCACACATAGACCACATGGCCCGGGTCAAAGTCCACGGGAATACCCCAGGAGAAGCTGGTGCGGCTGACGCACAGATCCTCCAGGCCGGGCTTGATGAAGTTGTTGACCATCTCGTTGACGCGGGTGCGGGGCTGCAGGAAGTCCGTGTCCTCCAGCAGGTGCTGCACGCGGTCGGCATACTTGCTCAGGCGGAAGAAATAGGCCTCCTCCTCCGCGTCCTTTACCTCCCGGCCGCAGTCGGGGCACTTGCCGTCCACCAGCTGGCTCTCGGTCCAGAAGCTCTCGCAGGGGGTGCAGTATTTGCCCTTATAGGCACCCTTGTAGATGTCGCCCTTGTCGTACATCTTCTTGAACAGCTTCTGCACCGACTCGCAGTGGTAGTCGTCAGTGGTGCGGATGAAGCGGTCGTTGGAGATGTTCATCAGCTTCCACAGATCCAGGATGCCCTGGGGGCCCTCCACGATGTGATCCAGGAACTCCTTGGGGGTCTTGCCGGCAGCCTTGGCCTTCTCCTCGATCTTCTGGCCGTGCTCGTCGGTACCGGTGAGGAACAACACATCGCAGCCGGTGAGCCGCTTATAGCGGGCCATGGCGTCGGTGGCCACGGTGCAGTAGGTGTGGCCGATGTGCAGCTTGTCCGAGGGGTAGTAGATGGGTGTGGTGATATAGAACTTCTTCTTTTCCATGGGGTATATCTCCTTTTCCGCCGCTCCGAATGGAAGAGCGGCTTAAAAAATAAACAATTTCGCGCCGGGGCAACAAAAAAACGCCCCCGGCCACTGCCAAGGGCGATGCACAGCACCGCGGTACCACCTTGCTTCGCCGCCTCCTCGCGGAAGCGGCCTCATGGAGCGCCGTCACGCCCCTGTGCTGTAACGGGCACACCCGGCCCGGCCTGACGCACCCGCGCTCAGCCGGACGGCTCCGGGGCCATGTTCGCCGGTTCTCCCGCGTCCGCTTTCACCTGACCGGACTCTCTTGTGGCGGGAGACGCGCCGGGTACTCTTCCCATCCACGCCGTTTTGCCAATATACTGTTTTATATTATCCCTCTGGGGCGTATTTGTCAATGACTTTTCTGCGCACTTTTGCTATTTTTCTGTCCTCAAAGGGAAGAAATCTGCGCACAAAATACGCCGCCGCAAAATTCGCAGTAGGCAAAGGCCTCGCCGGTATGGTATAATCTTAGCAGCTATCACACAAGGAGGAACGATCATGAAGCTGGTGAGCTGGAATGTCAACGGTCTGCGGGCTGCCCTGGGCAAGGGCTTTCTGGACTATGTGGCCCAGGAGGCCCCGGATATGCTCTGCCTGCAGGAGACGAAGCTGCAGCCGGAGCAGGCGGTATTCGAGCTGGAGGGCTACCACCGCTTCTTCCACTCGGCGGACAAAAAGGGCTATTCCGGCACGGCGCTGCTGACGAAGGAGGAACCCCTGTCCATCCGCTATGACTTTGGCGACGATGTGCACCGCCACGAGGGGCGGCTCATCACCGCCGAATACCCGGATTTCTATCTGGTCTGCTGCTACACCCCCAACAGCCAGGATGGGCTGAAACGCCTGCCCTACCGGATGCAGTGGGAAGATGATCTGCGGGCCTATCTGGTGGAGCTGGACAGGACGAAGCCGGTGGTCTTCTGCGGAGATCTGAATGTGGCCCACCAGGAGATCGACCTGAAAAATCCCAAGACCAACCATATGAACCCGGGCTTCTCCGACCAGGAGCGGGAGAAGATGACACTGCTGCTGGAGGCCGGCTTTGCCGATACCTTCCGCAGCCTACACCCCGACGAGATTGGCTACTCCTGGTGGAGCTACCGGGCCCGGGCGCGGGAGAAGAACATCGGCTGGCGCATTGACTACTTCATCGTCTCCCAGCGTCTGCTGCCCCGTGTCACCACCGCCGCCATCCGGCCGGAGGTGTTTGGCAGTGACCACTGCCCGGTGGTGCTGGAATTGTCGTAAATTTCCCAAAAAGGCCTTGACCTTCAAGCCCCTTTACCCCTTATACTGCCGGTAAAAGAGGCGAACAGCATGGATAACGCGAAAAAGGGGACGCGCATGAACATCAAGGAGATGGAACAGCGCACCGGTCTGAGCCGGGCCCTGCAGGCCGGACAGCTGGCACTGCCGGAGGCCATGGAGCAGCGTTTGCAGGCGCTGGAGCAGGAGACGGTTCGGAACGGGCAGGATCAGCAGGTGTGCCGGGCCATGGCCCAGGAGCAGGCGGAGTATGCCAGCTTCGATGCGGAGCGCTACTGGGCCCAACTGACCTGTCCCGCCGAGGGGGCAGGGGAGATCCGGCCCGGCACCGGGCCGGTGCCCGGAACGGATCGGCCGGAGCCCTTCCCCTGGCGGCGCTTCGCCGCCCGCTGGCTGGATCTGATCCTCTGCAACACGCTGGTGCAGCTGCCGCTGCTGTGGCGGCTGTGGAAAAGCTACAGTGCCTGCTGCGAGGAACTGCTGCTGCCCTGGGAGGAAGAGGTGCAGTGCCGCTGCCGGAAGCTGCCCGGCTGGCGCTATCTGCTGGCCCCGGTGGCTTTGGGACTGATGATCTTTGCGCTGATGCTGGGCGTGAAGGGGCAGCTGGTGTCCAGGCAGCAGGGCCCGCTGACCGTGGCATAGTTCATGGAGAACGTCAACCAGATGGCCGAGGCCATCAGCTCTCCGTTGCGGCTGAACGAGCACGGCCGCTGGGTGACGGCGGGCAGCGGGCTCGACGTTCTCAATACCCGGGATCACCTGTCCGAAATGTCGCGGATGGAATTCGAGACCGACGCGGAGGGCTATATCACCTCCGTCCGTTACCGCTGCCAGTGCCGTGGGGAGATCATCCCCACGGATCTTGTCTGGCAGCAGCCGTTGCTGCTGGCCATGCTGGCCGGGCCGGGCAGTCAGACAGGCCGCCTGGTGCTTGGCAGCCGGGACGATGAGCTGGGCCAAGTGGTGGAAGACGGCTGGTTGAACGGCTTCCGCTATGACCTGGGTGATACCCACACGGACGCCTCCACCTCCTGGAGCAGCTTTCTTGATGCGCCGGTGCTTTTTTCCCAGGAGCAGGATGCCACTTTCACAGTGGAATTTTTCATTGTATGGTCGTAACACGCCGACTGTCTGCGGGACAAGCAGCACATCGCCCTGGCCAAGCTGCTGTATTGCGTGGAGTAGCGAGGGAACAGAAAAGCAGCCCCCGGTCGCTGACCGGGGGCTGCTTGAGATATATCTTAATATCTTATGTATCGCTTATTTGCCCATCAGGTACTCGTCGATGGACTTGGCACCCAGCTTGCCGGCGCCCATGGCCAGGATCACCGTGGCCGCGCCGGTCACGGCGTCGCCGCCAGCATACACGCCCTGGCGGGAGGTGAGGCCCTCCTCGTTGACGATGATGCCGCCCTTCTTGTTGACCTCCAGGCCCTTGGTGGTGGACTTGATGAGGGGATTGGGGGTGGTGCCCAGGGACATGATGACGGCATCCACTTCCAGTTCGAACTCGCTGCCCTGCTTCTCCACGGGGCGGCGGCGGCCGGAGGCGTCCGGCTCACCCAGCTCCATCTCGATGCAGGTCATGG
>CAZUYE010000032.1:0-20624 GCA_964624925.1 uncultured Oscillospiraceae bacterium | reverse complement strand
CTCCGTGGTGGAGGCGATGAGGGTCAGCTTGCCGTTTTCCATGAACTCCAGCAGACTCTGCTGCTGCTTCTTGTTGAAATACTGGATCTCGTCCAGATACAGCAGCACCCCGTTGGGGGCCAGCATGGTGTCCACGTCCGCGATGATGGCCTTCACATCCTGCAGGGAGGCCGTTGTGGCGTTGAGATGGTACAGGGCCTTCTCCGTGCGCCTGGCGATGATGTTGGCGATGGTGGTCTTGCCGGTGCCGGAGGGGCCGTAAAAGATCATGTTGGCGGATACGCCGCCCTCGATGAGCCGCCGCAGCAGGGCACCGGGGGCCAGCAGGTGCCGCTGCCCCGCCACCTCGTCCAGAGTCTGCGGGCGTATTTCGTCTGCCAATGGCTGCATATGAGCCACCTCCTGTGTGTTTTGCCCCATTATACCACGCTGCCGCCGCTTTTGCACCCCCGATTTGCTTTTTTCCGCCGTTTCTGTTACAATAGCCCCAAGAGGTGATGCCATATGAAAAGCAAGCAGGAGATCGCCGCCATCGTGCAGGGCCTGAAGGAGCTGTACCCCGACGCGGAATGTTCTCTGGACTATGACAAGGCATATGAGCTGCTGTTTTCCGTGCGCCTGGCGGCCCAGTGCACCGATGCCCGGGTGAACCAGGTGACACCGGCGCTGTTTGCCCGCTTCCCCAGCCTGGAGGCCTTCGCGGCGGCCACGGAGGAGGAGGTCGGGGAATACGTCCGCTCCTGCGGCTTCTGGCGGGCCAAGGCCCGTGATATCGTGGCGGCGGCCCGGATGCTGCTGGCGGACTTTGGCGGACGGGTGCCGGACAACATGGAGGAGCTGCTGCGGCTGCCCGGCGTGGGCCGCAAGACCGCCAACCTGATCCTGGGCGATGTGTATGGCCGGGAGGGCTACGTCTGCGATACCCACTGCATCCGCATCACCGGCCGCCTGGGTCTCACCGACGGGAGCAAGGATCCTTGGAAGGTGGAGCAACAGCTGCGCACTTGCATCCCGCCGGAGGAGTCCAACAACTTCTGCCACCGGATGGTGCTCCATGGCCGGGCCCTGTGCATGGCCCGAAAGCCCGACTGCGCCCACTGTCCACTGCGCCCCCTGTGCGACTTCGGCAGGGGAGAGGAGCAATAAAAAAACTGCGGCACCGCCGCAGTTTTTTTAGGTTTTCAGTCGATGCTTCTGGCAAAGCTGATGCCGCTTTTTTGCATATGTACATCCAGCCGCACCCGGTCACCTCGGATATAGCTGCGGGTGTACTCATAGATCCGGCCGTCCTCCGTGCGGGTTCGGCGCTGGTGGTAAAAGGCGCAGCTGCCCGGCTCCACGCCCAGCAGGTTCGCCCGGGGTGCGTCCAGCACCACGGCCTCATAGCTGTCCTCCGCCGAGGAGGGGTTGATGCCCACATGATACAGCAGACTGTAGAAGCTGTGGGTCTGCACCATCTCCCGGGTCAGATTGGGGTAGATGTACTGCGGATAGTACGATGTCTCCAGGATCAGCGGCTCGCCGTCCACGTTACGCACCCGGGTGAAGCAGTAGACCTGCGTTCCCTCCTGCAGATCCATCCGCTGACAAATGGCCCGGGTGGGTGTCACCAGACCGAAGTCCACCAGCGTGGAGGAGGGCGTCTTTCCCATGGAGGAGACCTCCGTGGTGAAGGAGTAGCGCACACCCTTCCGCGTGCTGTTGGGATCGGCCACGAAGGTGCCCTTGCCCCGCTTGCGCACCACCAGCCCCTCGTCCTCCAGCTCGCCAATGGCCTGGCGCGCCGTGTTGCGGCTGATGTCCAGCGCCCGACACAGCTCTGCCTCCGAGGGCAGCAGATCCCCGATCTTCAAAGCGCCGGAGGATATCTCCCGCTTGATGATGCCCACCAGCTGGGCGTACAGGGGAATATTGCTGCTCAGGGACAGCCTGCTGTCCAAGATCGCATTGTATTCCATAGCGTTTATGACCTTCCTTTTTCTCTTCCTTTCCCCATGTCATGTTGTACCGCAGACATTTGGGATATTCCATTGTACCATACACATTCAGAAAAAGAAAGCCCTGTTTTTAGATTTTCCCGTATTGCAGTCGTTTATTTCCGTCCTTCCAGCTTTTTCATCAGTCGCTTCAGGTGCCACACGATGATGGCCGTGCACACGATCACCACCGCGCACACCACGAAATCCGCCGTATATACCCCGAACCAGTCGAAGCTGTTGTCGAAGGCGGCCAGGCCCAGCCCCGCGCCCAGCAGGAGCAACACATACTTGTAGATCCGCTTGAAAAAGACACTCCAGTCCATATCCGGCACTCTGTCGTTCTTTGTGAAAGCTTCCTTGTTCTGATTATGCGTTTATTATACATCACCCCCCGAAAAGTCGTTACAAATTTGGAACTTTTTAAAAAAACAGCTGCTTATGCGTAGCCCTGGCCCTGGGTGATGATCTGTGCCCACAGCACCGGGCCCACGGCGCCGGTGGCGTCCATGCCCAGCTGCCGCTGCAGGGCCCGGACGGCCTCCTGGGTGCCACGGCCAAACATCCCGTCCACCGTCACCTCCGGGATGCCTTCGTCCCGCTGGGCGATCTGGTTCAGCCGTTCCTGCAGCAACCGCACCTGGGGCCCGCTGTCTCCCAGCACCAGAAAGCGTCCCGGATAGATCTCACCGGCAAACTGCTGATAGTCCTCCGGCAGCTCCGCCAGCACGTGGGCATAGGTCTCCTGCAGCAGGTTCCAGGTCTCACGGCCCACTACGCCGTCCGCTGGAAGCCCGGCATAAGACTGGAAGGTGTACACCGCGTCCAGCAGCTCCTGGTCGAACTGGTCGCTGAGCCGGATGGGCGGCAGCTGGGGCAGGAAAAAGCCCAGAAAGGCCAGGTAAAAGCGCAGCGTCCGCACGGCCACGCCGCTGTCACCCAGGCGCAGCACCTGGGCATAGCGCCGCTCTGTCTCTGAAATGGTCAGCCCCTCGCTGGACAGCTCCGACAGGCGCTTGACGCCGTTATAGAGCTGCTTGATCTTGTACCAGGTGGCCCGGCCCACCACGCCGTCGGGGCTGAGGTTGAAGATCTGCTGAAAGGCCCGCACCGTCTCCTCCAGGGGCCCGTCATACACCGTGGAGGGCGTCACCTCCGGAATGGCCGGATAGTTGCGGCGGATGCGCTGCAATTGCCGCCCGATGGTCAGCACGTCGTCTCCCACCGTGCCCCGCCGCAGGGGCCGCCCCGGATAGGAGGGCACGCTGCCGCCCACCGGGGCATTGAGCACCAGGCTGATGTCGCCGCCGTAGTAGTATTGCAGGATCTCATAGGCGTTCATGCCAGCCTGGGCCAGATCCACGCTGCCCCATTGGGACAGGCCGCCGCACTGGGTGCGCACGCCGTCGCAAAACTGGGCAAACAGCGGCTCCACGCTGCCCTGCCGCACCAGGTAGTTGTTGAAGCTGGCATCCACCAGCTGACTGATGTTTTCAAATACGTCGCCGCCGAAGACATAGGCCTGGTCAAACTGCGTGGTGGCGGTGATGTCGAAGTCATAGCCCCGGCTGCGGTAGTACTCGGTGTACACCCGGTTCAGGGCAAAGGAGATCTGGGCCAACACGTTGGCCTCCAGGGCGCTCTGGGGCCAGGTGGGGTAGATCTCGTGGGAGGCCACGTTTTTGATGTAGGCGGAAAAGGGAACCGTCACATTCTGGGCGGCGGCATCCGGCATCCCCAGGTGCACGGTGATGGTCTCGGGAACGATGGGTGTAACAGGCATGGCTCCTCCTTTCAGGTCGTGGGTTCCAGCAGCACCGGCAAAATGGTCTCGATGCGGGCGAACACCGTCACCGGCTGCTCCGTCAGACTGACGAACAGGGGGTGTTCCACCGTGACCAGATAGTCGGTGCCGCTGCTCTGCGCCTGTTCTGCTGACTGGGAGCGTTCCGGGGGCAGGGCGGGCAGCGTGATATCCGTTGCCAGGCCGGAGATATCGGTGCTGCCCTGGTAAAAGAGGTGTGCCAGCCCGCCGAACAGGCGGAACACCACCACCCGGGCCCCGGCCACCGGAAAGGTACCGCCGCCGGAGGAGACCTGCACGCGCAGGCGGCCCTGCTCCGGGTGGGCCTGCAAAAAAGCGGGCAGAGACAGTTGAGAGGAAAACGCTTCCATAGAGATCCGTCCTTTCCAGGGAATGTGCGGATAGTCTATGCCTCACCCGGCGGAAATATGACGGGGCTTGCCGTCGAACGCAAAAGAGGAGGACCGCAGCCCTCCCCTTGGATATGTGTATAGACTTAGAATTCGGCGTTGCCCACGGTGCGGGGGTGGAGCTCCACGTCCCGAATGTTGCTGACGCCGGTGAGGTACATGACCATGCGCTCGAAGCCCAGGCCAAAGCCTGCGTGGCGGCAGCTGCCATAGCGCCGCAGGTCACAGTACCACCAGTAGTCCTCCGGCTTCATGCCCAGTTCGCGGATGCGGCTCTCCAGCACCTCCAGGCGCTCCTCGCGCTGGCTGCCGCCGATGATCTCACCGATGCCCGGCACCAGGCAGTCTGCCGCGGCCACGGTCTTGCCGTCGTCGTTTAGGCGCATATAGAAGGCCTTGATCTCCTTGGGATAGTCGGTGACGAACACCGGGCGCTTATAGACCTGCTCGGTCAGGAAGCGCTCGTGCTCCGTCTGCAGGTCGGTGCCCCATTCAACCTTATAATCGAACTGGTCGTTGTGCTGCTTGAGGATCTCCACGGCCTCGGTGTAGCTGACCCGGGCGAAATCGGAGTTCATGACGTGGGTCAGCCGCTCCAGCAGGCCCTTGTCCACGAAGCTGTTGAAGAAGGCAAGCTCGTCGGGGCAGCGCTCCATGACTCGGCGGATGATGTGGCGGATCATGGCCTCGGCCACGTCCATGTCACCGGCTAGGTCGCAGAAGGCCATCTCCGGCTCGATCATCCAGAACTCGGCGGCGTGGCGCTGGGTATTGGAGTTCTCGGCCCGGAAGGTGGGGCCGAAGGTGTAGACATCGCCAAAGGCCATGGCGAAGTTTTCGGCGTTGAGCTGGCCGGAAACGGTGAGGCTGGTCTTCTTGCCGAAGAAATCCTGGCTGTAGTCCACCTGGCCGTCGGCGGTGCGGGGGATGTTGTCCGGATCCAGGGTGGTCACCTGGAACATCTCGCCGGCACCCTCGCAGTCGGAGCCGGTGATGATGGGGGTGTGGACATAGACGAAGCCCCGGCTCTGGAAGAACTCGTGCACCGCATAGGCCGCCGCGCTGCGAACCCGGAAGGTGGCGGAGAAGAGATTGGTGCGGGGGCGCAGATGCTGGATGGTGCGCAGGAACTCCACGCTGTGGCGCTTCTTCTGCAGGGGATAGTCGGGGGTGGACTTGCCCTCCACCACGATCTCGGCGGCCTTCAGCTCCAAGGGCTGCTTGGCCTGGGGGGTCAGCACCACGGAGCCGCGGACGATCAGCGCCGCGCCCACGTTCTGAGCGGCGATCTCCTTGTAATTGGCCAGCTCGTCGGCGCTCATGACCACCTGCAGATTCTTGAAGCAGGAGCCGTCATTGAGCTCGATGAAGCCGAAGGTCTTCATATCACGGATGGTGCGGGCCCAGCCGCACACGGTGAGCTCCTTGCCGTCCAGCTGCTCCCGGTCGGCAAAGATGGCTGCGATTTTCATGCGTTCCATCTTGATCTCTCCTTGTAAAACGATAATAAATCATTATATGCCCTTTTGCCCAGCATTGCAAGTCTTTTCTGCGCGTGCATCTGCCCACACTTTTTTGCGGATAAAGCTTGCATTATTCGCCGTCAGCGCTTATAATAATATGAAACCATTGTTTATTGTGGGGGATAGCCCCCAAATCTACAGGACGGAGTGACTACTATGGACAAGCTTGAAATTTCCCGTCATTCATTGGCCCACATCATGGCCAAGGCTGTGTGCCAGCTGTATCCCGGCACCAAGCTGGCCACCGGCCCCGCCAAGGACTATGGCTTTTTCTATGACTTCGACATCCCCGTGAATCTGACGCCAGAGGACTTCCCCAAGATCGAGGCGAAGATGAAGGAACTGCTGAAAAAGCAGGAGGACTTTGTCTGCCGCCAGGTCAGCCGCCAGCAGGCTCAGGAGGAGTTTGCCGAGGAGCCCTACAAGCTGGAGCTCATCGCAAACCTGCCGGAGAACGCCACCATCACCATCTACGACACCGGCACGGACTATAAGGATCTGTGCGCCGGCCCCCACGTGGCCAACAGCCGGGAGTTGCTGAGCTGGTTCTTCAAGGTGGAGACCGTCAGCTCCGTGTATTGGCGGGGCGATGCCAGCCGGGAGAGCCTGCAGCGCATCAAGGTACTGGCCTTCCCCAGCAAGGCGGAGATGAAGGAGCATCAGCGCCTCATTGAGGAGGCCAAGAAGCGCGACCACCGTATCCTGGGCCCCCAGCTGGATCTATTCTTCCTGGACGAGACCGCCCCCGGTATGCCCTACTGGCTGCCCAAGGGCTGGAAGCTGTTCAACACCATTCTGGACTTCTGGCGCGAGGAGCATGAGGCCCGGGGCTATCAGGAGATCTCCTCCCCCCTCATCAACGCCAACAGCCTGTGGGTCACCTCCGGCCACTGGGATCACTATAAGGACAATATGTTCGTCATCCCCGTGTCCGAGGAGGAAGTCTATGGCGTAAAGCCCATGAACTGCCCCAACTCCATTCTGGTCTATAAGCGCAAGACCCGCAGCTACCGTGACCTGCCCCTGCGCCTGTCCGACTGCGACGTGCTGCACCGGAAGGAGAAGTCCGGTCAGCTCCACGGCCTGCTGCGGGTGCAGATGTTCCGCCAGGACGACTCCCACAACTTCATCACCGAGGAGCAGATCCCCGAGGAGATCAACGCCATCCTGGACATCGCTGACCGCTTCTATGGCATTTTCGGCCTGGAGTACCGGCCGGAACTGTCCACCCGGCCCGCCGACTTCATGGGCGACGTGGCCCTGTGGGATCAGGCCGAGGCGGCGCTGAAGGAGATCCTGGACAAGCGCTATGGCCCTGAGGGTTATGACATCAACGAGGGCGACGGCGCTTTCTATGGCCCCAAGATCGACATCATGATGAAGGACGCTCTGAAGCGCCAGTGGCAGATGGGCACCATCCAGTTGGACTTCCAGTTGCCCCGGAACTTCGACATCACTTATACCGACCGCGACGGCGAGCGTAAGACCCCTGTCATGGTGCACCGGGTGGTGTACGGTTCCCTGGAGCGTTTCATCGGCCTGCTCATAGAGCACACCGCCGGCAAGTTCCCCTTCTGGGTCTCACCGGTGCAGATCGGCATCGTCCCCGTCCGGGAGCACCACAATGAGTATGCCTCCCAGGTCAACGACCTGCTGCGCAGCAAGAAGCTGCGCACGGAGATCAATTACGAGGATCGCCCCATGGGCGGCAAGGTCAGCGCTTTCCGCAAGGAGCTGCTGCCCTATGTGGTCATCGTGGGTGACAAGGAGGTGGAGAACCGCACCGTCTCCATCCGCACCCGCAACGGCGTGCAGATCAACGACATCCCCCTGGATGCGTTTGTGGACGCCTGCGATGAGCTGAACCGTCAGCGCACCCTGGAGCTGCGGGAGAGCTTCTGAACTACTGTGCAGAAGAAGCCAACCGCCGACGGCCGGGTGGACTAAAACAAAAAACACTTCAGTCGTGCCGGAGCGAAAGCTCCGGCACGATTTTTGTGAGTTGCCGAAAAGAATTCGCCATCTGAAGCCGTTGAGACCACTTTTCACGGCGTGTGACGCGGAGAGGGCAAGTGTCGTATAATAGAGTGAAAGGACATCGGATCACGAAAGAAGGGAGCATATGGACGATCAGGAGATCATCGGCCTGTATTGGGCGCGTTCGGAGGCCGCCCTCTCCGCCACGGCGGACAAGTATGGCAGGTATTGCTATGGCATAGCCTATGCCGTCCTGGCCGACCGGGGCGACAGCGAGGAGTGCGTCAACGACACCTATCTGCGGGCCTGGGAGGCGATTCCGCCGCGGCGGCCCCAGCGGCTGGGTACCTTCCTGGGAAAGCTCACGCGAAACCTGGCACTGGACAGATACCGCTACAAGCACCGGGAGAGGCGGGGCGGCGGACAGCTACCCCTGGCGCTGGAGGAGCTGGGGGACTGCGTCTCCGGGGCGGATTATGGCCAGCAGCTCCCGGATGAGCTGACACTGGCAGAGGCCCTGAACCGTTTTCTGGGAGAACTGCCATCCCGGACGCGGCGGATATTCCTGCGTCGCTACTGGTATTTCAGCTCCATCCAGGAGATCGCCGCCGACTTCGCCCTAGGGGAGAGCCGGGTGAAAATGACCCTGCTGCGAACCAGACAGAAGCTGAGGGACTATTTGGAGAAAGAGGGGATCGAGCTATGAAGCAGATGCTGCTTTTGCGGGCGCTGGGCCAGGTGGAGGAGGACTACATCGTGGAGGCGGCCCCATCCGGGGCGGAGGTCGAGCGTGCCCGCCGCAGACCCAGGGCGTGGCTCCGGGCTGGGGTGGCCTGTTTGCTCCTGTGTACCCTGCTGGCCCTGGGCCTCCATGCCTACGCTGCGGGCCGCAGCGAGAGCCTGCTGGACGTGAAAACCGCCCCGCCTGCCGGTCTGACCATGACCATCGGCGCCGCCCCCGACGACGCGGAGTTCCACATCGTCAACCAATCCGCCTGCGCCGTGACCTACGGGAAGGCCAGTCGGGTGGAGCGCTGGGACGGCGGGAAGTGGGTGGAGGTTATCACCGAGCGCAGGGGAATTTTTCCCGCCGACAGCGTGACCATGCAGCCCGGCCAGGAGATGTACGGGATGTGCGGGTGGACGCTCCGGAAGCTGGTTCTCAGCCCCGGAAGCTACCGCTATCTGCTGGTGGTGGATGTCATGGATCTGCAAGGGGGCCACTATCCCGTTGTGCTGAAGGCGGCATTTGAGATCGAATAGGGGCTTGCGGGGCATATCCGCAGAACATAGAAGGAAAGACGGATTGTCAGGTTGCTGTGGAGGTTGCAAAGAGCGGAGAGAGGGAAATCAAAAATGGGCCGGACAGAGTCGTCCGGCCCTATAATGGTCGTGCGAGTGGGGAAAAAGGGGAGGGCAGAGCCATTCCCCTACAACGGAACAGGAACGCTTTTGGGATCACCCTCACTGCGCGCAGGGATTGCAAAATCTTAACTTGACAAACACCGCAAATGCGCCCCTGCTCCTGCCGCTGAATGTCTTCTCCACCTACTATTTCCAGGCCATCCTGCGGCCCGCTACGTCCTTCGTCGTATCCGTGGCCCGGGGCGCGGTCATCAGCGGGGTGCTGATCCTGCTGCTGCCCGCCATCGCCCCGGCCAGCGCGATCTGGTTCGCCATGCCCATCACCGAGCTGCTGGTGGCCGTTTACGTGGTGGCGATGATGCTGCGCTATACTCGGCGGCTGCCCGCAGAGGGGGACGGGCAGATCACAGCGGGATAATCGGCCCGGCAAAAGAGAGGGAACACAGTTGAAAAATGACTGAAAACAGACAGGGGAGGGGGCAAAAGCCCCCTCTCCTGTTATTCCTCCGCCGGGCAGATCTCGATCTGCGCGATGGTCAGCTCCGTGCCGCTCAGCGGCGTCAGCTTGTCGCTCCGGCACCCGGGACAGCGCAGCTGCGCCGTGTCCACCACGAACACCTGGCCGCAGTCCTCGCAGCGGGCCGTGGCCGGCACCGGGTGCAGTAGCAACTGCGTCCGGGCATAGGCGGTTCCCGCCGCCACCGCCTCCCAGCAATTGGCCAGAAAGCGCGGCACCACGCCGCTCAGGTCGCCCACCTCCACGGTGACGCTGCGCACCCATGCGGCCTCCTCCTGCCGACTGATGCGGTCCACCGTCTTCAAAACGGCGTCCGCGATGCCCATCTCATGCATGGCTCACTTCCTGAAGGGCTTGGTCACGATGCGCCCGGCCTTCTTCACCACCTGCTCGGCCACCTTGATGGGCATGGTCTCGAAGGCACCGGCCTGCCACTCCCGCACCTTCTTCAGGTGGATGGCGTCGAAGGCGCACTTGGTGGTGCACAGGCCGCAGCCCACGCACATATACTCATCCACCTTCGTGGCGCCGCAGCTGAGGCAGCGGGCCGTCTCCCGGCGGATCTGCTCCTCGGTAAAGGTCACGCGCTCATCGCCAAAGGTACGGGCCTTTGCCTCGTTATAGCCGGGCTGCTGCCGGGGCGTGCTGTCGAAGCTGCCCACCTCCAGCAGGGCGTTCTCCTTGTCCAGGGCGCGATAGATCCGGCGATCCCGGCCCATGGTCAGGGTCTGGCCCTCGTGCACCCAGCGGTGCAGGGAGATGGCACCCTCCTTGCCGGCGGCGATGGCATCGATGGCGAACTTCTGGCCGGTGACCGCGTCACCACCCATGAAGATATCGGGCTCCGCCGTTTGCCAGGTCAGGGGATCGGCCTTGGCGGTGCCGTTGGGGTTCAGCTCCACCTTGGTGCCCGCCAGCAGCGTGCCCCAGTCCACCTTCTGCCCGATGCAGTACAGCACCGTGGCGCAGGGGGCCTCCTCTGTCACCGTGTCGTCGAAGACCGGGGCGAAGCGGCCCTGGTCGTCCTTCACGGAGAGGCACTTGCGGAAGCGGATACCGGCGCAGCGGCCGTCCTGGGTGACGATCTCCGTCTGGCCCCAGCCGGCGTGGATGATGACACCATCCCGCTCGCACTCGCCGCGGTCTTCCTCACCCATGGGCATCTCATCGTAGCTCTCCAGGCAGTACAGGTGGACGCTGTCCGCGCCGCAGCGCGCCGCCGTGCGGGCCACATCCGCCGCAATGTTGCCGCCGCCGATGACCACCACGCTGCCCTGCAGCTGCGGCGCACCCTCCAGGTTCACCTGACGGGTGAAGTCGATGCCGGACATGACGCCCGCCGCATCGTCGCCGGGGATGTTCAGCTTGATGCCGGACTGCAGGCCCACGGCCACATAGAAGCCCTTGAAGCCCTGCTCACGCAGCTGGGGGATGGTGACATCTTTGCCCACCTCCACGCCGCAGCGGAACTCCACGCCCATCTCCCGGAGGATGTCGATCTCCGCCTCCACCACGTCCTTCTCCAGGCGGAAGGAGGGGATGGCGTTCATCAGCATACCACCGGGCCGGGGGGCCTTGTCAAAGACCACCGGGCGATAGCCCTTCTGGGCCAGGAAGAAGGCGCAGCTCATGCCCGCCGGGCCCGCGCCGATGACGGCGATCTTCTCCTCATAGGGGCGGCCGATCTGGTTCACCATGGGCGGGATATAGCGGGTCTCGGCGCTGAGGTCGTGGTCGGCAATGAAGCGCTTCACCTCGTCGATGGCCACGGCCTGATCCACCGCGCCACGGGTGCACTCCGTCTCGCAGCGGTGGTTGCAGATGCGGCCGCACACGGCGGGGAAGGGATTCTCCTTCTTGATAAGGGCCAGGGCCTCCTGATAGCGGCCCTCCGCCGCCAGGCGCAGATAGCCCTGCACGGCGATGTGGGCCGGACAGGCGGTCTTGCAGGGGGCGGTGCCGGTGGAAACGGTGTCCTCTCGGTTCTCCCGATAGTCCACGTTCCAGTCGCTCTTGTGCCAGAGGGAGTCGGACATCCGGCGGTACGCCGGCTCCTCCAGGGGGGTCTTGCTGCAGAGCTTCTGGCCCAGCTTCAGGGCGTTGCCGGGACAGTTCTCCACGCACTGGCCGCAGGCCACGCACTTGGTCTCGTCGATCTCCGCCACGAAGTTGGAACGAATTACGTCACGGGCGCCATACAGCAGACCCACCCGCAGGCCGAAGCAGGAGCAGGCGCAGCAGTTGCAGATGGCAGAGCTCTCGCCGGCCTCCTCGATGTTGGGCATATCGTGCATGAGGCCGTTGTCCTCGGCCCGCTTGAGGATCTCATAGACCTCCTCCCGGCTGATCTGCCGGGCCCGGCCGGTGCGGATGTAGTGCTCGGCGCCCTTGCCCATCTGGATGCACATATCCTCCTCCAGGTGGCCGCAGCCATCGCCCAGGGTGCGGCGGGCGGCGCGGCAGGAGCAGGGGGACACGGAGAAGATATCGTACTTGTTGATGTAGTAGCTGAGCTTGTCGAAATCGTTGACGCCGGGGATGTCCCGGATGGCGCTCTCCACCGGCACCACCCGCATCAGGCCATAGCCATCGGGCATCAGCGGGGACAGGGTGGCCATGCGGATACGGGTGTACTCCTCAAAGGCCCGGCCTACCTCCGGGTGCTCCGCCAGCAGCGTCTTGTTGTTCACCAGCATCTCCATGATGCCCGGGGCGAAGATCTGCATATAGAAGCGATCCTCCCCGTCGCCGGGGTCGGTGGTCACCCGGAACACGCCGATCCAGGCCAGGTGCTCCGCCAGCCGCCGGGTCTCCTCCAGGGACTTGCCGGTCTTTTTGGCCAGGTATTCCACCGTCCGCTCCGTCCGCAGCCCCGCGGCAATGGCCACGTCCGCCTCGTCATCCGTCAGGATGGAGGCCATGCAGTAGTATTCCGGCGCGTTCTCGTCGATCTTGTTCATCACGCCGGAGAAGCCGCCGATGACCTTGCAGAGCTTCACGATCTTGGGTCTCAGTTCCGCCATGTTCGTTTCTCCTTTCCTCTGCCGCCTGCAGGCGGCGTACTCACCCAGTATATGGCTCTATTGTAGCATGAAAGGGCCGCTTTCCCAACTTCTTTTTGTGTGGTATTGTACACAAAAAACGCCGGGCACTTTTTATGGTCTTGGTCAGACCAGACGGCACTCTCGCATCTGATAAAAGAAAAGGACTGGATATTCTCTGGCCATTAACTGAGGCAGCCGCCCGGCGAGCGGCTGCCTCTTTACTGCATCATCTATAATCCCTCTGGGCTCATGGGTTATCCAGCCGCCAGAAGTGGGTTCCCTGGTGCTCCCCCTCGGAGATATCCACCTGCAGCAGGTAGCTGCTGGTGCCATCGGAATGGAACAGCATGGGCCAGTTCTGATAGGGAGCGAGCTGGTGGAAGGTGGTGGGCGCGCTGTTCCGGGCATCCGGAAGCAGGAGGTAGGCATTGTAGCCCTCATCCACATAGAGGAAGGTGCTGCCGCTGCCAGAGAGGCGGTACAGCGGCTTATCGCTGTCCACGGTGTTGGTGGAGCCATTCATCAGGTTCACGACCAGGTAGCCATAGCCGCCGCCCTTCACCTGCCGCAGGCTCACCAGGGCGTAGTTCTGGTTGATGGCGCCGCCGCTGGTGGCTCGATCCAGGGGGATCTGCCAGCGGAGGCCGCTGCTGTCGCACAGCAGAAGGCTGGTTTCGTCGCTGCCGGCGGGAGAGCCAAAGAACATATACATCGTGCCGTTGCTGCAGGTGCTGGCCTCCCAGGCGACCCAGCCAGGCAGCTCCAGGCGGGTCTGGAGCGTGTCTTCGCTGACGAGGTACACCGCCGTGCCCTGCCTCGTCTGGCACAGGAGCATGGTGGCCTTCCCCACCCGGAACAGCTCCGGCACACGGAGCAGCTCCATCTCATCGCTGCTGCGCAGGGTCTGCTTCTCCCCGTCGCTGCTGCGGAGCAGGGCCCACCGGTCGCCGTTCTGCTCCACATAGAGCAGGGTTTTCCCGTCGCAGAGGGCGGAGGAGATGCAGCCGCCGCTGGCCGGCTCCAGCCGTTCCGTGGGGCCGTCCAGCCGCCAGCGCAGCAGATAGTCGGTATAGCGCGCGCTGATGTCGGAGGGGCCCTCGGGCGCGTTCACGCTGTGGCTCACGGACAGCAGGGCCTCGCCCCCGGCATAGTCCAGCACATCCACATACTGTCCCTCTGCCAGCTCCAGCGGGGAGGCTAGCTCCGTCTGCTGCAGCAGAGCCAGCTGGATATCGCTGTCGTCCGGGGTCACGTCGGGGGTCTCCGTCTTCGGGCTGCAGGCGCACAGGCTCAGCAGCAGGCAGGCCGCCAGTATGGTCGCAAGCTTTTTCATGTGAATGACTCCTTTCCGGTGATGCTCCTTTGATTTTTCATCCTGTACCAGCAGTATAACATGAAAGCGGCGGAAAGTCATCTCAATTCGGTTACAAACATTACAAGCGGCGGCAGCGGGCCCAGGGGACGGAGGGAGAGGGCAATATTATTTTTTTGATGCCGGAAGCCCTCTGCTATAATGCAAAGCACAGAGCGACATAACACGATGACAGGCTCAACGGATGAAAGGGAGGGTACTATGAATTTTTTGATGATGGAAACCTTGAAGAACCTGGAGGCATATCTGGGCGAGACAAACTGCCCTATGTACCGGAAGCTGGCGGGCAGCAGCGAAGGCGCTATCTGGGAGCGCGAGGAGTATCTGGCGGATCTGCGGCTGACGGACATGACCCCGGAGGGGCCCATTGATTACGCGCTGCTGCGGCTGTATCCAGGTATCAGCGTGCCGGAAGCCTATCGGGCCCAGGTGGTGCAGTACATCCAGAATTACATGGTCACGGACATCGGCGGCATGGTGGTGGACGATGAACACGGCGGCGACCTGATCTACAGCGTGCAGACGCCCATGATCGAGAACGCCATCTCGGGGGAGACCTTCCGCACGATGGAGCGCTTTGCTGTTCAGCTGCTCCGGAAGCACCTCCCGGCGCTGGAGGCCCTGGCCGGCGGCAATCTGCCGGACAGCCTCCCCACGCAGAACGCTGCGCCGGTGCTGGAGGACAAGCTGGACGATGAGCAGATCAAGGCCTTCGCCGATGGCATTCGGAACTATCTGGTGGGTGAGAGCCATCACAACGCCATCAGTGAGTGCACGGATGAAAACGGTCTGCCCCACTGGCGCTGCGAGCTGTACACCTCATCCAGCCACTACTTCATGGACATCGCCCTGCACCGCAGCGGCATTGCCACGGTGAAGCTCCGCCACGGCGCCCGGGGTATTTTGGTGCCCCCGGCTTTCCGCCGGGCGATGGCCCGGTATCTGAATGGCTGCAGCGCACCCCGGAAGGTTGGTTTCCTCTGGGTCGGAAATGACCGGGAAGGCGTGACGGACATGGCCAACATCAGCATGCTGGACGGCTGCATCGGGGGGAAGACCCTGCATGAGCTGGAGAGCATCCTGCTCACCGCCTTCCGCCGCATTGGTGACCAGGCAGCTGCCGTGGCCTGCGGTATGGCTCCGGCGGAGGACGAGGGGGCGGAGGAGCGGCTGCAGAATCTGCGGGGTATGCTGCCGAAGCTTCCGGGTATGCCCGGGCTGCTGGATCAGCTCCGTGGCACCACCACCGACGACGACGAAGATGATGACGATGATGGTGACGATAACGGCGACGATAAGAACGAGGCCGGCGGTATGCTGAACCGGACGGACTTCTTCCGCCGGCTGGCAGAGCTGCGGGCCGCCCGGAATGCCGCCGCCGGAGATGATGACGATGACGACGATCTCATCTCCGGCGTGACCGACAACGAGCTGCCCTTCTGAGCAGCGCCTCCCACAACCCACCACACAGCACCCAGAAAGGAGCACCCTATGAACGACATCATCCGCCTGAACGATCTGAGCCCCGAAAAGCAGCTCCTCCTGCAGCTCTCCGACCGGGATCTCCAGGAGCTCCTGAACCCCGTACTGCGTCAGATGACGGCGGAGGAGCACTCCTTTCAGCTGCCGGAGAGCGCGGTGAAGCGCTTCCGGGTGCTCCAGCGCCGGGAAAAGCAGGGCCTCCGGCTGGACGAGGATGACGTCCGCTGGATGGGCTACATTCGCGCCATGCGGCAGCTGGACACCTCCCTGCCCGCCCCTGTGGCGGAGGATGACCGGGCCCTGTACCGCAGGATCGTGCAGCTGTGCCGCGGCCGCCACCTGCCCGAGGACTTCGCCGCCGCCATCGTGCCCAGCGTGGTGTCCTATTTCCAGGGCGGTGAGATGCGCCCCGTGATCTTCCCCGGCCCTCCAGGCTGCGGCAAGACTACTGCCGCCCGCTGCCTGGCGGAGATCATGCAGCTGCCCCTGGGCCTGATCTCCGCGCCCCGGGCGGAGGTGGGCTGCGGCTATCAGGGCCATGCGCGGGCCTATAAGGGCTCCGATGTGGGTGAGTTCCTCCGGCTGATCCTGCGCAGCAAGCGGCTGAACAATCTCTTTCTCATCGACGAGCTGGACAAATCCGCCCAGCAGATGAACAGCCACGTCACCCAGCAGGACGAGCTGCTGAACATCCTGGCCGACCGGGAGCTGTTTGACAACTACATGGAGTTGAGCGTCAGCGTGCGGCACAGTCCGGTCATCATCGCCGTCAACGACCTGGAGGCCCTGAACAAGCCCCTGGTGGATCGCTGCACGGTGGTGGAGTTCCGGGCGGTGGAGCCGGAGCGCATGGCCCTGATCCTGAAGGACTATGCCGACGAGCTGTATCGTGGACACTATCAGGGCAAGCTGCTGCTGGATTGGGACGTGCTCACCGGCGCCATGGAGCAGCTCTATGCCGCCGGTGTTACCAGCGTGCGACAGCACCAGCAGCTGGTGGAAAAGGGCCTGGAGCGGGCCTATCAGCGCTATCTCATGGCTGAGCAGCCCGGCCCGGTGCGCCTGACGGAGGCGGACATGACGCCTCAGGTGGAGCACTTGTCCGGCAAGAGCCTGCACCGGGTGGTGGGTTTTTGATACAAAGGGCTTGCGTCCTGTGCGCGGAGACGATATAATAGAGAAAAATGTCGAAGCGGGAGGGCAAAACTATGGGTATTGTGGTGCTGGGCGCCGTTTTTGTGGACATCAAGGGCTATCCCACGTCCACCTACATCCCCGGCGGGCGCAATGTGGGCCGGGTGGAGCAGGTGCCGGGCGGCGTGAGCCGCAACGTGGTGGAGGACATCGCCAACGTGGAGCTGCGCCCCACCTTTGTCAGCCTGGTGGATGACACCGGCTCCGGCGCGGATGTGATCCGCCAGCTGAAAAATCACAAGGTCAACACCGACTATGTGCTCTCCACGCCGGACGGCATGGGCACCTGGCTGGCCGTGTTCGACAACCAGGGCGATGTCACCGCCGCTATCAGCAAGCGCCCGGATCTGCGGCCCCTGGTGGGGCTGCTGGACGAGAAGGGCGACGAGATCTTCCGCGACGCCGACAGCATCGCCCTGGAGATCGACATGGACAAGGAGATCGTCAAGCGGGTCTTCCACTATGCACAGAAGTATAACAAGGATGTCTTTGCGGTGGTGTCCAACATGAGCATCGCCGTGGAGCGCCGGGATTTCCTGCAGCAGACCACCTGCTTTGTCTGCAACCAGCTGGAGATGGGCATCCTCTTCTCCGACGATTATTCCGACAAGACGCCCCAGGAGCTCCAGGAGATCCTGGCCCAGAAGATCCGCAGCGCCCGAATCCCCCGCATGATCGTCACCATGGGCGGACAGGGCGCGGTGTATGCCAGCTGCGACGGCGATGTGGGCGCCTGCCCCGGCCGCAAGGTGGAGGTGAAGGACACCACCGGCGCAGGGGATGCCTTTTTTGCCGGGGCCACCATCGGCCTGACCTATGGCAAGAGCATGGCCGAGGCCTGCGAGATCGGCACCCGCCTGGCGGCCTCCACCATCTGCACCAGCGGCAATGTGTGCCCCCGCTTCCTGCCGGAGGAATTCGGCCTGGACGTGGCGGTGACGGACTGAGGAGGGTGGCTATGCGATTTATCAAGGAGAGCAAGAGCATGACCTTCCTGCTGGTGCTGCTGGTAGTGGGTATCCTGCTGGTCATGGGGGCCTACCGCATCTTCTCGTGGCTGTGCGAAAACGCGGCCATGGACGTGCAGACTTTCGCTCTGGGCGCCGTGTGTCTGCTGACGGGCATCGTGGGCTTTGTGCTGGCCTATACCAGCTTCCGCCGGCTCCAGGAGCTGCGGGACGACGAGGAATAACGACACAATACAAACAATCGCCCCGGGAGATTATGGCCTCCCGGGGCGATTACGTTTGCTTTACCTACTTGGGCCATCGCAATGATCTTCTGAAATAGGATCCTGCGCTTTGGTTCTGCCACGGGAGGCGGGTGCATAAGCTGTCCTGAAAAGGGGGAGTGACCTATGAAGGGGAGCAAGCACCCGGCGGGGCGGGTTCGGCCCAGGCCCACTGCCCGGCGGGGCAAGCGGGAGCAGAGTGCCGGTGCACGGGAACGGCGGCGGCTGCGGCAGCTGGTGGTCAGCGCGGTGCTGCTGGTGGCGGTGGTGCTCGTGAAGCTCAGCGCACCGGCGGCCATGGAGCGCTGCCGGGCGCAGTTGTTGGAGCTGATCGGCGGGCGGACGGATTTCCAGGCGGCTTTTTCCGCTGTGGGGCGGGCCGTATCCGGCCAGGGAGCGGTGGGCGAGGTGCTGAACGACGCCTACACCGCCGTTTTCGGCCCCCAGGATACGGCGGTGGACGGAGACGGCGCCGCCGATTGGAGCGCAGAGGGACTTCCGGCGGATGTATCGCCGCTGCAGCAGGTGCTGGGCTTTGCCTATGGGCCGCCGCTGGAGGGCATCGTCACCGACGGCTTCGGCCTGCGTCAGAATCCGGAGGGAGAGGGCACGGAGTTCCACTACGGTCTGGACATCGCCGCCGACGAGGGCACGGTGATCGGCTGCTTTGCCGACGGCACGGTAACGGCGGTGGGCGAGAGCGCGGAGCTGGGGAACTATGTCACCGTGCAGCACGCAGGCGGCTTTTCCACCCTGTATGCACACTGCAGCCGGGTCACGGCCTCCTCCGGCCAGCAGCTGCGCCGGGGCGAGCCCTTGGCAGAGGTGGGTCAGACCGGCCACGCCACGGGGCCTCACCTGCATCTGGAGCTGCAGCATGACGGCATCTACCTGAACCCTGGCTACTACTATGCCGCCCCGTGAGCGGACGCAGCTGCGGATATCGCCGCTGGTGCCGCTGCTGCTGGCACTGTTCGTGTGGCTGTCATCCCCGGTGCTGCTGGGGGCGCTTCTGCTGGCGGCCCTGTGCCACGAGCTGGGACACTATGCTGCTCTGCGGCGGCTGGGCGGCTGGGTACGGGAGCTGCGCATCAGCATATGGGGCGCGGAGATGCGGATGGGCGGGCGGCTGTCCTATGGCGGGGAGCTGCTGGTGGCGGCCGCCGGGCCGGCGGTGAACCTGCTGCTGGGGGTGACCTTTTCCGCCGCTGGGCGCTGGTGCGAGCTGCTGTATCTGCTGGCCGGGGCGCAGCTGGTGCTGGGACTGTTCAACCTGCTGCCCATTCTGCCCCTGGACGGCGGGCGGCTCCTGTGGCTGGGCATCAGCTGGGCCACGGATCCCTTCCTGGCGGATGGCTGGCTGCGGGTCACAGGCGCGGCGCTGAGCCTGGTGCTGCTGGTGGGTGCCCTGCTGCTGCAGCGGCAGGGCGGCAGTCCCTTTTTGCTGCTGGGGGCCGCCGGGCTGGCCTTGCACAGCCTGCTGGGGTATGAAACGGGGCAAATGGGTGCATAATGGACACATCACACCCACAGGAGGCGGCGATATGAGTGACAAGAGATGGCGCGGCTGGGAGGTCGCGGGACTGCTGGTGACACTGGCGCTGGGAAACCTGCTGCATTTTGTCTATGATTGGTGCGGCGAGAGCCCCGCAGCGGCGATATTTGCCGCCGTCAACGAGTCCACCTGGGAGCACATGAAGCTGCTGGCCGTGCCCTGGGTGCTGTGGTCGGCGGTGGAATGGCTGGCGGTGGGGCGCGGCGGGCCGGTTCTGGCGGGCCGGGCCCTGGGTCTTCTGGCGGGACTGGCGGCTATCCCCCTGCTGTTTTACACCTATCGGGGCATCCTGGGCCGGGACGTCATGTGGCTGAACGTGGCCATCTTCCAGGCGGTGGTGCTCATCGCCTTCTGGCTCAGCTGGCGCGTGCAGAGCCGCCGCCGGCTGACGGACGGCCTGTGGCAGCTGGTGGGCGGCCTGGTGCTGGCGGCGCTGTGGGCGCTGTTCATCCTGTGGACCTTTGCGCCGCCGCAGCTGCCCCTGTTTGTGGACAGTGAGACGGGACTGCGGGGTATTCCACCGCGGTAAATATCAAAATATTTGATAAATGCAGCAGCCCTGCGGCGAAAGCCGCAGGGCTGCTGCTGTTTACAATATGCAATTAATAGGCCACGCCCCAGTAAATGTCGGTGGTGCACTCCTTGCCGCACACGGGGCACTTGCCCACGGTGCCGGACTGCTCCAGGGGCATGCAGCGGCTGGACACACCGGCCTTTTCCTTCATGGCCAGCTCACAGTCCAGGCCGCCGCACCACTTGGTGCGGGCAAAGCCGCCGCGGCCCTGGGCCATATCGCGAACCTCCTCCCAGGTGCTCAGGTCGAAGGTGTTCTCCTCCAGGTTCCGGGCCGCCATGTCGTACAGGTTGTCGTGCAGCTCCCGCATCAGGCGCTCCACGGTCTCCTCCAGCTGCTCCAGGGGCACGAAGCACTTCTCGCCGGTGTCGCGGCGGGCGATACAGCACTGGTTTTTCTCCATATCCTTGGGGCCGATCTCCACCCGCAGGGGCACGCCCTTCATCTCATACTGGGCGAACTTCCAGCCGGCGGACTGCTCGCTGTCGTCCAGCTTCACCCGCAGACCCGCAGCTTCCAGCCGATCCCGCAGGGCGGTGGCGGCATCCAGAACGCCGGGCTTGTGCTGGGCGATGGGCAGCACCACCACCTGGATGGGGG
>CAZUYE010000031.1:0-20699 GCA_964624925.1 uncultured Oscillospiraceae bacterium | reverse complement strand
AAGCTGTGGAAGATCTCACACATACTCATGGTCAGGAAGGCCATGGTCATGCCGTGGGGGGACTCGCCCTGGGGCATTTCAAAGTAGCCCACTTCCATGCAGTGGCCCAGGATATAGGAGGCCAGGGTGATGACCGTTACCAGCACGCCCTGATAGGCAATGTCGAAGCCCAGACCGCCGGAGAAGATGCCGTCGCTGGAGGGACGGGGCGGGCGGCGCATGATGTCAGGATCCTCCTTCTCCATACCCAGGGCCAGGGCCGGGAAGCAGTCGGTGATGAGGTTGATGAACAGCAGGTGCACCGGCCCCAGCAGGGTGAAGCCCAGGAGGGTAGCGGTGAACACGCCCAGCACCTCGCTCATGTTGCTGGCCAGCAGGAAGCCGATGGCCTTGCGGATGTTGTCGTAGATGCGGCGGCCCTCGGCCACGGCGCCCACGATGGTGGCAAAGTTATCGTCGGAGAGCACCATGTCCGCCACGTTCTTGGTGACGTCGGTGCCAGTGATGCCCATGCCCACGCCGATATCGGCGGACTTGATGGAGGGTGCGTCGTTGACGCCGTCGCCGGTCATGGCGGTGATGGCACCCCGGCGGCGCCAGGCGTTGACGATGCGGACCTTATGCTCCGGCTGCACCCGGGCGTAGACGCTGTAGTTGGCCACGGCCTCCTGCAGCTCTTCGTCGCTGAGGCTGTCCAGGGCGCTGCCGGTGACGGCCTGGGAGGCATCCTCCAGGATGCCCAGCTCCCGAGCGATGGCCACGGCGGTGTCCTTGTGGTCACCGGTGATCATCACCGGGCGGATGCCGGCGCTGCGGCACTGGACGATGGCGTCCTTCACTTCCGGACGCACGGGGTCGATCATGCCGCACAGGCCAATGAAGCACAACTCCTGCTCCAGGGCGGCGGGGGTCTGGTCATCCGGCGCACCCTGGGGCCACAGCCGCTGGGCGGCGGCCAGCACACGCAGAGCCTTGTCGGCCATATTGTGGTTCTCGGCCAGGATCTGACGGCGCTTTTCGTCGGTCATAGCACGGATGACGCCGTTCTCCACATACTGGGTGCAGCGCTCCAGCACCTGATCCGGCGCGCCCTTGGTATACTGCACGGCGCCCAGCTGGGTCTTGTGCAGGGTGGACATCATCTTGCGGCCGGAGTCGAAGGGGGCCTCGCCGATGCGGGGCAGCTCCTGCTCCAGCTGGGGCTTTTTCCAGCCCTGGGCGGCGGCAAAGGCCACCAGTGCCGCCTCGGTGGGCTCGCCCATGACGGTGCCGTCGTCGTTCAGCGCCGCGTCGCAGCACAGGGCCATGGCAGTGGCCAGCAGGCGGGTATCGCCCAGGTGCTCCACCACGGTCATCTTGTTCTGGGTCAGGGTACCGGTCTTGTCGGAACAGATCACCTGGGTGCAGCCCAGGGTCTCCACCGCCGTCAGGCGGCGGATGACGGCGTTCTGATGGCTCATGCGGGTGACACCGATGCTCAGCACAACGGTGACCACCGTGGCCAGGCCCTCGGGAATAGCGGCCACGGCCAGGGAGACGGCCACCATGAAGGTCTTCAGGATGCCGGTCAGGGTAAAGTCGCCGGCCACGATCAGATCAAAGACGAAGATGAACACGCAAATGCCCAGCACCAGCCAGGACAGCACCTTGCCCAGCTGGGCCAGCTTCTTCTGCAGGGGGGTCTGCTCCTGCTCCGTCTGGGCCAGGACACCGGCAATCTTGCCCATCTCGGTATCCATGCCGGTGTGGGTGACCACCATACGGCCACGGCCATAGACCACCGTAGAGCCCATGTAGGCCATGTTCTTCCGGTCGCCCAGGGGCACCTCGCCCTCCGGCAGAGCCCGCACATCCTTGGTGACGGGGACGCTCTCACCGGTCAGGGCGGCCTCCTCGATCTGCAGGGAGGCGCAGGTCAGCAGACGACCATCCGCCGGGACGGCGTCACCGGCCTCCAGCAGCACCACGTCGCCAGGCACCAGCTGGCTGCTCTCCAGCGTGTGCACCTGGCCGTCCCGCAGCACCTTGCTGGTGGCAGCGGTCATGCTCTGCAGGGCCTCGATGGCGGCCTCGGCCTTGCTCTCCTGCACCACACCCAGCACTGCGTTCAGCAGCACCACGATGAGGATGATGATGACCTCGGTGAAGCCCTCGTTGGACAGCCAGTTGGTCACGGCGGACACGGCGGCGGCAGCCAGGAGGATCAGCAGCATGGGATCCTTCAGCTGCTGGAAAAAGCGCTGCAGCAGCGTGACCTTGGGGGCCTCCTTCAGGCGGTTGGGGCCGTATTTTTCCAGGCGCTGCTGGGCATCCTGGGTGTTCAGGCCGTTTTCACCGGCCAGCAGGGCCGCCAGCACCTCCTGGGTCGACTGCGAATATTCCTTTTGCATCAAACCAACTCCTTTGTTTGTTTAGTATGTCTCGATGCACCCCGGAGAAAAACAAAGGACTCATGCGCGGGCCGGAGCCCACACATGAGTCTCATTCTTTCAAAGCAGTCCGGGCGCGGATGCGCCGTTCTGACGAAGCTGCCTCGCCCCGCCGCGGCGGGTCGGAATTACTCCCCCAAGGTGGTATGCAATTTCTGTTATCATAGCAAACCAGGCGGTGGCCTGTCAAGTAAAAGTTTTGTAAAAGGGGTGGGGCGGCGGGGCAGAGCCCTCCTTGCGAAAGAATGGGTATGTTTTCGTGCGCCGCCGTCAGGTCTCGCGTCGTGCGGCGGGCAGGAGCCGGGACAGGAGGATGCTACCCAGGATCAGCAGCATACCCGCGCCGCCAGTGAAGGTGATGCGCTCATGCAGCAGCAGCGTACCCGGCAGCGTGGCAAAAGCTGGGCTCAGGGCGCAGTTCAAAACGGCCCGCCCTTTTGTTATTGCAACCAGTCCTCCGGCCGGGCGGCGCGGAGAAACAAGGCCAGGGCCAGGAGATCGGCGCTGCCGCCGGGGCTCAGATTCCGGGCGATGAGCTCGTCGTCCAGCCGCTCCACAGCCTGCGGAAGCGCCTCGTCCGGGAGGGTCAGCAGGCGCCGGGCGCGGCTCTGTACATGGCGAAGGCCCTCCAGGCCGCCGCGATAGACCAGGGTGCTGTCCGCCGTGTGCTCCATGGCCCACAGCAGGGCCCGGAGGGGGCCTGTTTCCTCCAGTATCCAGCGCATTTGGCGAGCGGAGGCAAAGCCCTCCAGGGCCTCCTGCCGCACGCCGGGACACAGGGCCCGGACGGCGCTGCCGTGGGTGCCCTGGGCCGGTGGCAGGGCCGCCGCCGTTTGGGCTGCCAGGGCGAAGGGGTCGCCGCCGTCCACCAGGCACCGGCCCAGGGCGGACAGCAGCAGGGCGAAGCTGTACAGCGCCCCCTTGTGGGTGTTGACGCCGCCGGTGGCGGTCAGCATGGCCGCCTCCGCCTGCCGTCCCATGGCCTGCAGGGCGGTGGGGCTCTCCCCGGCCATGCCCGCCCGGACAAAGCGACGAAACCATGGTTCCAGGGCATCGGCGCTGCGGTGGAACAAAGGCAGATCCATGTCCCGGTGAGCGCCGCTGTTGCGGCTGTCCACCAGGCCGGGCTTGGGTGTAAGTGCCACCTCGTCCAAGAGGGCCTGACGGGCCAGAGCGGACAGATGCTCCGCGGCAAAGTCCTGCAGCAGCGTCAACGTCCCGGCCCGCAGGGCTTCCAGGCCATGGGCCCGGCTGCGGGAACAGACCGTCACCGGCCCGCCGCAGATCAGGCAGCGCCGCTCCGTGGGCCGGGAGAGTTTCTCCCCGTCCGGGCCGATGACATCCAGATCATACAGCCGCCCGATGGGCTGCGTCTCCTCCATGCGGAGGCAGGCGGCCTTGACGGTCTCCGGAGGCAGATCATACAGCAGCAAAGCCTCCGGCCCGGCGGGGCCGGAGGACAGTTCCCGGTGCAGCGGCGTCCACGCACGGGGCAGGGCCTCCAGCGCCGCCCGGAAGGCCAGGCGCACCAGGGCCGTGTTTTTCACCGGCCCCGGAATATTCATGGTGAAGGACAGGAGCGTTCCGCCCCCGCGCAGCAGCTCGCGCTGCCGCTGAACCCGGCGGTCACGGGCCAGTAATACCTGCTCCAGCGTCGCTTCCTGCGCAATAGGCATAGGTCACCTCCGGTACCAGTTCTCGAATCTCCTCCAGGCGGCCCTGCCGCAGCAGCTCACGCACCCGGCTGGCGCTGATGCCCTCCAGCCGGGGGATCTCCGTCACCCCGATGCCCCAGGGGGGCAGCAGCTCCGCCATGCGGCGGTTATAGGCCGCTGTTACCGGGGAGTAGGGCTCCCGGCCCACAAAGCGCCGGGTGATACCCAGGGCCGGGGCGATGTGGCGGCCAAAGAGTGTCAGCTCCAGGTCGCAGCGGGCCTGCTCCGGGTCTCCCTGGAGAAAATAGGCAGGGAAGGTAGCCCGGGAGATGATGTACTCCCCACCGGGCACCACATCCACGTTGGGCAGATCCGCCGTACCCCGGCGCACCAGGGCCAGACGATCCGCCGCCGGGAAGTCTCCCGTCTCCTCGCTGAGGACGAAGACATACAGGTGCTCACACTGGCCGGCGGCGTATTCAATGAGGTGCCGGTGGCCCCGGGTGAAGGGGTTGGCGTGGCACACCACCGCGCCGCTTTCACCGTCATGGCGGGGCAGGGTGGCCAGATACCGCGCCACGCCGCCCCGGCGGTGCTCCATCATCAGCATATCCGCCGTTTCCGCCACGGGGAAGAAGCCCAGGCTGCGGAACAGGCGGCCGTTTTTGGGCTTGGTATAGAGAAAAGGATGGGCCGCGCCACGCTGGGCGGACTGGCGCAGCAGCTCCGTGACGATCTGGGCACAGGCACCATCCCCCTCCGCCTGGGGGGCTACGGCGATCTGCTTGAGCACTCGGCCGCTGAGCGCGCCGCAGGCCAGCAAGGCCCCGCCGCCGGAAAGCAGCAGGGCCGTGCAGTCCGCGTCCCCCTCGTCCCGCAACCCGGCGGCGCTGAGCAGCGCCTCATAGGCCGGACGCAGGGACGGGGGCAGCGCGGTAAAGACACGAAGATCACTCATCCTCGTCGATCTGGCGCACCACGTCGATGATGGTGTTGTCGCGGTACATGACCACGCCGACTACGCGATCCTTATAGTGGATGGGCTCAGGCACACCCACGATCCTCTCCGCACGCTGCTGGAGCTGCTGGATGGTGAAGACGTGGAGCCCGGCCTTTTTCAGCTTTTCCAGCACGTCGGGCCGCCGGGGGTTCACGGCGATGCCCTGATCCGTTACCACTACGTCCACCACATCGCCGGGGGTGACCACGGTGTTGACGTGCTCCACGATGGTGGGAATGCGGCCACGGGTCAGAGGCGCTACCACCACGGAGAGGCTGGCCCCCTCCGCCGTGTCGGGATGGCCGCCGATGGCCCCGCGGATAACGCCGTCGGAACCGGTGAGGACGTTGACGTTGAAGTCGGTATCGATCTCCAGAGCGGAGAGGATGACGAAGTCCAGCTGATCCACCGCCGCGGCTACCATGTGGCTGGCGTAGTAGCTGGCGCCGATCTGGTGGTGGAAGTGGTTGTTCTTCAGGCTCTTGGCGGCGTCCAGATCGAAGCTCTGCACGTCCAGGATGCGGTCGATGAGGCCCTCCTCGTGCATGGCGGAGATCTGGCCGGTGATACCACCCAGGGCGAAGCGGCAGTGGATATTCTGCTCCAGCATCTTCTGACGCAGGAAGCGGGCCGTGGCCAGGGAGGCACCGCCGGAGCCCATCTGCATGGAGAAGCCGTCATACAAGTATCCGGCGGCCTCGATGACGTTGGCGGCAGTCTTGGCGATGAGCAGCTCCTTGGGATCCTTGGTATAGCGGGTGGCCCCGGACATGATGCCCTTGGGGTCGCCGATGTCGTCGGTGAGAACCACATAGTCCACCTCGAACTCTGGGATGGCCCAGGGGGCGTTGGGATAGGACACAAGATGGTTGGTGATGATGACCACCTGGTCGGCGTAGGTGGCGTCCACACGGGCATAGCCCAGGGATCCGCAGGCGATGCCGTCCTCGTCATCCCGGCTGTAACCATTGGCGTTGCCATAGGGGTCGCAGGAGGGGGCACCCAGAAAGGCCACGTCGATGTGCAGGTCGCCGGAACGGATGGCGGAGGCCCGTCCGCCGTGGGAACGGAAGACCACCGGGCAGTCCATCAGGCCCCGGGACACCTGCTCGGCCAGCTCGCCGCGCATACCGGAGGTCTCGATGTGGGTGATGACGCCGCTTTGGATGTGGGGGATCAGGTGGGCATGGACGGAGGCCAGGGAGCTGGCCGCCAAGGTCAGGTTCTTAAAGCCCATCTCCGCCAGCTTATCCACCACGGTGTTGATGATGTGGTCACCGTTGCGGAAGTGGTGGTGGAAGCTGATGGTCATGCCGTCTTTGAGACCTGTGCGGCGGATGGCCTCCTCCAGGGAGGACACCAGTTTGTTCTTCCGGGTGGAGCGGGCCTGGAAGGTGTCAGTGCTTTTTTCGCCCGCGCCCTGAAACAGGCCGTGGTGGCTGATTTCATCAATATGCGGGATGTGTTCCAGCTCAAGCATGGTCAAATCTCCTCCACTTCGTCGATCTTACTGCCGGCCTCGTACAGATCCAGCAGGCGCTTGGCCCGGGTGACCACGGGCTTGTCGATCATCTTGCCCTTCAGGCTGGCCACGCCGCTGCCACGGGCGTTGGCCTCGGCAATGGCCTCCATAATGGCGCGGGCCTTGGCCAGATCCTTCTCGCTGGGCACGAACACCCGGTGCAGGGGCTCGATCTGCCGGGGATTGATGACGGACTTGCCGTCGAAGCCCAGCTTGCGGATCAGGGTGGCCTCCGCCAGGAAGCCCTCCTCGTTATTTACATCGGAATACACGGTGTCCAGGGCGGCGATGCCGGCAGCCCGGGCGGCGTTGAGGATCATGCAGCGGGCAAAGAGCAGCTCGATGCCGTCGGAGCGGGTGGTCTTCAGGTCGGTGACGTAGTCCTCCGCGCCCAGAGCCACGCCGATGAGGCGCTTGCTGGCCCGGGCAATCTCGGCGGCGTTGAGCACGCCGTTGGCACTCTCGATGGCGGCCATCATGCCGGTAGAGCCCACGGGGATCCCCGCCTGCCGCTCGATGCGCTCGATCTCCCGCTCGCAGTCGATGACGTCCTGGGCGCTGTCGGTCTTGGGCAGGCGCACCACCTGCACCCCGGCCCGCACCACGGCCTCCAGATCTTCCACGCCCAGGCCGCTTGACAGGTCGTTGATGCGCACCACGGTCTCCTTGCTGCCGAAGTTCAAGGTTCGCAGGGCGTTATACACCAGGAGGCGGGCGCTGTCCTTCTCCGTATAGGCCACGGAGTCCTCCAGGTCGAACATGATGGAGTCCGCTCCGTAGATATGGGCATCGCGGATCATGCCGGGGTTGTTGCCGGGCACGAACATCATGCTGCGGCGCAGTCTATCCTTAATATACATCTCACTTGACCTCCCATTCATAGGCGCTGGACTGGGCGGAGCGGAAGATGGCGGTGGTGACCCGGGCACGGACGGTGCAGTCCAGGGCACCCTTGTCCACGGCGGTGATCTCGGCGTGCTCGATGCCGTAATGGGCCAGAGTCTCCCGGATGACGGACTCGATCTGCTTGCCGAACTGCTGAAGGACATTGCTGGTGAGACTGATCTGGATGCCGCCCTCCGTGGCGGGCTCCAGGGTGATCATAATGTCGTTGGACTCCATGGTACCGGCGGTGGCGGTGATAAGCAGCTGCATGGCGCGCCTCCTTACAGCTTCGCGGCCAGACGGCCGGCGATGGCGGCGATGAACTCGGCGCTGGTGACGGCGGTAACGGGGGTGCCCTCGTCCACCAGGCCCACCAGATCTCGGGTCATGATGCCAGCGCCCAGGGTCTCGAAGCAGGCGCTCTCCAGCTTGTCGGCAAAGGCGGCCAGATCCATCAGGCCGTCCAACTGGCCCCGCTTGCGCAGTGCCCCGGACCAGGCGAAGATGGTAGCCATGGGGTTGGTGGAGGTCTGCTCGCCCTTCAGGTGCTTATAGTAGTGCTTGGTGACGGTGCCGTGGGCGGCCTCGTACTCCGTGGTACCGTCGGGGGACACCAGGACAGAGGTCATCATGGCAAGGCTGCCGAAGGCGGTGGAGACCATGTCGCTCATGACGTCGCCGTCATAGTTCTTACAGGCCCAGATGAAGCCGCCCTGGCTGCGGATGACGCGGGCTACCGCGTCGTCGATGAGGGTATAGAAATAGGTGATGCCCAGCTCGTCGAACTTGGCCTTGTAGCTCTCAAACTCCTCCTCGAACACCTTCTTGAACTCGCCGTCATAGACCTTGGCGATGGTGTCCTTGGTGGAGAACCACAGATCCTGCCGGGTGTCGATGGCGTACTGGAAGCAGGCCCGGGCAAAGGAGCGGATGCTCTTCTCCTTGTTGTGGGCGCCCTGCCACACGGCGGGGCCGTCCACCTTCTGCACCAGGAGGGTCTGCTCCGCGCCGCTCTCGCCACGGAAGGTCATGGTGCACTCGCCGGGCTCGGTGGTGTACAGATCCACGCTCTTATACACGTCGCCGTAGGCGTGGCGGGCGATGGTGATGGGCTTTTTCCAGTTCTTCACCACCGGGTGGATGCTGTCGATGAGGATGGGGGCACGGAACACAGTGCCGTCCAGAATGGAGCGGATGGTGCCGTTGGGGCTCTTCCACATCTGGGTCAACTGGGGGTATTCCTCCATGCGCTGCTTGTTAGGGGTGATGGTGGCGCACTTGACGGCCACACCCAGGCGGCGTGTGGCGTTGGCGGCGTCCACGGTCACCTGATCCTGGGTCTCGTTGCGGTGCAGCAGACCCAGGTCGTAGTATTCGGTCTTCAGATCCACGAAGGGCAGGATCAGCTGCTCCTTGATCATCTGCCAGAGGATGCGGGTCATCTCATCGCCGTCCATCTCCACCAGCGGCGTCAGCATTTTGATCTTTTCCATGTTTTGTTCTCCTTTAAGTTCTCCGCCTTACATCCGGGCGGCGTAGTAGTTCATCAGGCAGCCGTCCAGGATGATCTCCTTCTCATCCTGGGTCAGGCCACGGACGTGGAGCAGCAGGGGCTCCACCGCGCCGTTCCGGCGAATGACCTGGGCGGGGATATCCTCCTGACCGGCCTCGATGGCGGCCCGGATGCCCGGCACGAACACGCAGTCACCGGCCTCATAGTCAAAGGGTGTGCCCTCGTCCAGGGTAAAGGGCAGGATACCCCAGTTGATGCAGTTGCTGCGATAGCGCTTGGTGGCGAACTCATAACAGATATTGGCGAAGCCGCCCAGCACCTTCTGGCAGGAGGCAGCCTGCTCCCGGGCGGAGCCGTCGCCGGGCTTGTTGGCGAAGACGCAGGAGCCGAACTGGGTAGTCTGTGCCAGAGCGGCGGCATCGCCCACGCGGCCCAGCACCTCCAGCAGGTCGGCAGGCACCTCACCGCTGCGGCGCAGGTCCTCCCGGCGGGCCACATCCTTGGCCCGGGGCACATACTCCGGCACACGGCGGGACAGGGTGAACTCAGCCAGCCGCAGGGGGTTGGAGCGGTAGGAGGAGGTCTCGCCGGAGGGGATCAGCTCGTCGGTGGTGGTGACGGGGTCGTGGATGACGGCGGCCAGCTCCACCAGCAGATTCTCGCTCAGAGGATACATCTTGGGCCAGTCGGTGATGTTGGGGCCCATGACCAGCTCCACGCTGGGGTCGGCTTTGCCGAAGCCGTAGTACAGGCGGTTGTCATACACGCTCTTGTCGAAGTGGTATGCGTGCTGCACGGGGGTGTAAGCCACGTCCGTGGCAGCGGTGATGCGGCCGCCGTTGGCGGCGGTGGCGGCGATGGAGCGTGCATCCATCAGGCACACGGCGGCGAACTGGCCCTCGCCGGGCTTGGAGCCCTCGCGGTTGGGGAAGTTGCGGGTGGTGTGACGCAGGGACAGGCCGTTGTTGGCGGGCACGTCGCCAGCGCCGAAGCAGGGGCCGCAGAAGCTGGGCTTGATGATGGCGCCGGCGGACAGCAGCTCGGCGGTGGCACCCACCTTCATCAGCTCCAGGGACACAGGCACGGAGGTGGGATACACATCGAAGCTGAAAGCGCCGCTGCCGGTATAGTGGCCGCGGACGATATCCGCCGCCTCGGTGATGTTGTCGAACAGACCGCCGGAGCAGCCGGCGATAACGCCCTGGTCGGCCCAGACGGCCCCGTCATGGATCTTGTCCGTCAGGCGGGGATTGGCCTTGGGGAAGCGGCGCTTGGCGTCGGCCTCCACCCCAGCCAGCAGCTCCTGGGCGTTCTCCAGGAATTCGTGGATGGTCCAGGCGTTGGAGGGGTGGAAGGGCAGGGCGATCATGGACTCGGCCCTGGACAGGTCGATGGTGATGAGCTTGTCATAATAGGCATCCTCGCCGGGCTGCAGGGGCTTGTAGTCCTGGGGACGCTGATGGGCCTCGTAGAAGCCCCGTGTCACCTCGTCCGTCACCCAGATGGAGGACAGGCAGGTGGTCTCCGTGGTCATCACGTCGATGCCGTTTCTGAAGTCGATGGGCAGGTTCTTCACGCCGGGACCCGCGAACTCCAGCACGCAGTTGTTGACAAAGCCGCTTTCAAAGGTGGCCTTCACCAAGGCGATGGCGATATCGTGGGGGCCGATGCCCTGACGGGGCGCGCCGGTGAGGTACACCAGTACCACCTTGGGCATGGGGGTGTCCCAGGTGTTCTTCAGCAGCTGCTTGGCCAGCTCCGGGCCGCCCTCGCCCACGGCCATAGTACCCAGGGCACCATAGCGGGTGTGGGAGTCGGAGCCCAGAATCATGGCGCCGCACTTGGCCATCTCCTCCCGGGCATAGGAGTGGATAACACTCTGGTTGGCGGGGACATAGATGCCGCCGTACTTTTTGGCGGCAGAGAGGCCGAACATATGGTCGTCCTCGTTGATGGTGCCGCCCACGGCGCAGAGGCTGTTGTGGCAGTTGGTCAGGGCATAGGGGATGGGAAACTCCTTCATGCCGGAGGCCCGGGCCTGCTGGATGATGCCCACATAGGTGATGTCGTGGGACACCATGGCGTCAAAGCGGATGCGCAGCTGCGCGGGATCCGGGGACTGGTTGTGGGCCTGCAGGATCTGCCAGGCCAGTGTGCGGCGGCGGGCCTCCTCCCGGGGCGTTTTGGCCTCCTCCCGGGGTGCGCCGTTCACCAGATATACGCCGTGATCGGTCAACTGAATCATACTGATTTACCTCCTGTTTTTTCCTCCGCCAATGCGGAGACCCTATACATTTTGCTCCACCTTAAATGTAGCACAATGCCGCCGGAAAGGGAAAGCCTTTTTTTCGGGAAATGACCGTTTAACGCAAATTCTACGTTAAGCACAAGAGGCCGCCGGAGGCCCGGGTCAAAATGGGGCAGCTGCACAGTAGCCCTGCAAAATGTTTCGTATAGAGAAAACTTGCCACAATTTGACCGAATGATTTACAATGAGGCGCAATATTTATTGCAAATTTGAAAAGAAAAAGTGCACAAATTGTACCATTGGCGCGCATCGATGCATACAGGTGTATTTATGCGGCGCACATCGCAGGCCATCCTTCATTTTGTTGAATTCGATTGACAGAGTGCACTTGACCATGCTACACTATGTGCAAGCTTAAAGGAGTGATGCATATGTTTGCCGGGCACGGCATACAAAACGCCCTGCGCACACCCAGGCGTTCGGTGGTCTTCCTGCTGCTGATGACGCTGCTGGTGGCGCTGCTGGGCACCTCCCTGGGCCTGAGCTATGCCCTGGAGGAGACGCTGAAGCAGTGCCGGGAAAACTACTCCACCATCGGCTTGGTGGAATACATCGGCCCCGGCTATCCCAGCAGCAACACGGTGGTGGAGGAGACGGTGGACATCCTGGCGGCCTTTGAGGCGGCGCTGGATCGGGAGGATCCGACCCTCATCAACTGGGAGCCCACCCGGATGGCCCTGGGCTATACGCCGCAGATGGAGCTGCTGACCAACCTGAAGCTGCTGTCGGGCCAGTACGTAGCCGTGGTAAAGGTGCAGCGCCAGACCGAATATGACGGTATGTATTATCAGCAACTCGGTAATCACACCCATTTAAAATATTACGTCAACCACCGGAAGCTGCCGCTGTATAACTGCCTGGTCACCGAGCTGCTGTTCAACTACAGCACCCAGTTGATGGTGGGAACGCCGGCGCTGCTGGAGATCCCCGGCGTGGCAGCCACCAGCTTTCCGGCACAGAGCTATGTGGACAACTCCGGTCTGTTGATCCCGGGCCACTATTATCTGGTTCATGGCCGCGTGGGCGATACCAGTTTGCTGGGCCCCGCATACCTGCAGCTCACCCCCATCGAATACGAGCTGTCGGGCAAAAAAATCAAGGGCAGTGACCTGCTGGATATCACTCTGCCCGACGGCAGCTGCGCCGCGCTGGACGGCAGCAGTCTCCCGGAGGTTATGGCAGAGACCTACCAGGTTGCCGCCCACTCCCTGACTGTACAGGCCAGCAATCGCCCCGACGACCTGCTGCCCTTTCAACAAGGTGAGCTGACCCTGACAAAGGGTGCGTTCTACGCGGCGGACAGCAAGGGCTGTCTGGTGTCGGAATATGTTGCGAACAGCCTGGGGCTGCAGGTGGGAGACCAGCTGCCCCTGTCCCTGGCCGTGCGGGAGGATTACCTGATCCCCTTCAGCTACTGGGCCGGGGAGGGCTTCGACGCAGAGGATATCTACACGGTGACGGGCATCTTCTCCGCCAATGCGGATTATGAAGCCACCGTGTATATACCCATCCGGGACGACATGGATATGCAGCAGAACCACTGCTCCTATACCCTGGGGCAGCTGCAGCTGAAAAACGGCGAGGCGCAGACCTATGTGGAGCAGCTGCAGCAGCGGTTGGATAGCTCCATCCGCATCAGCGTATACGACCAGGGCTACACCGCCGTGGCGCAGTCGCTGGGGGATATGCTGCGGCTGGTGCAGATCATCGCCGGTGTATGCCTGGCGGCGGGTCTGGGCTTTTTGGTGCTGTTCGGCTATCTGCTGGTGTACCGGCAGCGGAGCGTCGGCCAGACCATGCTGCGGGTGGGCGCGACCCGGAAGAACGTGCACACCTATTTCCTGTTCTGCGCTGGAACCGTGGCGCTTCCGGCGATGGTGCTGGGACTGATAGCCAGCCGTTACATCTGCCTGGGTGTACTGCAGCTGATGAAGTCGCTGCTGGACAGCCGAACAACCATCGAGCTGCTGTACAGCAACTCGGCGCTGTCCATGCAGCGCTCGGCCACGGAGTATCTGCAGGCCCCGGGTTGGGGCGTGCTGGCGCTGATCGCTCTGGGCACGCTGGCCCTGGCACTGCTGTCCTGTCTGCTGTTCAGCAAGGAAATCCTGGAAAATCGCCGCAAAAAGCGCCGCCGGGTTAGCCGGGGCGCCCAGGGGACGCGCTCCCGGAGTCTGCGGGGCGGTGCACTGACCTATGCCTGGTTGTCGTTCCTGCGGGGCGGTTTCCGATCCCTGGTACCGGTGCTGGCGGGGGTCTGCGCCGCCATTCTGTTCTGCCAGCTGTCCGGCTCGGTCATCACCTACAGTGTGCAGTTGGAGCGGCTGCGGACGGATAGCTCCGCATACGGCTATATAACGGACATTAAGGGCAAGTATACCAGCGGGCTGACCCTAGATCAGAGGACGCTCAACACATTGAAAGATATGGATGGCATCACCGATCTGACCTATCTGACCACCTCGCACTATCAGTTCGCCCGGGTCATCCGGGACGGCGAGGTCGTGGGCGGGCCGGGCCTGCCGGAGCAGCCCAACACCATCCACGAGGAGGAGCGCTATCGGGACAACCTGCGGTCCGGGCCGGAGCTGGTGTTCATCAACCGGCTGGAGGGCGCACCGGAGTTTGCCTACAGCAGCTCCATCGAGACGCAATGGCTGGAAGGCTATGACAGCAGCTTCTTCTCCGAACAGCCCACCGAGGGGGAGAACGGCTACATCCCCATTGAACAGCTGGAAAACCGATGTGTGATCCCCACCACCATGATGGAGGAATACGGCATCCAGCTGGGCGACCGCATCTGGCTGGAGACCATCCGCAACATCGACGGCGCTGACATGATCTCGCAGCTGGGCTTCCGGGTGGTGGGCTCCTACGTGCAGCCGGGCCGCTCCAACAACATCTATGTGAACCTGTCGGTTCTGAACCAGATCGGGCAGTACGGCGCCGGCGGTCTCTCCGGGCTCTATACCGAGCAGGGCAAGGTCTTCCAGGTTTGTTTTTACGGCGGTGCCTATTCTGAATCGGCCTACAGCGGCCTGACCTTCCGCATCCCCTCCTGCGCAAAGCTGACGGACATCAAGCAGGTGCTGTATGACAAAGGCCTGTCCGCCGTGGGAAATATCCTCAATATTCGCAACTTTGTGCTCATCAACGACGCGTCCTACCTGACCACGGAGCGGGTCGCCACCCAGCGGCTGTGGTATATGCAGCACCTGTTCCCGGTGGTGTATGCCATTGCCCTGGGGCTGGGCTATCTCATCGCGTATTTGCAGGGGCAGAGCCGCAAGAAGGAGCTGCGCACCATGCGCAGCGTGGGTGCCTCCGGGAGGACGGCCTTCTGGAGCCTGTATTGGGAGCAGCTAATGCTGGCGCTGCTGGGGACGGCCCTGGGCGCAGGGCTGTGCCTGGCCCTGGGCTGGAGCACGGAGCTGGGGCTGCTGCTGACCGCCGCCTTTGCTGCGCTGTGGCTGCTGGGGGCACTGGTGTCCCTGAGCAGGGCCAACGGCCGGCACATTCTGAAAAATCGCAGGGAGGTCGAATGATATGTCCATTCTAGAGCTGAAAGACGTTTGCTATAGCTATTCCCCGGAAAAGCAGGTGCTGCGGGGCATGAACTGTCAGTTCGAATGTGGGAAGCTGTATGCCCTGGTGGGCAAATCCGGCGCAGGCAAGAGCACGCTGCTGAGCCTGATGGCGGGCTTGGATCTGCCGGACAGCGGTCAGGTACTCTTTGAGGGCACACCCACCAGCGGGATGGATCTGGACGAATACCGGCGGCGGAAGGCGGCGGTGATCTACCAGGACTTTGCCCTGTTCCCGCTGCTGACGGCCCTGGAGAATATCCTGTACCCCATGGAGCTGTGTCAGGTGGATGCCAAAGAGGCGGAGCAGCAGGCCCGGGCCCTGGCGGCGCGGGTATCCCTGCCGGAGGAGCTGCTGGATCGCTACCCCACCCACATCAGCGGCGGCGAGCAGCAGCGCGTGGCCATCGCCCGGGGGCTGACCATGGATCGGCGGTTGCTGCTGGCTGACGAGCCCACCGGCAACCTGGACAGTGAAAACAGCGACAACATCATTGATCTGCTGCTGCAGCTGGCCCATCAGGAAAACCGCTGCGTCATCGTGGTGACCCACGACCTGTCGGTGATGGATCGGGCGGATGTGGTGTACCGCATCAACGACGGTCTGTTGGAAAAGAGATGAGACAAAGCCGGGAAGGGAAGCACAGCTTCCTCTCCCGGACTTTTATATTATATATTAAGTATATCAGGGCTGACGGATGCCGAACAGGCGGCAGCCGTTGTCCCAACTGATGCGGGCCAGCTCCTGAGGGCTGCGCTCCAGCAGTTGGGACAGCTTCTCCGCCACCAGGGAGACATAACGGGAGTCGTTGCGCTTGCCCCGGTGGGGCACCGGGGTCATGTAGGGGGCATCCGTCTCGATGAGCAGGCGCTCGATGGGGATGGCACGCACCACCTCCGGGGCCCGGCGGGCATTTTTGAAGGTGACGGCTCCGCCGAAGGACAGATACCAGCCCCGCTCCACCAGCTCACGGGCCATTTCCACGGAGCCAGAGAAGCAATGAAACACGCCACGCACCTCCGGGAATTCCCGCATGATGGCCATGCTGTCGGCGTGGGCCTCCCGGTCGTGGAGAATCACCGGCAGCTCCAGATCCCGGGCCAGGGCCATTTGCTGCCGCAGCACCTCCTGCTGCAGCGGGCGGGGCGGGTTCTCCGGCCAGTAGTAGTCCAGACCCACCTCACCGATGGCCACTACCTTTGGCTCGTCCTCCGCCAGGCGGCGCAGCTGCCGGATGTGCTCCGGCACGAAATCCCCGCACTCCTCCGGGTGGATGCCCACGGCGGCGTATACATGGGGAAAGGTACGGGCCAGGGCCACGGCCCGGCGGGAGGATTCCACGGTGCAGCCGGGGTTCAGCACCAGACCCACGTCCGCCTGGGGCAGAGAGGCCAGGAGACTCTCCCGATCCGCGTCAAACTGCGCGTCGTCATAGTGCGCATGGGTGTCAAACAGCATAGCTCCTCCTCATTCCGCCCGGATCCGAATCAGACGGGTATCGGAAACATACTGCTCCTTGATCTCCCGCAGCCGCTCCATGTGGGGCCGGCGCAGATGCGCCTGCTGCTGGGCCTCCGTCTGCCATTGCTCCACCAGCAATATCTCGTCCCCGTCCTGGACGGACAGGTAATAATCATAGCGCAGGCAGCCGTCCTCCTGACGGATGGCGTCGATGATGCCCTCCGTGGTCAGCCGGCGCAGAAAGCCCTCCCGGCAGCCGGGTCGGGCCTGATAACACACCCAGAGGGTGAAAACATCCTGTTCCATGAAATGGCTCCTTTCTCAGCAGTGCTTGTCCAGCTCGTCGATCAGCGCGGCGATGGCGTTTTCCCGGCAATCGGGCAGCAGATGCAGGCCGGGCAGACTCCGCACGGACTCGATGGCGTTGGCCGGGGCGAAGGGGATGCGGGCCAGCTGCAACATGGGGATGTCGTTGGCGTGGTCGCCCACGCAGTACAGCCGCGCAGGGTCAACGCGCAGCAACCGACACAGCTCCGCCGTCATGCCGCCCTTGTTGGCCCCCTTGGCGGTGATCTCCAGGAGGGTGGAGGCGGAGGAGACGATCTCGTACTCCCGGCTCCAGTTCTGGGCCCGGATAAAACTCTCCAGCTGGCGCAGGCGCTCCGGCTCCTCTTCGAACAGCAGCTTGGCGATGGGCGAGGGAGCCTCGTCCAGACTGGCCAGTTCCACAGAGGGGGAGTGGGTCAGATGCAGATGCCGGGCGGTGATCTCATTGGGCCGCACCACATGGATGGAGTTGTCGTCGTGATAGATCTCAAAGGTCAGGCCGGGCATGATGTCCAGCAGTTGGCGAACGTGCAGACGGATGCGCTCCGGCAAAAAGGCCGTGCGCAGATAGCAGCCCCGGGAGAAGTCATAGATGGCGCCGCCGTTAAAGAGCACGGTGGGGCCGTTCATGGGCAGCTGGGGCTGCACCGCGGCAAAGGAGGGCAGCGCCCGGCCGGTGGCCACGGAGAAGGTACCGCCCTGGGCCATGAAGCGCTCGATGGCCTCCCGGTTCTCCCGGGACAGGGGCGGCAGTTCGCCGCCCCTGCGCAAAGCGCCCTCGGTGTAGACCATGGTGTTGTCAAAGTCGCTGACCAGTAATACGCCGTCAAATTTCCCCATGGCTCATCCTTCCGCCGCGCCGTTGCCGCCGTTACCGCCGCCGCTGCGTCTGCGGCCACCCCGGTGACGGGGGCGGCGGTGGGCCGCCGGAGCCGCGCTCTCCTGGGGAGCCTTGGCGGGACGCTCCGGCTGTTTGGGGGTCGATGTCTGTTTGGGCGCAGGGTTCTGCTTAGGCGCGGAATTCTGCTTGGGGGCCGCCTGGCGGGGCTTGTCCCCTCCGCCGCTGCGGCGGCGGCCACTGCGGCGGCTGCCCTCCCGGCGGGGTTCGCGGCTGTCATCCCTGTCCTTGGAGGCCACCGGCTGCTTTTCCGCCGGCTTGGGGGCCTCGGCGCGGAGTTCCTCGGTCTTGGGGGCCTCCTTGCGGCCACCGCGGCGGCGGCTGCTGCGGCGGCGACGGGGCTCCGCCTCCTCCCGGCCCGGCTCCTCCGGCGCGAAGTCCGCGATCACCATGGGCAGGGGGAACTCCTCCTCCGGACGCTCCTCCACATAGCGAGTGGGGCGCTCCTGGGGCACCTGGATGCCGTCCCGGCTGCCCTTGCCGTTGCGCAGCACGCACACCTCGCAGTTGTGGTAGCAGCGGGGGGACTCTGGCCGCTCGTCCAACCGGACGTTCACCGTCTCCTTCAGCACGTTCACGTCGCACACGTTGCCGGGGCCGTCGGGTGTCTGGACAAAAGAGTCATTCTTAGGCATACGCCGCAGCGCGTCCTCATAGGCATCCTGCTCGTATTTCAGGCAGCACATCAGCCGCCCGCAGGTGCCGGAGATCTTGGTGGGGTTCAGGGAGAGGCTCTGCGTTTTGGCCATCTTGATGGACACGGGCACAAAATCATCCAAGAACTGAGAGCAGCAGAAAGGCCTGCCGCAGATGCCTAGGCCTCCCAGCAGCTTTGCCTCGTCCCGCACGCCGATCTGGCGCAGCTCGATGCGGGAGCGGAACACGGAGGCCAGATCCTTTACCAGCTCGCGGAAGTCCACACGCCCGTCGGCGGTGAAGAAGAACAGGATCTTGTTCCCCTCGAAACTGCACTCCACCCGCACCAGTTTCATCTCCAGGCCGTGCTTGAGGATCTTCTCCTGGCAGATGGCGAAGGCTTCCTTTTCCCGGGCCCGGTTGTGGGCCGCCGTGCGGCGGTCGTTCTCCGTGGCGATGCGCACCAGGGGGCGCAGGGGCTGGATGATGCAGAAATCCTCCACCTCGTGGTTGCCCTGGGTGCACTGGGCAAACTCCAAGCCCTGGGCGGTCTCCACCACCACGTCGTCCCCGGTACTCACCTGGACGGGGCCCGGGTCAAAGAAATACGTTTTGCAGCCGCTGCGAAAGCGGACGCTGATCACAGTTGTCATATATGGCCATTCCTTTCTGTATGTATCAGGCATTGTTCCCATTGGGCGCACAGGGCCCCCAGCACGTGGCCCACGCCCACGTTGTAGCGGCACTCCGCACTGTATTGCCGCAGCAGCTCCGTCAGCCGCCGCAGCTGGCGCACGCTGAGGGCGCGGCGCAGCTCCTCAGCCCCTGGTATATTCGCCGGGCGGGGCTTGCCGCAGGCGGCCAGCAGCGCCTCCGCCGCCGCGCGCCACGCACTCTCCAGCAGGGACTGCAGCTGCTCGCGCTTCAGGCGCTTGTTCTCCAGCCCCACCAGGTATTGGCTCAGGGGCAACAGCTGCCCGGTGGCAAAGGCCCGGCACAGCTCCAGAGCCTCGTCTCCCCCGGCGTCCTCCCCGCCGCCTGTCAGCTTCCACTCCACGCAGCGGGAGCGGATGGTGGGCAGCAGTTGGGCCGAGGTCTCCGCGCAGAAGAAAAAGGCGGCGTAGGGCGGCCCCTCCTCCACGATCTTCAGCAGCACGTTCTGATCCCGCTGGTTCAGCGCCTCCCCGTCGGGGAAGATGTATACCTTCCGGGCCCCGTCGTTGGGCCGGATGTAGGCGTCCTGCCGCAGCTGGCGCAGACGCTCCACGGGAAGCTCCTTTCGCTCCGGATCCGTCACCGTGACCACGTCCGGGTGGATATCCTCCAGCACCTTCCGGCACTGGTGGCAGCGCAGACAGGGCCGCTCCGCCTCCCGGCACTCCATGGCCGCGGCGGCAAAGCGGGCGACGGCCAGCCGGTCGCCGCTGCCGGAAAAGATCACGGCATGGGGCAGGGCATCCTCCCGGGCCGCACGGCGCAGACGCCGGGCCAGGGGACTGTTTTCCGGCAAAAGCTGCGCCATATCCTGCTCCCTTCCGCCCGCTTTCCGGCGGGCATACTTTCAGATTTTATTAGTATAGCACAAACACCGGCCGCCGCGCAAGATAAAAGCGACGCTTTTTGCGGAAAATGTTTCCTGGAAAGAGAATTATTCCGGCAATTTTCGGGTATAATGGCAAAAAGCTTCCTTTTTTTGAAATTACTCTTGCTTTTGCCGGAATATGTGCCTATAATGAGACTGTTCGCATTATTTATTTTTTTGTACGGAGGGACTTACATGAGTAAAAAGTATTGCTACCTCTTTACCGAGGGCAACGCTAAGATGCGCGAGCTGCTGGGCGGCAAGGGCGCCAACCTGGCCGAGATGACCAACATCGGTCTGCCCGTGCCCCAGGGCTTCACCATCACCACCGAGGCCTGCACCCAGTATTATGAGGACGGCCGCCAGATCAACGACGCCATTATGGCCGAGATCATGGAGTACATTGAGAAGATGGAGCAGATCACCGGCAAGAAGTTCGGCGATCACGAGAATCCCCTGCTGGTCTCCGTCCGTTCCGGCGCCCGGGCCTCCATGCCCGGCATGATGGACACCATCCTGAACTTGGGCCTGAATGAGGAAGTGGTGGAGGTCATCGCCGCCAAGTCCGGCAACCCCCGCTGGGCCTGGGACTGCTATCGCCGCTTTATCCAGATGTACTCCGACGTCGTCATGGAGGTGGGCAAGAAGTATTTCGAGCAGCTCATCGACGAGATGAAGGAGCGCAAGGGCGTGACCCAGGACGTGGATCTGACCGCCGAGGATCTGAAGGAGCTGGCCGGCCAGTTCAAGGCCGAGTACAAGGCCAAGATCGGCCAGGACTTCCCCGCCGATCCCAAGGAGCAGCTGCTGGGCGCCATCAAGGCCGTATTCCGCAGCTGGGATAACCCCCGCGCCAACGTCTATCGCCGCGACAACGACATCCCCTATTCCTGGGGCA
>CAZUYE010000030.1:0-20702 GCA_964624925.1 uncultured Oscillospiraceae bacterium | reverse complement strand
CCGACCTCCGGGTTATGAGCCCGACGAGCTACCAACTGCTCTACTCCGCGATATTGAATTATACCGGAATTGGTGCCGGTGACCGGACTCGAACCGGTACGGTATTGCTACCGGGAGATTTTAAGTCTCCTGTGTCTACCATTCCACCACACCGGCGGATATCGGCAAAGAGTATGATACCACACCGGCGGGGCGGTGTCAAGCTTTTTCTGAGAAAATTTTGAGGGCAGAGACAGAAAGAAACTTTTTGAATCCTGGGGTGGGGCCCTCAATTTTGCTCGTTTTTTCGACTATAATATAAAGTGAATAGGTATAAATTGCGTCGGAACAGGCAGCAAACAGGAACTATACAACAAGGAGGAATGGCTATGCGTATAGCACATATTCACGATCCGCTCATCGACGTTGTGGCGGACGTATATTTGTCCGACGCCCAGGATAAGACCTGGCAGCGGACGCGGCGGGTCGCGCTCAAGAGTATCTGCGATTCAGCTGCCACTCACCAGGCAGATACCCTTCTGCTCACCGGGCGTCTGTTTGGCGAGGGCTATGTGACCAATGCCGTCGTCACGGAGATCGTCGATATCCTTCGACAATGCAGCTACCCGGTGGTATGGGCCCCGGATGCTGCAGGCCTGGCCTACCTGGCGCATCGGGATGATCTGTCGGAGAAGCTCACCCTCCTGTGCGAGTCGCAGACCAGCTGCACCATCAGGGATGTCTGTTTGCTGCGCTGGACCGGGGACAACGGCGCTGTGGGCGGCTGCCAGGTTCTGCTGGCCGATACGGAGGAGGCCATCGACGACGGTTTGCACCGGAGCCTCAGCAAGGCCGTCCCCAGTTTGTCATACATCGTCGCAGGCGGGGCCGTCTACTCCCGCAAGCGGTTCGCTTATTCCTGCGTATAGGGATCCCAGTAAGTGACCCAATGGCTTCTGCCGGGAGGCTTTTGCTTTGAAGAAGTTAAGTTCTACGATAACGTGGATATATGATGAAATTAGCCTATTTATCACAAATGATGGTTTGACGTAGAGACGAAAACCCTTAAAATGAAGGTGCCGCCAATCCATCAAGGAGGTTGAACTGCCCCAGTAAAATTGGACAATAGACAAAAAACCCCCTGATGTAGGATAATAACTACATTAGGGGGGTGTTGTTATGTCCGGAAAGAAAGGAATGAAAAAGTATGGTCTGCTGTCAGAAATTCGCCGTCGCAGGAAGTGGATAAGCCTTGGCCAACAGGTTCATAAATACCAGAATCTACTGAACCGACAGTTCCAGGCGGACAGGCCCAATAGCAAGTGGGTCACAGATATTTCGTACATCCATACTAAGGAAGGTGTGTTGTATCTGTCAATGATCCGGGATCTGTACGACAATAGCATTGTGGCCTACAGGACAGCCACACAGCAAACAGTGAACCTTGTCCTGGATACGATCCGGCTGGCAACAAAGAAGGAGAAAAAGAGAGTCGCTGCGGAGTCAAAGCTCCACAGCGACCAGGGCTTTCAATACACATCCCAAGTATATTTTAAGCTAACACAGTCTTATGGCATAACGCCGTCAATGTCAAGGAAAGAGAATCCCTATGACAACGCAATGGCATAAAATTTCTCCTCAATACTGAAAACAGAGTGTATTTACCGGCACAAAGCCCGAGACATTCAAGGAAGCGAATGATCTGATTGACAGGTATATTCATTTCTATAACCTTGAGCGCATCCAAAATAAAACTGGAGTGGCGCCGCTAACACTGCGCCACTCCGCTTAAAACTAAATATTACCTACATAGGGGGTTTTTGTACTGTCTGTACAATCTGGGGCAGTTCACCTGCACGAAGGGCTTTGTTTTCAGTTCATCGCGTCGGCGTTCTCCGCGAACAGCTCACGGATCCGCCCGCGCAGGGCGGCGTGGGCCGGATCGCGCAGCTGGGGATCCCGCTCCATCAGCTGCCTGGCCGCCGTCTGTGCCTCGTCCAGCAGGCGCATATCACAGCTGAGATCGGCGATCTGCATCGCCGGCAGGCCGTGCTGACGCCGGCCAAAGAAATCACCGGGCCCCCGGAGCTTTAGATCCTCCTGGGAGATGACGAAGCCGTCGTTGGTGGACGCCATCACCTTCAGGCGGCGGCGGGTCTCCGGGTTGTCGTTTTCGGACAAGAGGATGCAGTAGCTCTTGGCGCTGCCCCGTCCCACACGGCCCCGCAGCTGGTGCAGCTGGGACAGGCCGAAGCGCTCGGCGTTTTCCACCAGCATACAGGTGGCGTTGGGCACGTCCACGCCCACCTCCACCACCGTGGTGGACACCAGGATGTCGCTCTCCCCGGCGGCAAAGGCCGCCATGACCTTCTCCTTCTCCTTCGGCTTCATCCGGCCATGGAGCATGGACACCCGCAGCTCCGGAAACACCTGCTCCTGCAGCTGCCTGGCATAGGCCGTCACGGCCTTGCGCTCGTCTGGCAGCTGATCGTCCTCTCCCACCAGCGGGCAGATGATGAACACCTGCTGCCCTTGGCCCACCAGCTTGCGGATAAAGGCCTCGATGCGGGGTCGGTAGCTCTCCCCCAGGGCGAAGGTGTCCACCTTTTGCCGCCCGGGAGGCAGCTCATCGATGACAGACACGTCCAGATCGCCATAGATCACCAGGGCCAGCGTCCGGGGGATGGGCGTGGCGGACAGCACCAGCATATGGGGCGCCTCCGCCTTCTGTGAAAGGGCCGCCCGCTGATCCACGCCGAAGCGGTGCTGCTCATCCGTCACCACCAGGCCCAGGCGGCTGTATTGTACGTCCTCCGTCAGCAGGGCATGGGTGCCGACGCACAGGTCGATGCTTCCATCGGCCAGACCCGCCAGCAGCTCCCGCCGCTCTTTGGCCCGTGTGGAGCCGGTCAGCAGAGCGCAGCGCAGGGAAAAGCGTGCCAGCAGCGGGGCCAGATTCTCATAGTGCTGCCGGGCCAGGATCTCCGTGGGGGCCATCAGCGCCGCCTGCCAGCCGTTTTGGGCGGCGAACCAGATGCAGGCCGCCGCCACCATGGTCTTACCGCTGCCCACGTCCCCCTGGCACAGGCGGTTCATGGGCCGCCCTGCGCACATATCCCCAACGGCCTCCCCGATGGCCCGGCGCTGGGCCCCGGTGAGGGGGAAGGGCAGGCGACGATAGAAGGGCTCCATGTCCACAGGGCGGCACCCGGGGCCCTGCACCTCCTGCCTCCGGCTGCGCAGCAACTGCAGGCCGCAGGTCAGCAGAAACAGCTCCTCGAAGGCCAGCCGCCGCCGGGCCAGCTCCAGGGCCTCCGGCGAGGCGGGGAAGTGGATGTTCTCATAGGCGTAGTTTACATAACACAACTTGTGCTGTCGGCGCAGCTCGTCGGGCAGCACGTCGCCCAGCAGCTCCCGGCAGGCATCCAGCCCCTGTCGCGTGGCCCGGGCCATCAGGGTTTGACTGACCCCAGCGGTCAGGGCATAGATGGGCATGATGCGCCCGGTGAGCTGAGGGTGCTCCTCCGGCTCCAGCAGCGGGTTCACCATCTGCGCCCGGTGCTCGCCCTCCACCTTGCCATAAAAGATATAGCTTTCGCCCCAATGGAGGCTATTTTTGCGGTAATCCTGGTTGAAAAATACCACATCCATGGAGCCACTCTCATCCACTACCCGGGTCTTCACCAGGCTGCGCCCGCCGGAGATGCGGTGCAGCGTGGGCTCCGTGGCCACCATGGCTCGGACGCATACGCTCTCCCCCGGCGTCAGCTGCGCGATGGGCCGGGTAAGGCTGCGATCCTCATAGCCCCGGGGAAAGTAGGAGATCAGATCCCGCAGGGTGCGGATGTTCAGTTTTTCCAGGGCCTTGGCCCGGGTCTCTCCGATGCCCTTGATGTAGCGCACATCGGTGTTCAGATCCGCCACGCCTGTCTCCTCCTTCCTGATTTTCCTATTTTGGAATCCATGTTTCTCCGTTTTATGCGTATAAAACTACGGGCAAAGCGAAACTATGTGCGCCAAAATGCGCACATAGTCCGTATTTTTGCGTATTTTTAAGGGCCAGCAGGGGCGGTGTGCCTCTATACGCGCACATAGTCCACATATTGAAAGCGCAGGTTGTCCTCCGTCAGGATCTCGCTGCTCTGCTCCACGCGCCACTCCGGGCCCAGGGCCGGGAAAAACGCGTCGGCCTCCGGGGAGGCGAAGATCCGGGTGATATACAGCCGGTCGCAGCGGGGCAGCAGCTGCCGGTACACGCTCTCGCCGCCGATGACCACCGCGCCGGCTGGCACCTGGTCGAGGCTTCGCAGCAGCTCCGCGTCCTCCGGGTGGAAGGCGGGATCCTGGCTGAGCACCAGGTTCCGCCGTCCGGGCAGGCCCCGCCCGCCGGGCAGACTCTCCAGCGTCCGGCGGCCCATGACCAGGGTTTTGCCCATCGTAAGCTGACGGAAGCGCCGCAGATCCGCCCGGATGGGGTACAGCAGCGCGCCGCCGCGCCCGATGCCGCCGTTTTCGCAGACGGCCGCAATGGCGATCATGACGGCTCCTCCTCATCCGGCCGCCAGGCCCACACCACCGGATCCGGCGCGGGGGTCAGGCCCAGGCGTGCCTGCAGGGCGTGGGAGGCCTCGTTGTCCAGATACACATGGCAGTAGGGCCGCCAGCCCTGCCGCAGCTGCCAGGCGATGAGCCAGCCCTCCAGAGCGGCCCCCAGCCCCCGGCGGCGATAGTCCGGCAGCACATCCAGGATGCCCATGCTGCCCTCGTGGTGCATACCGATGAAGGCGGCCAGCTGTCCCTCCACAAAGAGGCCCCACAGCCGCCCGGCCCGGATGCGCTCCAGCATATAGGAGGGGTCGTCATCCTCCGGGTGATAGTGGGCGGCGCAGAGGGCGGCGTAGTCCTCCGTCAGGGGTCGCACGTCCGCCTCCGGCACCTGGGGCGGCGTATCCAGGGTGTAGACCCACTGGGTGCAGGGCACGCCGGTCTTCAGCCCCAGGGCGTGGGCGCTGTCCGCCGCGCCGGGCCCCCGCAGGCAGAACAGCCGCTCCTTATCCAAACCCAGACGGCGCAGCAGCGCCGGAAGCTCCGGCCCGGTGACATCGCTGACGATGACACCCCCTTCGCCCCAGCGGGCCACGCGGCCCTCCGGCCCCTGATACAGCAGGCGGCCCTCGCCACCGCGGCCCAGCAGCTCATCAATATCCGTGCAGCTCCATTTGTTCAGCATAAGTGCTCTCCTTTATGTTTCCTTCTCCGGCTGTGAGCGCCGCAGCCGGCGCAGCCGTTGTTTATGCGTAGGCAGGCCCCGGCACGGGGGCCACCGGGGACAGGGGCAGCTGGGACAGGACGTGCCACTCACCGGCCTTGGTGAGGCACAGCGTCACCACCCGCAGGTCATCGCTCCAGTCATAGTACAGCACCGTGCGGCCATCGGGCAGGGAATAGCCCCCCGGGAAGTCCGGCAGCACCATGTTGGTATCGCCATGGAAGCAGTACCAGGCGTCCGTCTCCTCCGCCGGGGCGGCGCAGCCCATCAGACCCAGCAGCGCGGAAATCACTTTTTTATACATGATTCCAGCCTACTTTTTGCTTGGTAGCTTCATTCTACAGCAGGCGGCGGGAAAAGTCGTTACAATTCGATTACAAATGGTTGCATAATTCCTGGGGACGCGTCCATTTCCCTCAGATTTGCGCGTCCTCGTCAAATTCACGGGTCAGACCCCGCTCCAGCAGGCCCCGCAGCTCCGTCAGGGCATCGGCCCCGGCATAGAGCACCCGGTGGACAGCCTGGCAGATGGGCAGCTCCACCTGATAGCGCCGGCCCAGCAGCAGCATGGCCTCCACGGTGTAGTAGCCCTCGGCCAGGGCGGTGTACTCCTGGCCCTGGACGAAGGACTCACCAAACTGGCGGTTGTGGCTGTAGGGCGAAAAGACCGTGGCTTCGTAGTCCCCCAGGTGACACAGCCCGTAGGCGGACAGCTGACTGCCGCCCATGGCCTGGATCAGCCGCGCCACCTCCCGGCAGCCCCGGCTCATCAGAGCGCCCTTGAGGCTGGACAGGCCCTTGCCGTCCAGAAAGCCCGCGGCGATGCCCACCACGTTCTTGGCGGCGGCGCCCACCTCGTTGCCGATGAGGTCGCTGCCATAGTAAAAGCGGATCAGATCGCTGGAGAAGCTCTCCACCAGGCGGCGCTTCACCGCGTCGTCCCGGCTGTCGATGACCATGCAGTTGGGAATGCCGCGATAGAACTCCTGCACATGGCCCGGGCCCAACCACACAGCCACGGCGTTGGAGGGATCCAGATTCTCCTCCGCGATCTGGCTCAGGCGGCGGCCCGTACCCTGCTCCAGACCCTTCATGCACAGCACCAGGGTCTTATTTCGCAGCGCCAGGGGCTGCAGCTGATCCATGAGGCCCTGGAGCCCCTGGGAGCCGATGGAGATGACGATGGTCTCCGCCTCCCGTACGCTCTGAAGGTCGGTGGACAGACGGATGCTCTCGGGCAGGGTCAGCAGATCGTTTTGCCGTGTGCTGAGAAAGCGCTGCATATGCCAGGAGCCGGGGCGGCCATAGAGGGTGACGCGGTGGCCCACGCGGTCGAGGTACCAGGCGATCAGCGAGCCCCAGCGCCCGCAGCCGATAACGGTGATGTTCATGATGATTCCTCTTTTCTGCCTGCTTTTGTTATGGTGAAAGTCGAAGCAATGTTATAGAAGCCGTTGCTGCAAGGCTGCCTACGGATTCTTATGCATAGTTGGCAATCCGTTTCTTTTTTGCCTCCGGCGGCCTACTTTTCTCACCAGCGAGAAAAGTAGGCAAAAGCGCCGCCAAAACCAAGATTTTGGAATCCTTTCCTCTGCAAGGGAGTGGCTTCTGAACGGGTCAAGACCTGTATGCGGCTCATACATAATTCCGCTGCCGCTCCTGGTCGGTCAAGGCCAAGTGCCGGGGATAGCCTGAAAGTATCTCCCATCTTCGCAGGTGACGGGCTCTGTCCCCCAGCCCAGGGAGAAACGGATTGCCACGTCGGACTGCGCCCTCCTCGCAATGACAAACGGGGTACAATCTATCGTTTTTTCGGCCTTTCGTGTGGGCGGACGACTCTGTCCGCCCTGCGTCCCCGTACCCCGTCGCAGGGCGGGACGTCGCCTCACAGCTTCCTGGCATAGGCCAGGGTCTGCTTCAGGGCGCTGTCGTGGGGGATACCGGCCAGGTGCAGCTTGTGGGCATAGTCCAGCAGCTGACGGAAGCGTGCATCCGGCTGCAAATCGGCATCGATAAGCTCCGCGCCACTGACCTGGGGCCGGGCCATGAGCTGCCGGTACCGGGCCAGACGCTCCCGCAACCAGGGGGTGGTATCCACCCAGGGATATGCCCCGTGGGTGCCCTGCCCGTCCGCCGCCGCCAGGAGGATGAGATCCTCCTGGGCCAGGGCCCGGTCAAACAGATGGTTGGTGGATTTCAGGGAGGCCCGCGCCCCGGCCAGGGCGTTGGGCTTCATGTGCAGCTCCACCATATTGAGCACATAGGCCCGCAGCCGCTTCTCCCCGCTGCAGCGCCCCAGCAGCGACTCCGCCAGGAGCAGACCTGCCGCCTCGTGGCCATAGGCGTGGAGGCGGCCATTTTTTTCCTCCGTGGTCAGGGCCTTGCCCAGGTCGTGGCACAGGGCCGCCCACATAAAGCCATAGGGCCAGGTGCTCTGCTCCCGCAGCTCGGCGGCGCAGTCCAGCACCAGCATGGTGTGGTTCCACACGTCGCCCTCGCCGTGGCGCAGGGGATCCTGGGGCACGCCGATCAGCGCCTCCAGCTCCGGGAACCAGACGGACAACTGTCCCAGCCGCCGCAGGGTGTCGAAGAAGACGGAAGGGTGGCGGGCCTGCAGCAGCGCCTTGCGCAGCTCGCCCTCCACGCGCTCCGGGGGCAGGGCGGCCAGGTCGATCCTCCGGCACAGGGCCGCCGTCTCCGGGGCCACGGAAAAGCCGAAGCGGGCTGCAAACTGGGCCAGGCGCAGCACCCGCAGGGGATCCTCCGGGAAGCTGCGATCCTCCACATGGCGCAGCACCCCCCGGCGCAGATCCGCCCGGCCACGGAAGTGATCGATGAGCTCCCCCGTCAGTACGTCCTGCATCATGGCGTTTACGGTGAAGTCCCGGCGGCGGGCCGCCTGCTCCGTGCCCAGGAAGGGCTCCACGGACACGTCGAAGTCCCGGTGTCCGGGGCCGGTGGGTCGCTCCCGCCGGGGCAGGGCGATGTCCAGGCCGCAGCCCCGCAGCCCATAGATGCCGAAGCTTGCGCCCATCTCCAGGCGCTGGCCCAGGCCGTCCAGCAGACCCTCCGTCTGCCGGGGCGTCAGTCCGTGGAGCTCCAGGTCTATGTCGCCTGTCTCCCGGCCCAGCAGCCCGTCCCGGACGCAGCCGCCCACATAGTAGGCACGGCCCCCCAGCTCCGCCGCCCGGCGGGCGATGGCCAGGGCCATGCGCAGATCTGCCTCGCGGCTCATGGCTCGCCCTCCTGTTCAGGCGGGCCGGTATGGGTGGCGCCCATACCGGCCCGAAATGGTTTTATTCTCCCTGTTGTGCCTGCTGCCAGCGCCAGGCATCGCGGCACATATCCGCCAGGCCGCGTTCGGCCCGCCAGTGCAGCAGACGCGCGGCCTTCTCCGTGGCGGCATAGCAGACGGGGATGTCGCCGGGACGGCGCTGACCCATCCGCCAGGGCAGGCGCAGCCCGTTGACCTGCTGGAAGGTCTCCACCAGCTCCAGCACGCTGCTGCCCTGTCCGGTGCCCAGGTTGATGGCCTCCCAGCCGGTGTGGCTGCGGGAGTAGTCCAGGGCCGCCACATGGCCCTGGGCCAGATCCACCACGTGGATATAGTCCCGGATGCAGGTGCCGTCGGGGGTGGGGTAGTCGCCGCCGAACACCGTGAGCTCCCGGCGGATCCCGGCGGCGGTCTGGGTGATATAGGGCATGAGGTTGTTGGGGATACCGTTGGGCCGCTCGCCGATGAGACCGCTCTCGTGGGCCCCGACGGGGTTGAAATAGCGCAGACACACCACGGACAGCGCCGGATCCGCCAGGGCAGCATCACGGAGGATCTGCTCGATCATCAGCTTGGTCCAGGCGTAGGGATTGGTGCAGCCGCCGGTGGGGGCATCCTCCCGATAGGGGGCCTGGCCGCTGCCATACACCGTGGCGGAGGAGCTGAAGATCAGGCGCCTGACGCCGTGGCGGGCCATGGTTTCCAACAGGGTCAGGGTGCTGTCCAGATTGTTGCGGTAATAGGAGAGGGGCTTTTGCACCGACTCGCCCACGGCCTTGAAACCCGCCAGATGCACCACGGCATCGATGGTGTGGGCGGTGAACAGCGCCTCCATGGCATCGGCATCCGCCGCGTCCAGGCGGCAAAACATCGGGGCCCGGCCCGCGATGGCCGCGATGCGGCCGGGCATATCCGCGCCGCTGTTGGACAGGTCGTCGGCAATGAGCACCTGGTGGCCCTGCTGCAGCAGCTCCACGGCGATGTGGGAGCCGATGAAGCCGGTGCCGCCGGTGAGCAGAATGGTCTCATTCATCGTCTATACCTCTCCGTATTTACTGCGCCGCCGGGCGCCGGACATAGCGGAAGTCATACACGCCGCAGCCGTCATACAAAAGGCCCGTCAGGCCCTCGGCCAGGGTGCTGTGGCGGTGGGCATCGTACAGGGGGATTACCCAGCCGTCCCCCACCAGCAGCCGCTCCGCGTCCTCCAGATAGGCATCCCGCACGGCCACCTGGCCGGAGGCATCGGCGGCTCGCAGAAGCATATCATAGGCGGAGGCGTAGAAATAGCTGTTGCCGCCCCGCCAGAGGCTCAGCAGCCCGGAGGCATCGGCCAGGTCGGCCTGCAGTGTCACCAGGGCGATCATGAACTCACCGGCATAGACGGAGTCCTTCAGCTCCTGGGCGGTCACCGCCCGCAGCACCACCGTGACACCCAACTGCTCTTTCCAATTCCGCTGCAGGGCCTTGGCCACGGCAGTGGCGCTCTCGCTGCCCTCGTGGAGCAGCGTGATCTGGCCGGAGCGGGTACCACTCTGCACCAGCTCCTGAGCCTGCTGGCAGCGGGCCTCGTAGCTCTCCGGATCGTTATCGATGAGGCTGCCACTGACGGTGCGGAAATCCTGGCCCATGGTGTTGCGCAGGCCGTGGGGCACCAGGCCCTCCGCCGCGCCGTAGTCGTGGCCCTCGATGAGGGCGGCGCGGTCGATGGACAGGGACAAGGCCTGCCGCAGGGCCTCGCTCTCCACGCTCTGGGCCTGCTGGTTCAGCAGCAGCACGGTGCTCTGGGGATAGGGATCGATGTTCTCGCCCTCAGGCAGGTTGGCGGCGAAGTCCACCTCGCCGGTTTTCAGCAGTGCTTCCCGCTTGGAGGCGCCGCTCTCAAACACGAAGGTCAGGGTATCCGGCCCCAGGTGGCGGGCATCGTAATAGTCCTCCGCCAGGCGGGCAGTGAGCCGTCCCTCCTCCCAGGCGGTGACCCGGTAGGCCCCGTTGGTCAGCAGCGTGTCGGAGCTGAGGGACCAGTCCTCCTTCTCCGCCGCGTCGCTGCGCACGGGCATGGTGGCCGCAGCGGTGCACACGTCCGTCAGGAAATAGGCGCAGCGATAGCGCAGCTGCACCACAAAGGTGTGCTCATCCGGGGCGGACACCTGCAGCAGCGTTCCGTCCTGCCCGTTCCGGGCCTCGCTGTAGCCGGACACCATGTCCAGCAGCGACGCGTCACTGGAGCCGGTAGCCGGGTCGGCCAGCCGCTGCCAGGCATACACGAAGTCGCCGGCCTTCACCGCCCGTCCGTCGGACCAGCAGGCATCCTGCCGCAGGATGAAGGTATAGGTCTGGGTGCCGTCCAGGTTGTCCTCCACCTGGTAGCTCTTGGCGGCGGCGCAGGTGGCCGTCAGGCCGCCCTCCCCGTCGTCGCTCAGGCGCATGAGGTTGTCGTACAGGTGGGTCACCAGGCTGCGCTCGCTGTCACTTTTGACCAGGGCGGGATCCAGGGTGGCCGGCGCCTGCTCCAGGCAGACACGCAGTTCCATGCTCTCCTTGTCCTGGCTGCAGCCGCCCAGCAGCATACACAGCGCCAGCAGCAGTGCAGCTGCGGTGCAGATCCGTCGTTTCATGGGGTACGCTCCTTATTTTGATTTTTCGTTTGCCGGAGTCACCTGGCCGTCCTCGTCCAGAACGGCGGGGATGATCTGGCTGCGGGTGTTGCGGGCGATCTCATCCAGGCGCATCCGGCTGGGGAAGTCGGACAGCAGCGTGTAGGCCACGCCGTGCTTTTTGGCCCGGCCCGTGCGGCCGATGCGGTGGATATAGTACTCGTTCTCCTCCGGCACCTCGAAGTTGAACACCGCGTCCACGTCGTCCACGTCGATACCGCGGCTGGCCACGTCCGTGGCCACGAAGATACGCAGCTGCCCCTCCCGGAAGCGGGCCATGACCTCCTCCCGCTTGCGCTGGGGGATGTCGCCGTGGATGCACTGGGCATCCAGGCCCCGCAGCTGCAGGAATTTGCACAGCCGCTCGGTGGAGCCCTTGGTGTTGCAGAAGCAGATCACCCGATCCAGCTCCTGGGCCCGGATGATGGAGGCGATGGCGTCTACCTTCTTCTCGGAGGGCACGTCGATGCGGTATTGCAGGATATCGGGCTTGTTCTCCTTGGTGGCCTGCACGGTGATCTCCTCCGGGTCGCGCTGATAGACCCACGAGATATCCATGACCTCCCGGGAGATGGTGGCGGAGAACATACCCAGGTTCTCCCGGTGGGGGATCTTGTCCAGTATGCGGGTGACATCGTGTATAAAGCCCATGTCCAGCATCCGGTCGGCCTCATCCAGCACCACCGTGCGTACCTGGCCCAGGGTGACGGTACGGCGCTTCATGTGGTCGGACAGGCGGCCCGGCGTGGCCACAACGATCTGGGGCTTGCGCTTGAGGGCGTTGATCTGCTTGCCGATGGGCTGACCGCCATAGAGGCACACCAGCCGCACGCCCTCGTGGCACACGGCAATCTCCCGCATCTCATCGGTGATCTGCATGGCCAGCTCCCGGGTGGGGGCCAGGATCACCGCCTGCACCTCCTCGCTCTCCGGATTCACCCGCTCAATGATGGGGATGCCGAAGGCCATGGTCTTGCCGGTGCCGGTGGGGGCCTTGGCGATCACATCCTTCCCGGCCAGCATGGGGGGGATGCACCCGGCCTGGACGGGGGTGCTGGTCTGATAGCCCTTGTTGCGGATGGCGCGCATGGTGGCCTCGGACAAGCCGAAGCTGTCAAAGGCCGCGCCCTGTATATATTCCATAGCAGCTTCCTCGTTTTTCTATATATTCAATCATTTTAAATTATACCATGCCTGTCAATATCTCCGGGGAACAAAAAATTCCCCTCCGGTCTGTACCGGAGGGGACATACAGATAGTCAAAAAGGGGCGTTGTTCTTTTTTGACAGTCTAAGCAGCCGTGTATCCCATGGCTGCTTTTTTACTTATCTGGTGCAGAGGTAAGAGAACCAGCCCTCGCTGCTGCGGGTTTCGGCAATGTGCCAGCCGTTTTGCCGCAGGGCAGCGGCCACCTCATCGGCCCGGTCGTCGATGATGCCGGAGCAGAGGAAGATGCCCTCCGGCTTCAGCAGCGGGGCCACACTGGCGGACAGGGAGATGATGACATCGGCCACGATGTTGGCCACCACCACGTCATAGGGGCCGCCCAGCTCCCGGCGCAGGGTCGCGTCCGTCACCACGTCGCCCCAGCGGACGGTGTAGCGATCCCGGCCCACGCCATTGAGAGCGGCGTTCTCATAGGCCACGTCCAGGCACTTCTCGTCGATGTCGCAGGCCGCAGCCTTTTCCGCTCCCAGCAGCAGGGCGGCGATGGACAGGATGCCGCTGCCGCAGCCCAGATCCAGCACCGTTTCCCCGCCCCGAATGTGCTGCTCCAGGGCCGTCAGGCACAGGCGGGTGGTGGCGTGGCTGCCGGTGCCGAAGGTCAGACCCGGATTCAGCAGCAGGGCCACGCGGCCCTCCGGCACATGGGCGCTCTCCCACTCCGGGATGACGATGAGCCGCTCCCCGATCTCCATGGGCTTGTAAAACTGCTTCCAGTTGTTCTCCCAGTCCGCGTCGGCCAGGTGCCCCATGCTCAGCAGCAGGGAGCCATACTCCGGGTGCAGGCGCTTCTGCTCCGACAGGGCGATGCGCACCCGAGCCAGGGTGTCATAGCCCGCTGGGCTGTCCTCCAGATAGAAGGTGATGCGGCACAGGCCCTTCTTCTCCTCCAGCAGCTCCTGGTCCACATAGTCCCAGTAGGCGCGGTTATTTTCCAGGAAGCTCCGGAAATCGCCCTCGTCGTCGATGACCAGGCCCGTGATGCCCAGCCCCTCCAGCAGCGCACTGACCGGTTCCAGCCCCGCAGGGGCGGTGTCCAGTCGCAGCTCCAACCATTGCATCGTTCAGCGCTCCTTTTCTGTAACATTCGTTCCTTTAGCATAGCACATTCTGCTTGCCGCGGAAAGCGGAGGGGAAAAGTTTACAATTTGTTCATAAAAAGACGTGTCTTGCAAAGGCAGTGACAATACGGTATAATATATAAATTACACTGATAAGTGAGAGAGGATCAACGGTCTATGTGGTATCTGTTTTTATTTGCGCTGCTGCTGGGTGCGGATCAGCTGATGAAGCACTGGACGGTGACGCAGCTGGCGCTGGGCGAGAGCGCGCCGCTGCTGCCGGGGGTGATGCAGCTGACAAGGGTGCACAACTATGGCGCGGCCTGGAGCAGCTTCTCCGGCTATACGACGCTGCTGATCGTGGTGACGGTGCTGCTGATGGGAGCCATCGGCTATCTGCTGCTGCGGCGCATCGTGCGCCATCCCCTGGGCCTTGTAGCCTGCACGCTGGTGCTGGCCGGCGGTGTGGGCAACCTCATCGACCGGCTGCTGCGGGGCTATGTGGTGGATATGCTGGATCTGCAGCTGTTTAGCTACCCGGTGTTCAACTTCGCGGATTGCTGCGTGGTGGTGGGGGCCATACTGGGCGGCGTGTACTACCTTTTCCTCTATGAGAAACATGATGGCAGGAAGAAGGAGCTGAAGGATGGAACGGATACAGATCCCGGTGACGAATGAGACGGCAGGGCAGCGGGCAGACAGCCTGCTGGCCCAGCTGATGCCGGAGTTGAGCCGCTCGGCGGCGGCCCGTCTGCTGGAGGAGGGGCGCGTCAGCTGCAGCGGGCGGCTCCTGGGGAAAAAGGATCGGCCCCAAGCCGGGGAGTTCCTGACGCTGGAGCTGCCGGAGCCGGAGGAGGCCCGGGCCCTGCCCCAGAACATCCCACTGGACGTGGTGTATGAGGACGAGGACGTCATCGTGGTGAACAAGCCCACGGGCCTGGTGGTGCACCCGGCGCCGGGGCACTCGGACGGCACCCTGGTCAATGCCCTGCTGTACCACTGTGGGGATAGCCTCTCCGGTGTGGGCGGCGAGAAGCGGCCGGGTATCGTCCACCGCATCGACCGGGATACCAGTGGCCTCATCATCGCAGCCAAGAACGATGCGGCGCATCTGGCCCTGGCGGCACAGCTGGCGGATCACAGTCTGGCCCGCACCTATGAGTGCCTGGCCGTGGGGAATTTCCGGGAGGACGCCGGGACGGTGGACGCGCCCATCGGACGCCATCCCACCGACCGCAAGCGCATGGCCGTGCTGCGGGCCGGGGGCCGGGAGGCCGTGACCCATTGGGAGGTCATCGCCCGCTACAGCGGCGTCACCCATCTGCGCTGCCGCCTGGAGACCGGTCGCACCCACCAGATCCGGGTGCACCTGGCTCACATCGGCCATCCGATTTTGGGCGACACGGTGTACGGAGCCAAAAAGCCTGTGCCAGGTCTGACGGGGCAGTGTCTCCACGCCGTGGGGCTGCGCTTCCGCCATCCCCGCAGCGGGGAATGGGTGGAACTGAGCTGCCCCCTGCCGGAGGAGTTCCGGCGTATGCTGGGGAAGCTGCAAAACAGAGGATAGCAAAAAGAACGAGAGGACACATTGCATGATCGGATTTTACGACTATACGGTGATTGCCACATATCTCGCAACGATTTTGGGCCTGATGGGTATGTTCCAGGCCCTGGAAGGCCGGACGCTGGCGGCGGTATTCTGTCTGCTGGCGGCGGGCCTGGCGGACTGTTTCGACGGGCGCATTGCCCGGCACAAGAAGAACCGCAGCACCCAGGAGAAGAGCTTCGGCATCCAGATCGACTCCCTCAATGATCTGCTGTGCTTTGGGGCGCTGCCCGCCGTTATCGGCTATCGCCTGTGGACGCATGAGGGGTCGGCGCCGGTTTGGTATATTGCCTGTTTGTGCTTCTATGTGCTGGCGGGACTGATCCGCCTGGCCTACTTCAACGTGGTGGAGGAGGAGCGTCAGCGGAGCAGCTCCAATCCCCGCACCTGCTATCTGGGCCTACCCATCACCGCCGGGGCCCTGGCCTTCCCGCTGCTGTATCTGTTGAGTCTGCTGCTGCCTGGAGGCCGCTATATCCTGGCCGGTGGCATGGCCCTGGTGGGGCTGCTGTTCATCCTGCCCCTGCGCATCCCCAAGGCGGGCCTGGGCGGCATCGTGCTGATGGCCCTGGTGGGCGCGGCGGAGCTGGGCGGCCTGCTGTGGCTGGCCCTGGGACTCTGAGCTGCCCGGCATCGCTCTTTAACAAACGGAGGTTCTGAGAGTATGTATACATTTATGATCCCCTGCCTGCTGGGTTTGGAGAAGCTGGTGGGCGACGAGGTGAAGCGGCTGGGTCTGCGGGATGTGCAGGTGGAAAACGGCCGCATCCTCTGCCGAGGCAGCCTGGCGGACATTGCCCGGCTGAACATCAATCTGCGCTGCGGCGCGCGGGTGCTGCTGGTACTGGGCCAGTTCCCGGCCCGCAGCTTTGAGGAGCTGTTCCAGGGCACCCGGGCCATCCCCTGGGAGGAGTATTTGCCCCGGGACGCCGCCTTCCCCGTGAAGGGCCACTGCATCTCCTCACAGCTCCACGCGGTGCCCGCCTGCCAGTCCATCATCAAGAAGGCCATGGTGGAGCGGATGAAGGCCCACTACCACCTGGAGCAGTTCCCGGAGGACGGCGTAAAGTACCAGGTACGCTTTTCCATCTTCAAGGATCAGGTGTCCATCTGCCTGGACAGCTCCGGCGAGGGCCTGTACAAGCGGGGCTACCGGGCCGTGGGCGTGGAGGCACCGCTGCGGGAGACGCTGGCCGCTGCCCTGGTGACCCTGTCCCGCTTCCGGGGCCGGGATCCTCTGTGCGACCCCTTCTGCGGCAGCGGTACCATCTGCATCGAGGCGGCGCTCATCGCTCTGAACCGGGCGCCGGGACTGGATCGCAGCTTTGACGCGCAGCGCTGGGCCTTCCTGCCCGGCAGTGATTGGCTCAACGCCGCCGGGGAGGCCATGGACAAGGAGTTTCGGGGGAAATACGATATCTGGGGCGGCGACATCGATCCCCGGGCCGTGGCCATCGCCCGGGACAACGCCCGCAAGGCCGGTGTAAGCGACATCGTGCGCTTCGAGGTAGCGGATATGCGGCAGTTCCGCCGCCACGAGCCCTATGGTCAGCTGGTGACCAATCCGCCCTATGGTGAGCGCCTGCTGGAGCGGCAGGAGGCGGAGACACTGTACCGTCAGCTGGGCCGCACCTGGGAGCAGCTGCCTCCGGGCTGGCGCACGCTGGTGCTCAGCAGCCACACGGAGTTCGAGCGCAGCTTCGGCCATCCGGCGCAGAAGAAGCGCAAGCTCTATAACGGCATGATCAAGTGTGACCTGTTTATGTACGGGAACGTGTAATACAAAGCAAAAGGCACAGGAGACGGCGGTTTATATCCGCGCTCCTGTGCCTTTTTCTGTTATATGTCCGGCGACTATACCCGGAGGCCCATGGCCCGGGCCTGGGCCAGGAAGGGGCTGTCCTTCACGGCGCCGGCCTCGTACACGCCGCTGCCGATGAGCACGCCCTTTTCCACTGCCCCCTCCACGCAGTCGGCATAGCCCCGCAGGCAGGCCAGGGTGGTGTCGGCGGAGGCGGTCTCCTCATCCGCCATGGTGATGATGTAGTAGAACTCCTTGTTCTTCACCTCCAGCCAGCGGGCCACGGTGCGGTCGATGACGGCCTTGAGCTGGGCATCCACGGAGTAGAAATAGACCGGGCTGGCCAGCACCAGCACGTCGGCATCGATCATCTTTTGCAGAACCTCTGCCATGTCGTCCTGGAAGACGCAGGCGCCGCCGTGGTCGCGGCAATGGTAACAGGCGATGCAAGGGTGGATCTGCTGCTCACTGACCCGTAGCTTCTCCACGCTGTGGCCCGCCTGACGTGCGCCCTCGGCAAAGGCGTCGCACAGTAGGTCAGAATTGCCGCCCCGGCGGGGGCTGCCGGACAGAATCAAAACACGTTTACTCATGTATATCTCCTCCTGATGGTTTCACGATTGCTTCACTGCCGCACCACGGGGTCGGGCTGCTCGGGGATCTCCGCATCCGGCGGTGGGGTAATGGGCAGGGTGATCTCCTGGTCGCTGCCGGGAATGGGGATGGTGATGGGCCGCTCCGGCGAGCCGGAGATGGCGGCCAGCTGCACGTCCACCGCCTCCACGATGGCCGCGCCCTCCTGGGGCAGATAGGTGATGGTGACCCGATCGCCCACGTCCAGCGTGATGACCAGCGGGGTCCCGGCAGCGGAGATGGCATAGTAGACCGTGCCGCCCTGGAGCCGCAGATAGTACCAGCTGTTGCCGTCGATGACGGCGCTGCGCAGGTCGGTGATGGCGCCGGTGACTGTCTGCCGCTGGCCCACGCCAATGTTGCTGTCGTCTGACTCGATGAGCCCGTTGCGCAGGAGCATCTGGCGGTAGTTGCTCTCGCACTCCGCCACATCGCTGCCCGTGGCCACGATCTGATACTGGCTGACGTTGACCATGGCGTACATCTTCACCAGGCCCGCCGCGTCCTTCAGGGCCATGAAGTAGGTGGGGTGGTCAGCGATGTTCAGCAGCAGCGGGAAAGTGGCGGTGTACTTCATCTGCTGCACCTGGCCCTGGGCGGAGTCCATGGCGGAATACTCCTCGGCTCCCGCCACGGAGTAGAAGCGGGTTTCCTTGGTGCGCTGATTGGAGAGGATAAAGCCGATATTGGACTCGTCGGACACTACGGAGGTGATGCCGGTGTACATATACACGTCGTCCCCGATGGCCAGGTAGTTATAGCCCTCGGTGGTGACGGTGACATCCCGCTGGCCAAAGAGGGAGTTGAAGAAGCCGTTGATATAGGTGCCGTGGTAGTCATACTGCTGGATGATCAGCTCCGCCGGATACACATGGTCGATCCAGCTGGGCACCTCCCCCGCCGGATAGTAGGTGCACTCACCGGTGACGGCATCCACCAGCACCACGCCGGAGATATCCGTGCCGTTAAAGAGACCGATGGTCCTCTTCAGCCGGGGGCAAACCCAGTAGGGGTTGCCGTCCTCGTCGATCTCGAAGGCCGGGGTGTCGAACATCCAGGTGGGATAGTGGAAGCGCAGGTGCCGCTGGAGATTGCGGCCAAAGTGCTCGGCGGTGGTATAGCGGATGCCGTCCTCCAGGCGCACCACATCCACATTCTGGGTCACCATGTCGATGACCAGATAGGCGGGCAGACCCGCAGAGCGGTTGTTGAGCCACTTGATCCAGTCGCCGTAGCGCAGGGGGGTGACCCGCACCGGGCGGCCCTGGTAGTTGATCTGGGTATAGTCACTGGCCACCTCGAACTGGGAGACCATGTCCGCCAGCTCGCCCAGCTTGCGGTTGCCCAGCTTCTCGGCGGAGTCGCGGTCCAGCATGGGGATCTGGTCATAGTCGATCTCTTCCACCTCAGCGGTGAAGTCGCCGGTTTCCACCGTCAGCAGGTCACGGTAGGAAGCGGCCCGGAACAGCTGCCAGCCCACGATGCTGCCCACAATGGCCGCGGCCAGCAGGGCGATGGCCAGCAGGAAGGGCACGGTGCACTGCTTTTTCACAAAGCCGAAGTAGCCCTTGGCCCCGGTGCCCTGGAAACCGGAGGTCAGAATGGCGCAGCCGCAGTACACGGCGCACAGCAGCAGGGCGAAGATATAAAATTCGCCGGAGTGGAGATTGATGGGCGGAAGGACAACATAAAAGTACGCGGCGGCAAACACCAGCGTCACCGCGATGTTCAGCAGTGTCCGGCCCAGGGGCGTACCGATGGGCTTGCGCTGCGCTTTGGGACGGTGCGGGACGGCCCCGCCGCCCTGGAAGGGGTGCTCGTTCCAGCTGTGATTCATAAAAAGCTCCTTTCTCGCAGTGGGATACTTCTACACCCTAAAGTATAGCGTCTCCATCTCCTGCCGTCAACTGTTGCGAAAAAAGTTTACAATTGCCATGGGGGCAGGATTCTGCTATACTGGACAAGAAAAATCAAGAAATCACGCCGGAATGAGCCTATCATAGAGCCAGAGCGGCAAAGGAGGCGGAAGCTATGAACCCCTGGTACAGGCAGACTCAGCAGCTGGTTGAACTGATCGACCGCTGCATACGGGAGGGCCGCAGCGATGAGCTGACCCTGCAGACTCTGGCCGAGCAGTCCGGCTATACGGAGTCCTACGTCTCCCGGAAGTTCCGGGAGATCTCCGGTATGCGGTTGCGGGACTATACACGGCTGCGGCGGCTGGCATTCGCCCTGGTGCAGGTGCGCGACACCCGGCGGGGCCTGCTGGAGATCGCCCTGGACTACGGCTTTTCCTCCAACGAAGCCTTCACCCGGGCCTTCCAGGACGCCTATGGCACAAGTCCCAGCCAGTACCGGCGGCATCCGGTGCCGGTGGCGCTGCGGACACTGATCCACCCCTTTGACTGCTACTTGATCGAAATGGGAGCAAGCAGTATGGAAGCAACACAACAGCAGATCAAAACGTATTTCATCACCATCCCCGCCCACAAGTTCCTGCATATCCGCAACTATGAGAGCGTGGGCTACTGGGACTTCTGGCAGCGGCAGAACCGGATCCCCGGCCAGGACTGCCAGACCATTTGCGGCCTCCTGGCCAGCATCCCCGGCAAGCTGGACGACCTGGGCGGCGCGGACAGCGATAGCAGCAGCGGACAGCTCATGGGCTTCATCAACGCACCCACCGGTCGCATCTGCAGCTGGGGCATCCCCCTGGCCGAGAGCTACGGCGTGCGTCTGCCAGCGGACTATGACGGCCCGGTGCCGCCGCAGTTGCAGCTGATGGACGTGCCGGAGGGGGAATACATCGTGTTTGAGCACGGCCCCTTCGACTTTGAGACCCAGAACCAGAGTGTGGAGGCGCAGATGGAGCAGGCCATGAGCCGCTTTGACTACGCCGCCGCCGGCTACCGGCTGGACACCACCCCGGAGCGGGTCTTCTACTTCTACCACGACTGTACCCGCTACTGGAAATACGTCCGCCCCGTGCAAAAGCTGTGACCACAGCCGCCCGCCGCAGAGCGCAAAAAGACGTTGCGCTCTGCGGCGGGCCGTGGTATAATGGGGTGGCCATCGGGGTGTTGCGCAGTTGGTAGCGCGCCTGCTTTGGGAGCAGGAGGCCCAGGGTTCGAATCCCTGCACTCCGACCATAACTGGACACCAGTTTTGATACAATGCGTATCGAAGCGGGTGTCCAGT
>CAZUYE010000029.1:0-22211 GCA_964624925.1 uncultured Oscillospiraceae bacterium | reverse complement strand
GGTGGGCAGCAGCGAAAGCAGCATGACCAGCGCCATCAGCGCAGACAAAAGCCTGGTTCGTACAGGTGTTTTCATCAAACGTTCCTCCTTACAATTTCTCCGGAGCTTCCCACTCCATAGATACTGCTATCATACCACATCCTTCCTCCGCTTTCCAGTGCTATTTGCAAATTTGCTACAAATTTTACGAATATGTGTGTCCATGGCGGAGCGCTTGACAATCGGGGCGGAACTTGCTATTCTGTAACCAATTATACATTCACCGAAAGGACCGGTTTTTCCCTATGAAAAAGATAAAAAAAATGCCTTCCAAGGCCCTGATGCCCCGGCTGCGGGAGAATCAATGGACGGTGATCGTGCTGGCGGCTGCGCTGGTGCTGCTGATCGTGGGGCGGCTGCTGGCCGCACCGGTGCCGGTGCAGGAGCACGAGCCGGATGAGACGGCGGACTATGAGAGCGCCGTGGTGGATCAGATCCTCTCCGACTCCACGGAGCAGGATCCCACCTCCGACTATGGCTATCGCGGGGAGCAGCTGCTGCTGGTGACGGTGGCCAGCGGCGACTTCAAGGGCCAGCAGATGCAGGTATACAACTATGTGGGCCCCCTGTATGGCGTGCCCCTGCACGAGGGCGACCGGGCCACGGTGCTCATCTCCACCTATTCCGACGGCACGGTGCGGGCCACGGTGTATGAGTTCGACCGGCTGATCCCGCTGATCGTGGTGGTGGCGCTGTTTATCGCGGCGGCGGTGGTGGTAGGCGGACGCACTGGAGCCAAGTCTCTGGTGGGCCTGGCAGTGACGCTGGTGTGCCTGTTCGGTATCCTGCTGCCCGCACTGATGAAGGGCGCCTCCACCCTGCCCACCACCTTCTTGGTGTGCGCATATGTGGCGGTGGTGAGCCTGACCATCCTGGGCGGCGTGAAGAAAAAGACGGTGTGCGCCATGCTGGGCGCGGTGGCGGGCACGGGCCTGGCGCTGCTGTTCGGCCTTTTGGCCCAGGCGCTGCTGCGCATCGACGGCCTGCGGCTGGAGGATGTGGAGGCCCTGCTGCAGCTGCGGCAGACCGGTACCCCCATCGGCCTGCGGGGCCTGCTGGTGGGCGGCGTGGTCATCAGTGCTCTGGGTGCGGTGATGGACGTGACCATGGGCATTGCCTCCTCCCTGGCGGAGGTGCACGCGGCCAACCCGGAGCTCTCCCGCCGGGAGCTGTTCCGCTCCGGCATGAACATTGGACGGGACATGGTGGGCACCATGACCAACACGCTGATCCTGGCCTTCCTGGGCAGCAGCTTCGCCTTCATCCTGTACCTGTACTCGCTGGGGCTGGAGACCCGGCAGCTGCTGAGCTCGGCCTATGTATCCATGGAGGTCATCAGCGGCGTGGCCAGCAGCGTGGGCGTGATCCTGTCCATTCCCCTGACGGCGCTGATCACCGCCGTAGCCTTTACGAGAAAGAAATAAGCAAAGCATACATATAGGGAGGGAAATATGAAGCAGCTGACTGACATTCAGATTGCCCAGCAGGCCAAGCCGCGGCCCATCTGGGACATCGCCGCCGCCTGCGGCATCGACGGGGGCTATGTGGAGCCCTATGGCCGCTATAAGGCCAAGCTGGACAACCGCCTGCTGCGGGAATGGGCGAATCGGCCCGACGGCCGCCTGATCCTGGTCACAGCCATCACCCCCACCCCCGCCGGAGAGGGCAAGACCACCACCACCGTGGGCCTCACCGACGGGCTGTGCCGCCTGGGCCAGCGGGCCGTGGCCGCCCTGCGGGAGCCCTCGCAGGGGCCGGTGTTCGGCCTCAAGGGCGGCGCCGCCGGAGGCGGCTATGCCCAAGTGATCCCCATGGAGGACATCAATCTGCACTTCACCGGCGATTTCCACGCCATCGGCGCGGCCAACAACCTCCTGGCCGCCATGCTGGACAACCACATCCAGCAGGGCAACGCCCTGGGCATCGACACCAAGCAAATCGTATGGAGGCGCTGCGTGGACATGAACGACCGGCAGCTGCGGCACATTGTGGACGGCCTGGGCGGCCGGATGCAGGGCGTTCCCCGGGAGGACAGCTTTGAGATCACCGTGGCCTCGGAGGTCATGGCCGTGCTGTGCCTGTCCCGGGACATCACCGACCTGAAGGAGCGGCTGGGCCACATGATCGTGGCCTATACCTATGACGGCGCGCCAGTCACCGCCCACGACCTGAAGGCGGAGGGCGCCATGACGGCACTGCTGAAGGACGCCATCAAGCCCAACCTGGTACAAACCCTGGAGGGCTCCCCGGCCCTGGTGCACGGCGGCCCCTTTGCCAACATCGCCCACGGCTGCAACAGCATCATCGCCACGCGCATGGCCCTGAAGCTGGGGGACTATGCCGTGACGGAGGCGGGCTTTGCCGCCGACCTGGGCGCGGAGAAGTTTCTGGATATCAAGTGCCGTCTGGCGGAGCTGCAGCCGTCCGCCGTGGTCATCGTGGCCACGGTGCGAGCGCTGAAATACCACGGCGGCGTGGCCAAGGATGCCCTGAACGGAGAGAATCTAGCGGCCCTGGAGCGGGGTCTACCCAATCTGCTGCACCATGTGCACACCATTCGCAACACCTTCCACCTGCCCTGCGTGGTGGCCATCAATGCCTTCCCCACGGACACGGAGGCGGAGCTGGAGCTGGTGCGGACGCGCTGCCGTGAGCTGGGCGTCAACGCCGTGCTGTCAGAGGTCTGGGCCAGGGGCGGTGCCGGCGGCGAAGCGCTGGCCCGGGAAGTGATGCGCCTGTGCCAAGAGGAGCAGACGGAGCCCTTCACCTTCTCCTATCCGGTGGAGGCCTCCCTGGAGGAGAAGCTGAACGCCATCGTGCAGCGGGTGTACGGCGGCCAGGGCGCGGTGCTCAGTCCCGCCGCCCGGAAGCAGGCTCACCGCCTGGAGGAACTGGGCTTTGGCAGCCTGCCCATCTGCATGGCCAAGACCCAGTACTCCCTGTCGGATGACCCCACCCTGCGAGGTGCCCCGGAGGGCTTCACCGTCAGCGTGAACCGGCTGAAGGTCAGTGCCGGAGCCGGCTTCGTGGTGGCCTACACCGGCGACATCATGACCATGCCTGGCCTACCCAAGTCCCCCGCCGCCGAGCGGATCGACGTGGACGAGAACGGCGTGATCAGCGGCCTGTTTTGAGAAGGAGGACAGCCATGCGCTATATGGGAAAGGTCTACCGCCCGCCCAGTGAGGCCTACAGCCTCATTGTCCAGGTGACCTATGGCTGCAGCCACAACCGCTGCGCCTTCTGCGATATGTATGACGACAAGCGCTTTGCGCTGCGGCCCATGGCGGAGATCATGGAGGACTTCCGCACGGCCCGACAGCTGTATCGCCGGGTGGAGCGGGTGTTCCTGGCCGACGGCGACGCCCTGATGCGGCGGACGGAGGAGCTGCTGGAGATCCTGGCGGCGGTATACAGCCTATTTCCGGAGTGCCAGCGGGTCAGTTGCTACGCCTCCCCCCGGAGCTTACAGGTCAAGACGCCGGAGGAGCTGCGGCTGCTGCGGGACAAGGGACTGCTACTGGTCTATATGGGTCTGGAAAGCGGATGCGACGAGGTACTGCAGCGGATGCGCAAGGGCCACGACGCGGCGGCCATCGTGGCGGCAGGTCAAAAGGCCCGTCAGGCGGGGTTGCAGCTGTCGGTCACGGCCATCTCGGGTCTGGGCAGCCGGGAACTGCTGCGCCGGCACGCGGAGGACACCGCCCGGGCTCTCAGCGCCATGCAGCCGGAGTACATTGGCCTGCTGACTCTGATGGTGGAGCCCGGCACACCGCTGGAGCAGTGGGTGCGTGAGGGCAGCTTCCACGTCCTGGGCGCGGCGGAGATTTTGCAGGAAACGGCCATCCTCCTGGAGCACATAGACAGTGAGGGCAGCATCTTCCGGATGAATCACGCCTCCAACTATCTGAGCCTGAAGGGCACGCTGAACCGCGACCTCCCGGCCCTGCGGGAGCAGGTGCGGCAGGGACTGACCGGACACGGCCTGCGGCCGGAGAGCTGGCGGGCACTATAAAGAGAGAAAAGGGGCGAGAAAAATGAGCAAAAGACGTATCCCCGAGGTATACCAGATTGCCCGGTCGAACCTGCTGGCCCTGATGATACTGACGGCCATCAACGTGGCCATGGCCCTGCTGGGACAGGACATCTACTTCTTATTCACCAACTATCTGGCCTATGTCCTGGCGGTGTACGCCGCAGTCTTCCATGTCGTCAGCGGCGACGGTATCTACCTCGCCATGGGCATCATCCTGCCCCTGCTGGTGCTGGTGCCCTACTTCCTGTGCTGGCTGCTGAGCAAAAAGCGCCGGGGTTGGATGATCACGGCGATGTTGCTGTTCATTCTGGACACGGGAATACTGACAGGGAGCTTGGTCTCGGATTTCTCGGCGGCCAGGCTGCCGGATCTCTTCTTCCACATTCTGATACTGTTCTATCTGATCCGGGCCGTGCGCCGGGGCCGTCCGGGCACGGCGGAAAGCGACGGCGTGCCGGTGGAGACCCTGCCGGAGGATACGGAGTTCTACGACGCCTCCCTGGGTGAGCGGCCGGACAGCCGCCCGGTGGCTGAGCCGGTGGAAAAGTACCGGGTGCTGGTATCGGCCAGCTGGGGCAGCCACGTTATCGAGGCCCGGCGCAGCCGGGGCCTGACGGAGCTGGTCATCGACGGGAAGGTCTACGGACGGCAGGAGGGCATTGTGGAGGTAGAGTACCGCATTGAGGCCCGGCTGGGCGGCCACGTCATCGCCACGGAGTTCCGCACCAACGGCAAGCAGCTGCTTCTGGTGGATGAGGAGATCATTGCCCGGAAGCAGAGACTGTTCTGATAGCAAGAGGGAGGAGCCGCGGCTCCTCCCTCTTGTTGTTTATATTGCCTCGATCTCCTTGATGGCGATCTCATTGCCCCGCAAAAGCCAGGTATCCTCGCTGCCGCAGTGGGGGCAGACTCGCCCTTGGGGCACGGTGTCATAGTCCCGTCCGCAGCCACCACAGTGGGTGATGGCATGGATACTCTCAAAGTGCAGCGCAGCGCCCTTCAGCAGCTCCGTCCGCTCCACGGCCCACTTCCAGCAGCTCTCCAGCTCCCGGGGCACCACACCAGAGACCTCCCCCAGTTCCATGGTCACGGAGGCCACGCGGCGCAGCGCGTTCTCCTGCCCCAGGCGCTCCACCGTCTTGATGACGTGGAACACGATCCCCAGCTCGTGCATTATTTCTTGGCCGCCCGGCGGATCTTGATCTCCCGCTTGGCCATATAGGGCAGAATGGCCTTCATCTTGTCCTCGGAGGCCACCATGGTGCTGCACTCCGGCCGCTCCCGGTGCAGGTGGATGGCATCGAAGGCGCACTTGGTGGTGCACACGCCGCAGCCGATGCAGCGGTTGGGATCCACCACGGACGCGCCGCAGCTGAGGCAGCGGGCCGTCTCCCGCTGTACCTGCTCCGCCGTCAGGGCCAGGCGGCCATCCCGGAAGCTCCGGCGCAGGGCCTCGTTATAGCCCGGCTGCTGCCGGGGGGTGTTGTCGAAGCCCACGGGGATCAGGGCACCCTCCTTGTCCAGCTCCACGAACTGGCGGCGGTTGCGGCCAATGGTCAGGTTGGCCTTCTGCACCCAGCGGTGCAGGGAGATAGCGCCCTCCTTGCCGGCAGCAATGGCATCGATGGCGAACTTCTGGCCGGTGACCGCGTCGCCGCCCACGAAGATATCCTCCTCCGCCGTCTGCCAGGTCAGGGAATCGGCCTTCACGGTGCCATTGGGGTTCAGTTCCACCTTGGTGCCCGCCAGCAGCGTGCCCCAGTCGGCCTTCTGGCCGATGCAGTACAGTACCGTGGTGCAGGCGGTCTCCTCGGTGACGCTGTCATCAAAGGTGGGGGCAAAGCGACCCTCGGCGTTCTTCACAGAGAGGCACTTGCGGAAACGAATACCGGCGCACTGGCCGTCCCGGGTGACGATCTTCGTCTGGCCCCAGCCGGCGTGGATGACAATGCCGTCCCGCTCGCACTCACCGCGATCTTCCTGGCCCATGGGCATCTCGTCGTAGCCCTCCAGACAGTACAGTTCCACCGCCTCCGCGCCGCAGCGCACGGCGGTGCGGGCCACGTCGGCCGCGATGTTGCCGCCGCCGATGACCACCACCCTGCCGCTGAGGGCGGGGACTGCTCCCTGATTGACCTGCTTGGTAAAGTCGATACCGGCCATGACGCCCTGGGCATCGTCACCGGGGATACCCAGCTTGCCGCCGGACTGCAGACCCACGGCCACATAGAAGCCGGTATAGCCCTCCTGCCGCAGCTGGGAGATGGTAACATCCTTACCCACCTCCACGCCGCAGCGGAACGCCACACCCAGCTCACGCAGCACGTCGATCTCCGCCTCCACCACATCCTTCTCCAGACGGAAGGAGGGGATGGCGTTCATCAGCATACCGCCGGGCCGGGCCGCCTTGTCGAACACGGTGGGCCGATAGCCCCGCTCCGCCAGATAGTAGGCGCAGGAGAGGCCCGCCGGGCCGCCGCCGATGATGGCGATCTTCTGCCCGAACTCGCCATCCACCTTGGGGATGACCTTCTCGGGCACATAGCGCGTCTCGGCGTCCAGATCCTGCTGGGCGATGAAGCGCTTCACCTCGTCGATGGCCACGGCCTGATCCACGGTGCCACGGGTGCAGGCATCCTCGCAGCGGCGGTTGCAGATGCGTCCGCACACCGCGGGGAAGGGATTCTCCCGCTTGATGAGGGCCAGAGTCTCCCGGTACTTGCCCTGGGCCGCCAGCTTCAGATAGCCCTGCACGGCGATATGTGCCGGACAGGCGGTCTTGCAGGGTGCGGTGCCGGTGTCGTAGCAGTTGATGCGGTTTCTGTCCCGATAGTCGATGGCCCACTTGTCCGGGCCCCACTTCACCTCATCCGGCAGCTCCTGGCGGGGGTACTGGATGGGGCCGTCCTTGGTGCACAGCTTCTGGCCCAGCTTCACCGCTCCGGCGGGACAGTGCTCCACGCAGCGGCCGCAGGCTACACAGCTGTCCGTCTCCACCCGGGCCACATAGGCGCTGCGGGACATATTGGGCGTGTTGAACAGCTGGCTGGTGCGCAGGGCGTTGCAGACGTTGACATTGCAGTTGCAGATGCCGAAGATCTTCTGCTCGCCGTCGATGTTGGTGATCTGGTGGACGAAGCCATTGTCCTCCGCCTTGCGGAATATCTCCATGGCCTCGTCATAGCTGATGTATTCGCCCCGTCCGGTCTCCACGATGTAGGTGGCCATGTCGCCCACGGCGATGCACCAGCTCTCCGGATCGTCGCCGCAGCCCTCGCCCAGGTATTCCTTGCTGGCCCGGCAGGAACACATACTCTTGGCGTACTTCCCCTCGTACTTATGCAGCCAGTAGGAGATCTTCTCCAGGCTGATGGCCCCACTCTCCGTCTCGATGGCCTTTTCCACCGGGATGACGTGCATACCGATGCCGGCGCCTCCGGGGGGCACCATGGGGGTGATCTTCTCCAGGGGCAAGAAGGTCATCCGCTCGAAGAAGGCCGCCACCTGGGGGTGTTCGTCCATCTGGCTGCGGCGCATATTGAAGAACTCAGCGCTGCCGGGCACGAACTGGGGAAGCACATAGCGCTTCTCGTGTCCGGGGTTCTTCCCGTCCAGATTCTCCCAGTTGTACTCGATCAGGCCCACCCAGGCCATCTCGTCCAGCAGCTTCTGCAGGGGTTCCCGCTCCAACTTCGTCAGCTTCATCAGCTGCTCCAGGGTCTTGGGCTTGCGCACGCCCATTTTCAGGGCCACGTCGGCCATCTCGTCCGTCACCAGATCCGCCAGGCCCCAATACTCCGGATCGTTGCCCTGCACACCCTTGAGCTTGGCCGGGATCCGGTCGGTGATCATGGCCACCAGCTTGGCGATCTTGGGCCGGGGCGTATCCGTCACCGGGATGGTAAAGGACAGCTGCGCCTCCTCCAGGGGGAAGGCCGTGGGCCGGTCGCCGTTGATGTTCTTTCCCATAGCTTTTATCTCCTTTTTCCGCCCAAAGGGCGCAGTTTTGCACTGTATAGCTGTATTATATCAATCCCGGCCGAAAATTTCTATTGACTCTTCCCATAAACTTATGCTATGCTTTTTATATGGTCGTGGTCAGACCAAGAAGGAGTGCATACCATGGAGTTTCGTCCCATCGTTGCCCCGTCCATCCGGGAGCTGTTCATCCAGCAGGTGGAGGGGGCCATTCTGTCCGGGCAGCTGCGGCCCGGCGACCGACTGCCCACGGAGCGTGAACTGGCCGACAGCATGGGCATCAGCAAAACGGTGGTGCACGAGGGGCTGCGGGAGCTGCATCGCCTGGGCTTTCTGACCATCGCCGCCCGCCAAGGCGTCACCGTGGCGGACTATGCCCAAACTGGCAGCCTGGAGACGCTGATGGCCATCATGGACTATCACGGCGGCCTCCCGGACGAGAAAACCGCCCGCAGCATCCTCCAGCTGCGCTATTATCTGGAGGGCCCGGCGCTGCAGGAGCTGGCCCAGCGGCACACGGAGGCGCAGCTGCAGCAGCTGCGCCTGTGGCAGCTGCAGGCGGAGGAGACGACGGACACGGCGGCACTGGCCCAGGCGCTGTTCCGCTATCACCGGGGCGTCACCTTCCTCAGCGGCAATACCATCACGCCCCTGTTGTTCAACGCCTTCCAAAAGGTAAATCTGGAGTTCTGGACCAACTATGTCCTCTCCGTGGGGCGGGCCCAGAGCCTGGCCACCCTGTCCCGCTTCACGGAGTTCATCGCCGCCGGGCAGGGGGAACAGGCCGCCCAGCTGCTTCGTGACGGCCTGACACTGTTTCAGGAAAAGCTGTGATCTCCGGCGTCCCGTGCGCCGCTATATTGAATATATGTTAAGAAAAAGAAGGGAGTTTCGTTTATGACCGCCGAACAGCGCCGGGCGCAGATCAACGCCCAGCTTCTCAGTGCCCAGCATCCCATCACCGCCACCGCCCTGGCCAAGGCCTTTGGTGTCAGCCGCCAGGTCATCGTGGGCGATATCGCCCTGCTGCGGGCCGGCGGCCTGGCCATCACCGCCACCGCCCGGGGCTACGTCATTCCCAGCGCAGGCGAGGGTTTTTTGTGCCAGGTAGCCTGCCATCACGATGCCGCCGGCACCCAGACGGAGCTCAACGCCATGGTGGACTGCGGCTGCACCGTGGTGGATGTCATCGTGGATCACCCAGTCTATGGCCAGCTGTCCGCCCCGCTGGATCTGCACAGCCGCCTGGACGTGGAACAGTTCATCCAGCGGATGGAGGGGGCCTCTCCCCTGTCTCAGCTCACCGGCGGCGTCCACCTGCACACCCTCCGCTGTCCCGACGAGACCGCCTGCCAGCGGATGAAAGCAGAGCTGCGGCGGCAGGGCTTCCTGGTGGAGTGATTTTTGCTGTTGACAAAATACATCCAGCGACTATAATAGAGTATGCAAGTGTCAAGACACTTGCATACTCTATTTTTACATACGAGGTCACAGTATGGAAGCGATTCAGAAATTCCTGGCGCGGAAGAACATCGTGTTCTCCGCCAAGCGCTATTTTATCGACGCCATGGGCGCCATGGCACAGGGTCTGTTCTGCACGCTGCTGGTGGGCACCATCCTCAACACCATCGGCACTCAGTTCCACATCGGCTTTCTCAATGCCGTCATCGTCACCCTGGGCACCGGTGAGGGCGCCGTCAGCTATACCATCGGCGGGCTGTGCTCGGCTATGGTGGGCCCCGGCATGGCCGTGGCCATCGGCCGGGCCTTGGAGGCACCGCCGCTGGTGCTGTTCTCCCTGATTCCGGTGGGCTTCGCCACCAACGCCATGGGCGGGGCCGGCGGGCCCTTGGCCGTGCTGTTCGTGGCCATCCTGGCCACGGAGCTGGGCAAGGTGGTCAGCAAGGAGACCCGCATCGACATCCTGGTAACGCCCATCGTCACCGTGCTGTCGGGCATCGGCTTCGCCGCCCTCATCGCTGCCCCGGTGGGCAAGGCGGCCTCCGCCGTGGGCCAGGCCATCATGTGGGCCACGGAGCTGCAGCCCTTCTTCATGGGCATCATCGTGTCCGTGGTCATTGGCATCGCTCTGACGCTGCCCATCTCCTCGGCGGCCATCTGCCTGGCCCTGGGCCTGACGGGTCTGGCCGGCGGTGCGGCCGTGGCCGGCTGCTGTGCCCAGATGATTGGCTTCGCCGTGATGAGCTTCCCAGAAAACCACTGGGGCGGCCTGGCCGCCCAGGGTCTGGGCACCAGTATGCTGCAGATGGGCAACATCGTCCGCAATCCCCGGATCTGGATCCCGCCCACGCTGGCCTCCGCCATCACCGGCCCCCTGGCCACCTGCCTGTTCCACCTGGAGATGAACGGCCCCGCCGTGTCCAGCGGCATGGGCACCTGCGGCCTGGTGGGTCAGATCGGCGTATACACCGGCTGGGTCAACGACGTGGCCATCGGAGCCAAGGCTGCCATCACCGGCATGGACTGGCTGGCCCTGGCGCTGATCTCCTTTATCCTCCCGGCCGTGCTGACCTGGCTGCTGGCCATCCCCCTGCGCAAGTGGGGCTGGATCAAGGACGGCGACTTGAAGCTGGAGCTGTAACCAAAAAAAGAACCGCCTGCCGGCGGTTCTTTTTTCATGCCTCGCGGAAGCGCTCCTCCTCCCGGACGCACTCGCTCTTGATACGGCCCACCAGATATTCCAGGGCCTCCACGGTGTGGGGACGGGTATCGCCGCCGACCAGGACGTACATGATGTCGTCCCCCGGGGCCAGCTCCCCCTCATTGAGCCAGGCCCGAACGTTGTATATGCCGGGCATATGGTGGGTATCGGACACGGCGGCCGCCAGCTTTTCCTGGTCATAGGAGAACAGCATCGTCTCCACCGGGGCCATATCCGTCCGCCCCTCCCGCACGGCGGCCCGTGCGGTTCTGCGCACCACGCCGTTGTGGGTCAGGTACATCCCTATCTTATCTGCCTCCGGTAGGGCCTTGGCCTCCCGCAGCCAGATATCCAGAGAGGGCCGTGTCTTTTTCCGGGGGGCGGCGCAGTCGGCGGAGCCGCTGCCCAACAGCATCTCCAGCCCGTGGGCCAGGGGTTCCAGCACCGCCTGCAGGTTCTCCACGGCGGCCTTCTCGCTGCCCGGCAGGTTGACGATTAGCGTCCGGCCCCGGATGCCCGCCACCGCGCGGGAGAGGCAGCCCCGGGGCGTGATGCGTAGGCTCGCCGCCCGCATGGCCTCCGTGATCCCCGGCGCGGGGCGCTCCACCACCGCCATGGTGGCCTCCGGGGTCACATCCCGGGGCGAAAAGCCCGTGCCGCCGGTGGTCAGCACCAGCTGTATCCCCAGATCGTCCGCGCAGCGAAGCAGCTCCGCATGGATCCTCACCCAATCATCGGGGATGATGGCGGTGTGGCGCACGTCATAGCCCGCCTCCTGCAAAAGCGCGCACAGTGCCGGGCCGCTGGTGTCCCGGCGCTCTCCCCGGGCCCCCTTGTCGCTGACGGTGATAACGGCTGCGGTATAGCTCATATACAGTCCTCCCTCTCAAAATCTCCGTGCACGCCGCCGCTCTTGCGCAGCAGACGCACATCCGTGATAACCATGTCCTTCTGCACGGCCTTGCACATATCATATACGGTCAGGGCGGCGGCAGACACCGCCGTCAGGGCCTCCATCTCCACGCCGGTGCGCCCGTCGCAGGAGACGGCGGCCTCGATCTCCACGCTGCAGCGCACCTCGTCCAGCCGCAGGGTCAGGTCTATGCCGTCCAGCAGGATGGGGTGACACATGGGGATCAGCTCCGGCGTGCGCTTGGCCCCCATGATCCCGGCGATCTGGGCCACGGTGAGCACGTCGCCCTTCTTCATGCCGCCGCTGCGGATCAGGGTCAGGGTCTCCGGGCTCACCAGCACACGGCCCGCCGCCACGGCCCGGCGGCGGGAGGGGGCCTTCTCCCCCACGTCCACCATGCGGGGCTGGCCGTCGCTGTTGAAATGGGTAAAATCCTCGCTTGCTCTTGTCATAAAATCCTCCTGAATAAAGGCGGCCAGGGCCTCCGTATCATCAAAGCCGAAACAGGGCAGAGCCGTGTCCACCTCCAGATCCGTCACCAGGGCGGTGAAGCGGCTGAGCGGGGCCGTGAAGCCCTTGCCATTGCCGCGCCGGGCCAGGCCGATCTGGGACAGGGGCTCCTGCTTCCAACCCTCCACCAGCACCAGATCCACCTCCCGCAGCTGCGCCAACACTTGCCCCAGAGACAGGGGCCGCTGCAGCACGCAGGCAGTCTTCGCCGGCGAGGTGATGAGGCTGAGCTCGGCCCCCGCCCGGGAAAAGCGGTGGGAGTCCTTGCCCAGGTGGTCGATCTGAAAGTCGTGGCCATCGTGCTTTATAGCGGCCACCCGCAGTCCCCGGGCACGCAGACGGGGCAGCAGCTTCTCGATCAGGGTGGTCTTGCCGCTGCCGGAATAGCCGGCAAGGGCAAGGATGGGTATATTCGGCATGGTTCAACCTCCGATCTGGTTCATGCTGCGCCCGGCGGCGCTGCGCTCCACGGCGGACAGGGGCCCGTGGCAGGGGGGCTTAGCCAGGATGGCCCGCTCCATCTCCCGTCGCATGGCGTCGGCGTCCAGACCCTTGATGGGGAACTCCTCCGCCCCATGCAGACAGGGCTTCAGCCGTCCGTCCGCCGTCAGGCGGATGCGGTCGCAAGCGGCGCAGAAGTGGCTGCTGACGGCGCTGATGAGCCCCACCCGCCCCCGGGCGCCGGGCAGACGATACAGCCGGGCCACGCCGCCGTCCGGCTCCTCCGGCTGCAGCTGGGGCAGAGTCTCCAGCACCGCGCCGCAGGGAAGGTAGGCTCCGGGGCCCAGCTCCTCCCGGGCCGTCATGGGCATGAGCTCGATGAAGCGCACGTCAACGTCCCAGCGGCGGCTCAGCTCCGCCAGGGCGGGGATCTCCCCGTCGTTGAAGCCGCCCATGAGCACCACGTTGAGCTTCACCTGGTCAAAACCCGCCGCCAGGGCGGCCTCGATGCCCGCCAGGGCATCCTCCAGACGGCCCTGACGGGTGATATAGGCGTATTGCTCCGCCTTCAGCGTGTCCAGGCTGATGTTCAGCCGGGATACGCCCGCCTGACGCAGTGGCAGCGCCAGCTGCGGCAGCAGCAGGCCGTTGGTGGTCAGGCACAGCTCGTCGATCCCCTCCACGGTGGCGGCCCGGCGGCAGAGGGAGAGGATATTCTTCTTCACCAGGGGCTCGCCGCCGGTGATGCGCAGCTTATGGATGCCCAGGGAGGCCGCCGCCTCCACGGCCATGAGCATCTCCTCCTCCGTCAGCATCTCCCGGTGCCGCTTTTTGCAGATGCCCTCCGCGGGCATACAGTAGCGGCAGCGGAGATTGCAGCGGTCGGTGACGGAGAGGCGCAGATAGCGGATCTCCCGCCCGCAGCTGTCCGTCATATCAATACCGTCCGAAGCTGCAGTTGGGCCAGTGGCAGGCCTTGCAGAGCTGGCAGAGACCGCCGTCGCCCAGGGCGATGAGGTCTTCCTTCGTCAGCCGGTCCCCGGTGAAGATCTGGGGCAGCAGCACGTCGAAGATGGTGGTGGGCAGGCTGATAGCCGCGCCGGGAATGCCCAGGATGGGCACATCGCCCAGATAGGCCATCAGCGTCATGTTCCCCGGCTGGGCCGGCACGCCGTGGCTGATGACCTCCGCCCCCAGGGCACGGATAGCGGAGGGGGTCAGGTCGTCGGGATCCACGGACATACCGCCGGTGAACAGCAGCAGCTCCGCCCCGTCCGCCAGCAGCCGCCGAGCGGCGGAGAGGATCATCTCCAGCTTGTCATCGCAGATGTGCACGCCCACGATCCGCGCCGGATAGTCCGCCAGTTTTCGCCGCAGCACCGGCTCGAACTTGTCCTGGATGCGGCCATGATACACCTCGCTGCCGGTGATGACAGCCCCCACCTTCAGGGGCCGGTAGGGCCGCAGGTCAAAGAGCTTCCGCCCAGCGCAGAGGGTCTCCGCGTCCCGGATCTGCTGCTCTCGGGTCACCAGGGGCACGATGCGCAAGGAGGCCAGCCGCGCCCCGGCCTCCACTGGGTAGTGATCCGGCAGGCAGGAGATGGTGAGATCCCCGATGGCGTTGAGCCGCTGCAGCAGGGGGCGATCCACCCGGAACAGGCCCCGCTGCTGCGCCAGCAGCAGCATCTTCCCCTCGGAGGGGCCACTGTACTGCGCCCCGGCCACCGGGGCCATGGCGGCCATGCGCCGGGCGGCGTCCTCCTCGTGGATTTCCCCGGCGTTGTCCTCCCACACGAACACCGTGCGCTTACCATAGTCCAGCAGGCGGGGGATGTCCTCCTCCTGAATGACGTGGCCCCGCTTGAAGGCTGCGCCCTTGAAGCCGTCGTACATGGCGGTGACGTCATGGCACAGGGCCATGCCCACCGCGTCCTCCACGTTGATCTTTTTCATAGCATAAATCCTTTCAGCACCGTTCCGGCGCACACGGGCCCGCTTCCGGCGGGCACCACGGCCATGGCATCGCAGCCCACCGCGCTGCTGAGCTGCGCATTGCCCTGTCCCGGGGGGAGCTCTATTTGTATCGTTCCGTTATCCAGCAGCAGCCGTCCCCGCAGCAGGCGGGTGCGGGAGCTGGGCTTTTCAAAGTCGTTGGCCAGGGTCATGGATATCTCCCGAGGCAGGCAGTCGCTGCGGCCCGTCAGGCGCTTCAGCGCCGGCAGTGCCACGGCATAAAAATTCGTCAGGGCGGAGGCGGGGTTGCCGGACAGGCCGCACAGGAGCTTCCCATCCCGCTGGGCATAGGCACAGGCCATGCCGGGCTTCATGTCCACGCCCCGAAACAGCAGCTTTGCCCCGCACAGCTCCATGGCGGCGGGGGTCAGGTCATAGTCCCCGGCGGACACGCCGCCGGTGCAGAGCACCGCGTCACACGAGTCAAGGCCCCGCTCCAGTAGGGCGGCGATATCCTCGACGCGATCCGGGACGGTGCCCAGATACAGCGTCCCGCAGCCCAGCAACCCCAGCGCAGTCTCCAGCATGGCCTCACTGGCATTGCGGATGTAGCCGGGCCGCAGCGGCTCCTCCGGCTCCACCAGCTCGCTCCCGGTGGACAGCAGCGCCACCTGGGGCCATCTGTAGACCGGCGGCCAGCCGATGCCCTGGGCAGCCATGGTGCCCGCCAGGGCCGGATCGATGACGCTGCCCGCCGGGGCCAGCAACTGCCCCCGGCGGATGTCCTCCCCGGCGCGCACGATGCCGCTGCCGGGCTGAACCGGGCCGCTGAGGGTGACGGATTCGGCGGTGAAGCGCGTCCGCTCGTGCATGATCACCGCGTCGGCCCCCGGCGGGATCGGGGCCCCGGTGAGTATCTTCACGGCGGTACCGGCCCTGAGGGCCTGACCGGGCACAGCCCCGGCGGGCAGCTCCTCCAGGATCCGCAGCGTCACGGCCCCGTCAGCGGTATCGGCGCTACGCAGGGCATAGCCATCATAGGCAGAGCGGTCAAAGGGAGGCACGTCCTCCCGGGCGTACAGCGTCTGGGCCAGCACCCGGCCCCCGCAGGCCGCCAGCGGGATCCGCTCCTTCTCCACCGGCTTCACTGCCTCCAACAGCAGGCGGCGGGCCTGTTCATAATGCAGCATCGTCATCCCCCCGCAGCAGCAGTAATTTCTCCCCCGGCAGGGAGACCGTCAGCTCCGGCCCTTGCAGGCGGCGCCAGGTCTCCCTGTCCGTCTCCCAGCCCAGGGGCACGCCCTCCGCCGCGTCCACCGGACGCAGCATGACGGTGACGGAAAAGGGATTCTCGATGACCTCCTCCACCCGGCAGCGCAGGGTGTTCTCCCCGGGGCCGGGGCGGATATCGTGCATCCGCAGCCCCACATAGCCGCAGTCCTCCGGCACGGCCCGGGCCTGCAGCGTCACGCCCCAGTCGCAGGCGCAGAGATGCGTCTCATCCAGCCGCCGGGCAGCGGAGAGATTCTTGCAGCCGGTCAGCAGTGCGCCGCTGCGGGTCAGCGGCGCGGCGAAGACCTCCCGCTTGCCGCCGCAGACCTCCACCTGTCCCCCGTTCATCACGGCGATGCGGTCCGCCATGCGGTATACCTCGTCCCGGTCGTGGGAGACCAGCACCACGCTGTGGCCAAAGTCGCGAACCACCCGGCGCAGCTCCCGCTCCAGGCGGAAGCGAAGATGGCTGTCCAGAGCGGAAAAGGGCTCGTCCAGCAGCAGGATCCGGGGGGCGGACACCAGGATCCGGGCCAAGGCTACCCGCTGCTGCTGGCCGCCGGAGAGCTGGTGGGGATAGCGCCCGGCCAGCTCCACCAAGCCGAAGCGCTCCAGCAGCTGCGCCACGGCCTCTTCCCGGCGGGTCTTGTCCCGCTCCCGTCGGGCCCCAGCTTGGATGTTCTGCAGCACGGTCATGTGCGGAAACAGGGCATAATTCTGAAACAGCAGTCCCACCCGGCGCTGCTGTGGCGGCAGATCAATGCGCTTTTCCGAGTCGAAAAGGGTCACGCCGTCCACCACGATGCGGCCCCGATCCGGCCGCTGGAGCCCGGCGATGCAGCGCAGGGTCATGCTCTTGCCGCAGCCGGAGGCCCCCAGCAGCGCCATGGTCTCGTCTCCCGCCTCCAGCTTTACCCGCAGGTGGAAATCGCCCAGGCGCTTTTCTATATCCACACAGAGCGACATGGTCAGCCCCCCTTCTTCTGCTTGGGTTCCTTCTTCTCCAGCATATTCACCGCCAGCAGCACCACGAAGGAGATGGCCAGGTTCACCAGCACCCACTTGAAGGCCAGCGCGTCATCATTGGTGCGCCAGAGTTGGTACACCGTGGTGGATATGGTGGCCGTGCGGCCGGGGGTGTAACCGGCGATCATGCTGGTGGCCCCGTATTCGCCCAGGGCCCGGGCAAAGGCCAGCACCGTGCCAGCCAGGATGCCCTGCCGGCAGCAAGGCATACGGATGTGCCAGAAGATGTAGGTATTGGACAGGCCGAGACTCTGCCCCGCGCAGGCCAGGGTCTCGTCAAAGGATTCGAAGGCGCCCCGTGCGGTGCGGTACATCAGTGGGAAGATCACCACCGCCGTGGCGAAGATGGCCGACCACCAGGTCATGGTCAGCTTGAGATCCAGGTGCTCCAGGAACCACGCGCCGATGATGCGCCGGGGCCCCAGCACGCGCAGCAGCAGATAGCCCACCACCGTGGGCGGCAGCACCAGGGGCAGCGTCAGGATCACATCCAGCAACCCCTTCAGCAGCCGGGGCGCTTTGGCAATGTAATAGGCGGCAAAAATGCCCAGGAAGAAGATCAGCACGGTGCTGATCCCGGCGATGCGCAGGGAGTTATACAGGGGGAACCAGTCCATGGCGCTCACATCCTTTTGGGGAAATATGGCCGGGGCATATCGCCCCGCCGGGGCGGCTTATGCCAGGGGGGTAAAGCCCACGGCCTCAAACACAGCGGCAGCCTCGTCGCCAGTCAGATACGTCAAAAAGGCCCGGGCAGCCTCCTGGTGCCGGGAGACGTTCATCACGGCGGCGGGATAGATGACCTGTCCGCACATCTCGGCGGTGGCGGTGTCCACCACGGTGAGCCCAGCGGAGAAGGCATCGGTCTGATAGATGATGCCGCAGTCCACCGCGGCCTCGCTGACCTGGGTGGTGACCTCCTTGACGTTGCCGCCATAGGTGATGCAGCCGGCGGCGGCCAGCGCCTCCTCGTCCAGGCCATAGAAGGTCAGGAGCTTTCCGGTATACTGGCCCACGGGAACGTCGCTGTTGCCCATGGCCAGCAGGATGCCGCCCGCCTGCAGGGCGGCGGCCAGGTCGTCATAGGAGCGGATGCCCGCCGGGTTCCCCTCAGGAACGGCCAGGGCCACTTTGTTCTCCAGGATGTCGAAGCGGCTGCCCGCCAGCACAAAGTCCAGCCCCTCAGTGTTGACGGAGGCATCCGCCGCGCTGTCCAGCTGGTTCATCTGCTTCTGCCCGGCGGAGATGAAGATGTCCACCTCTGCCCCCTCCTGTATCTGGGTCTTCAGGGTGCCGGAGGAATCGAAGTTGAAGACGATGGTGATGTTTTCGTGCTCCTTCATGTAGCGCTCACCCAACTCGGTCAGGGTCTCCTGCAGGGAGGCGGCGGCGAACACCGTCAGCTCCACGACCTCGTTATCGGTCTGTTCGGGGGCGGCGCCGCAGGCACAGAGGCTCAGGCCCATCAACAGGGCCAGCAGCAGGGCCAGTACATTTCGCGTTTTCATGTTGTTTTCTCCTTCTATATTGATTTTTGCGGAAAAAACCGTTATCATGGTGTTGTGGGGGTACGCCGATAATGGTGTTCTCCGCGCTATAGGAAACGGTCGGGGTGCGAGCCTGGCCGTTTTCTATTGTAGATGATAAAACAAACAGGCCGTCCGGAGGGGACAGCCTGTTGGCGTATAGCAGGACGCAGACATACCGCCGGGTATGCCTGTGCAAGGGTGCCGTCTCCTTCTCAAATACGGAAAGCTATGCTGTTTCCGGCATAACTCTGTGACCAGCCCCAGGGGGCCGGATCGGCCGCTGGCCATAGCGTTCGCCTTAGGCTCCACGGCTCGGAAACCTATTCACTTGTCTTTACTATCTCACATTTTCCGTAATCTGTCAAGAAAAACAACGCCCCACCCTTGCAAGCGGGAAAAACAAGGGCTATACTGGTGTGGCCGGGCGGTGGCACGCTGATGGACTCGATTTTCTTTACCAATGTGCACAGTCCCCTCCATCGTGCTATAATGTCCTTGGTTTAAGTATTCGAACAAAGGATGAGGGCCCATGGAACTTCACCCGCAGGTAGCCGCGCTGGCGAAGCACTTTTCCGCCTGCAAGCGCATACTGACGGCCATCGGAGACGAGACCCGGCAGCACCTCATTCTGGAGATGATGCGCCTAGGGAATTGCAGCGGCGTCCGGGTGTGCGAGATCACCCGCCACACCAACCTGTCCCGCCCGGCCGCATCCCACCACCTGCAGATCCTGAAAACCGCCGGCATCGTGATGGAAGCCCCGGAGGGGCTCGTCTCCACCCTGCAGCTGGCCATGGAGGTCTCCCGTGCCCTGCCGGATCGGAGCGGATGGGATGGATAAGCTGTAAACCACGACCCTCATGTGGGGGAACAGCGATTGAAGGTAACACTATAATGGAATTGCTTGAACTCATGGCGCAGCGGCACAGCGTCCGCCAGTACACGAACCAACCCATCGAACCGGAGAAGCGGGCCGCTCTGGACACCCTGGCCGCGCAGATCAACCGGGAGACCGGGCTGCACATCCAGCTCATCTACGAAGAGCCTACCTGCTTCGACTCCTTCATGGCGCACTATGGGAAGTTCAGCGGCGTGCACAATTACATCGCCCTCGTGGGCAAAAAGTCCGCCGGTCTGGACGAGCAGCTGGGCTATTACGGCGAGCAGCTGGTGCTCCGGGCCCAGGAGCTGGGGCTGAACACCTGCTGGGTGGCCCTGACCCACGGAAAGAGCCGGGCCACCGTGTGCAAGGGGGAAAAGCTCGTCTGTCTGATCTCCCTGGGCTATGGTGAGACCCCGGGCGTGAGCCACAGGAGCAAGCCCCTGGAGCAGCTGTGCGACGGGCCGAAGGAGTGGCCCGAGTGGTTCCGGCGGGGCATGGAGGCGGCCCTGCTGGCCCCGACGGCCATGAACCAGCAGAAGTTCTTCTTCCGGCTGCGACCGGATGGTCGGGTGGAGGCCAGCTGCTCCGCCGGCTTTTATACCCGGCTGGATCTGGGCATCGTCCGCTGCCACTTTGAGGCCGCCAGTGGCCGGAAAACCGCAGAATAAACCTCATAAACGCAGCAAAGCGGCTTACAGACACTTGATGCACAGTTGAGAGGTGCCCCCGCAGGGGACGGAGATGGTCTGGATGAAGAAACGGATTGCAGCTTTGCGTAAGAATCCGTAAGCAGCTTCGCTGCAACGGCTTCTATAACGTCGCTTCGCTCCTCGCAATGACCCACGACGATACGAAAACACGGCAAAGTTTTTTGACAAGCTGAAAGCGCCGGGGCGGTTGCCCCGGCGCTTTGTATGTATGTTTTTGCTTTCTTTCCTCTGGTCGCTCTCAGGCCGCTCTCTTAGAAGAAGAAGGACTTGACCTGGCCGTACAGCACCAGCAGCAGGCCCAGCGGGGTGATGTAGCGGACGCAGAAGCGATAGAATTTGTAGGCCGTGAATTTGTTGCCGTGTTGCTCGATCTCCTCTTTGACAACCTCCGGCCCGATCTCCCACGAGACCATGATGGTCAGCAGCAGAGCGCCGATGGGCATCATGACACCCTCAGAGACCATATCCCAGAAGTCCAGCCAGTCGGCGGCCCAGGTCTTGGGCTCGGCAATGCCCAGCAGGTCGGCGGGGGCGAAGCCGGTGGTGCCCAGGGAGTCGGCACAGACCAGGATGACGCCCAGGCTCATGATCAGGGTGGCGATGGTGGTGTACTTCTTGCGCTTGTCGCCCTTACCCTCGTCGCGGGCCTTGTCGCAGAAGTGGGCCACGACGACCTCCAGCAGGGAGATGGAGGAGGAGATGGCGGCGAAGACCACCAGCAGGTAGAAGATGATGCCGAAGATGGGGCCGGCACCGCCCATACGGGAGAACACGTTCTGCATGGTCACGAACAACAGCTGGGGGCCGCCCAGCTCGCCATTGGGATCCAGGGCGAAACGGCCGGGGATAACGCACAGGCCGGCCATCAGGGCCACCAGGCTGTCCATCAGGACGATCAGCAGACCGTTCTTCTGGATGTTCTCCTTCTTATCCAGATAGGAGCCGTAGGTGATCATGGCACCCATGCCCAAGGACAGGGAGAAGAACATCTGGCCGCCGGCCACCGCGAAGACGCTGAAGATGTTGGGGGTTTCGTCGATAACACCGTTGGCCACAGCCCAGCCGGGAACGAACATATACTTCAGGCCGTCCACAGCACCGGGCAGGGTGCAGGCGCGGATGATGCAGATCAGCAGGGCCACGAACAGAGCAGGCATACCGACGGAACAGACCTTCTCGATACCGCCGCCAATACCGCCCAGCACGATGACCATGGTCAGAACCACGAAGATCAGGCCATAAATCACGGCCTCGGTGGGATTGGCGATCAGCGCATTGAAGGCCTCGGCGCCCAGAGAGGTGCCGGCGGCATCCGCCGTAGCCTGGAATGCGTTGGCTCCGAAGCCGGCGCCAAACAGATCGCCCACGTTCAGCACCACATACTTGATGCAGTAGCCGCCCAGCGCGCAGTAGAAGAACAGGATGAAGAACGCAGATGCGATTCCCAGCCAGCCCAGCCACTTAAACTTCTTGGACACGATGCGGTAGGCTTCCACAGCGCCCTTGCCGGTCTTACGGCCCAGCGCCAGCTCACTGATCATGACAATGAAGCCGCAGGTCACGCCCAGGAGAATGTAGACGAGCAGGAACGTGAAGCCGCCGTTGGCACCCATCTTATAGGGGAAGCCCCAGATGTTGCCCAGGCCGACTGCCGAACCAACGGCTGCCATCAGGAATCCAAAATTGGATCCAAAGCCTTTTCTTTCTTCCATTGTTTTCTCTCCTTACTCAAATGGTTTTCCGTTCACTCCAAACGGGTATATATGCACTTTACCATCTTCGCGTTAATCTGTAAAGCAATCTGCCCCGTTCTTAACGTTGTCTTATCAATTTCGACAAAGTTCTTAATTGATTTATTATGATTTGCCCCTTCCCTTTTCAGATTTTCCGGTATCCTCCCCCCTTCCCGCTCTCCATTTTATGCGTCATCTTGTTAATTATGTCACAAGATTTTGCCGTTTGAACGTGCTTTTGTGAGAATTTGAACGATTGAATCAGCGCTTTGTGCACAATGACCATATCCTGTTGCCCCGTCTCTCCGGCGTGTGGAAGGTTATGTTAAAAGATTGACAAATCCGTCAAAACCCGACCGGCTGCAGGCGGCGCCGCCCCGGCATTTCGCCAGCCGCCGATTTCGGGCCGGGGCATAAATATGTAACCGGCTTATTTGCCGTTGCATTTTCATCCTTCGGATAGTATAGTATTGTAAATGTCAATGAAAAAGTGAGCCACAACGCTCACGAATGTTTGAGCCGCCCT
>CAZUYE010000028.1:0-22556 GCA_964624925.1 uncultured Oscillospiraceae bacterium | reverse complement strand
GCGTGGAGGACTTCCACGGCGAGATGGACTTCAAGGTGGCCGGTACCAAGAAGGGTATCACCGCCATCCAGATGGATCTGAAGAACGACGGCCTGACCATGGAGATCATCCGCAACGCGCTGGATATCACCTACGATGCCCGCTGCCAGATTCTCGACCAGGTGATGCTGCCCGTCATCAGCGAGCCCCGGCCCGAGGTCAGCCGCTACGCACCCAAGATGATCACCATGCATATCGACCCCGACCGTATCCGCGAGGTCATCGGCAAGGGCGGCAGCGTGATCCAGAAGATCGTGGCCGAGTCCGGCGCCAAGATCGATATCGACGACGACGGCACCATCCACATTGCCTCTCCCGACGCCGAGAGCTGCGCTATCGCCAAGAAGTGCATCGACGAGATCGTCTTTGTGCCCGAGGTGGGTCAGCTGTACTATGGCCGCGTGGTCAGCTATCTGACCAGCAAGCGCGACGGCGCGCAGATGGGCGCCTTCATCGAGCTGGCCCCCGGCAAGGACGGCCTGTGCCACATCCGCGACCTGGAGTTCAAGCGCACCGAGAAGGTGGAGGACGTGCTGAAGATCGGCGATATGACCTGGGTCAAGGTCATCGAGATCGACGACAAGGGCCGCGTGAACCTGAGCCGCAAGGAGGCTCTGCGCGAGGTGGAGGCCAAGCTGGCCGCCGGCGAGATCATCCAGTAAAAGCAAGTTATATAAGCCTCCAGTGCCCTGCAGCTATGCCGCAGGGCACTGGATCTTGTCAAAGGCCCCGGGGCTGTGCCCCGGGGCTTTTATACTATATTTATGCTCACTTCCACGCCTCGTCCTCCTGCCGCATCAGGGACACGCGCAGGCGCAGCTGCTGGAGCTTATCCTTGCCGTTGATGTTCAACTTGTCATAGATATCCCGCCGATAGGAGTAGATGGTGCTCTTTTGATAGCCCAGGTGCTCGGCGGAGTCCTGGGGCGTGAGTCCCTCCACCATGTCCTCCAGCACCAGCCGCTGCCTCTCCGAAAAACGCCGATACTCCCGCAGGAACATCTCATATTCCGCCGGATCCAGCTCGCCCCGCCGCCGGGTCGCCAGCTGCCTTGCATCCGCCTGGGCCAGCTCCAGCTGGCTCCGGCTCTCGTCGCACTGGCTCTGCAGCGACTCTTTCTCACTCTCCAGGGAGGTGACAACGTCCTTGTGGCGCTGCTCCCGGGCGGTGATGGTGGCCGTCAGGGGCGAGAAATCGTCAAAGCTCATCTGCGTCCCATCCGGCGCCTCCGTCTCCAGGCGCTTGATGTCCGCGTGGACGGGCTTGAGATAGCGGCGGGTAAACCAGCTGCAGCAGGCCAGCACGAAGAACACCAGCAGGAACGCGAATACCGCCGTCTCCAGCACATCGCGGAATACGGCCCGGTCATAGTCCTCCTTGGGGATCAGCACCGCCAGCGTGTGGCAGTCGCCGTCGCCTCCGGTCAGGTCAAGCTGCGTCATCCGGCCCACATAGGCATAGCCGCCGCCGGAAAAGCTGAGCAGCTCCCCGCTGTGCGCCCGGCTGCTCAGCGGTCCCTGGGGCAGGATGCAGGAGCCGTCCTTTGTATAGGTGACAAGGCCCTCTGTCACGTCCAGCGTGTCGCCGGTATCCGCCGTCAGGATACAGGCCAGGCGGCTGAAGTCCGAGGGCTGCTCGTAGTGCGCGCAGAAATAGGTCTGGTTCACCGCAAAGCCGCAGATGCCATAGACCCGCCCGTTGGCACCCCGCAGCGGCACCGTCAGCAGGATAGCCCGCTCCGAGGTGCCTGGCAGGGTGATCAGCTCCGTCAGCCGGCAGCAGTCCCAAAGGGAGCTGTTGTCGGTGGTCAGGCAGGCCATATAGCCCGGAAACTGGCCCGTGCGGAACTCCTGCTGCCACTTCCGGTGGGGCATCACGCCGTGGGCCTTGCTCACCCCGGCCATCCCCCGGAACAGCAGCAGCTCGTTCCCGGCCCGCTCGGCGTTGTTCTTCTGGACATACAGGCCGCTGCGCACGTCCGGCGCGCTGTCCGCCCGCATGGCCGCTTCCAGCACCACAAAAGCCCCGGAGCAGCGGGTTTGGCGGATATACTGGCACAAGGGATCCAGCATGGCATCCTCCAGGGCGGTCAGCGTGTCCAGATCGCCGGTCAGGCGCTCAAAGGGCAGCCCCCGCTCCTCCAGCACCTCCTCCAGGATCGCCGTTATGTCCTGCGACAGGTGCACGCCGGAGGTGGATACGTTCTGCCACAGGGCCCGCATATCGTCCTGGAAAAAGTCCAGCTGCGTGTCCAGGCTGCGGGACAGCTCCGTCTGGGGACTGCCCAGGCGGCCCAGGAAGATCAGTCCCCCGCACAGCGCCGCGATCAGCAGCACTGCCAGCGAGAGCATGTACCAGCTCAGCTTGTGGCGCAGGGAGCGCCGTGCGGTCTTAAAATAAGGTGTGCGCTTCATGCCGCCTTACCGGACGCTGCGGAAGAAGACCCAGGTCTCCTCCGCCAGGGCCTCCAGCTCCTCCCCGGCGGCCAGCCGGCCGGGCATCTCCTGCTGCATCCGCCGCAGCCCGTCATAGAGGGTGTAGATGCTGTCATAATAGCCCGCAAAGTTGGGCTCCGACACCGGTGTATAGCTCTCCTGCGCCTCCTTCAGGGCGGCGTACAGGGCCACATAGCTCTCCTCCGGGAAGTCATAGCGGTTCAGGTCGATGCCGTCAAAGGCGCCCACCCGCACGGGCATATACCCGGTATCGGCCGCAAAGGCCAGGTTCCGCTCCGCCTCCGTCAGCCAGCTGACGAACAGCGCGGCGGCCTCCGCCCGCTGCTCCGTGGTCTTGTAGGCGGCCAGGCCCACCCCGGCCTGGGTCATCAGCGGCTCGCTGCCCTCGGTCTGCGGCATGGGCAGCGCGTGCAGATCCATGGGGTCGCTGGTGCCGTCGGGATAGGACACCGTGTCGTTATAATACAGGATCGCCGCGCAGGAGCCCAGTCCGCACAGGGCCTCGCCGGTCATCACCTGCGTGTTGGAATAGAGGTCGGCCACCTGGACGTGCCCCTGCACCAGGGCCCGGGCAAACTGCATCCAGCTCTCCTTGAGGATGGCGTTGTCAAAGTCGTACCAGCCGTCGGCGGTATAGAAATCCTTCGCCCCGTGCTCCATGGCGTTCAGCTCCACCGCCCGGATGGGATAGTCCATGGCGCAGAACACCTCGCCGCCGGACCACTCATAGAACGTCGCCGCCGCATCGTACAGACCCTCCCATGTGCGCAGATTGTTGTAGCTCACGCCGGTCGCCTGACTGAAGCGGTCGAAGCGGCTGCCGTTGCACATCAGCACATGGGTAGACTTGGACAGCGGGAACACCAGCAGCTGCCCGTCCAACTCCCCGTCGGCCACAAAGCCCGGCACAAAGTCCGCCAGTTCCTCCTGGCTGAACCACTCATTCCAGTCCACCAGGTTCTCCGTGCCCAGCTCCATGGCGTTGTTCAGATGGCAGGTGAACAGATCCGGCATCTCCGTGTCGGAGCTCCCGGCCTGGCTCTCCAGCAGCAGCGCGCCGATGCGGCTGGTGCTGCTCTGTGCCGTCACCTTCACCCGCACGCCGCGCTCCTGCCCCACCGTGCGGTTGAATTCATCCACCAGCACGTCCATGGGCGAGCCGGCCTGCTCGCCGTAAACGTGCCAGAAGGTCAGCTCCACCGGGTCGTTGGGATCCAGCAGGGACTTGCTGCCGCAGCCTGTCAGCGCGAGAGACAGCAGCAGCGCAGCGGCCAGGAGCAGGGAAAGGATCTTTGTTTTCATAACAGACGCCTCCACAGTTTTTTTCTCCCCGGCACCCTAAATCGCAGTTTTTAGGGTATACAGCAGCCCGGAGAAGTGCTAAAAAAAGGAATGGGTGGGGTGGGCCCTCTGCGGGCGCACCAAACCCGGCGGATCGTGAAGGGGATGTCCCGCTTTTGCCCCGTCCGCAACACGGGGCGAAAGACCGTCCGGCGCCTGGCCGCGCCCGACGGCGTCCTTCTTTACGATTCGCTATCTAAAAAATTATACCAGCTTGTAACAGTTTTTTCAAGGCCACAGCGCCGTGAAAGGGGTGATTTTTGTGGAGGCGGGCCGCCTCCGGCGGCGAGAACCGCACCCAAAAAACGACCGACCCACAACGACCACAAAACAAAGGAGGAAACAACGTGAAAAAACGGATCCTGAGTATCCTGCTGTGCCTGGTCATGGTGCTGGGAATGTTCCCCGTCACCACGGCCCACGCCGACGACTTCGAACCCCGGGAGTGTTGGCTCTGCGACCACGTCCATTACAGCGATGACGACTTCTGCAGCGGCTGCGGCGCCTGTGACGGCGCCAGCCTGTACTGCGACATGAGCTGCTGGGAGCAGTGGCACTGCTGGAACTGCGGTGCCTGCCTGGCAGACACAGGCGTCACGGACTACTGCGAGGACTGCCACCACTGCCAGGACTGCATGGAGAGCAAGCACTGCACCGAGTGCGGCCTCTGCGATGACGATGCCGACGGCGACAACCTCTGCCCCGATTGTCACCGCTGCGGCGGCTGCTCCCCCATCTGCACCTACTGCGGCTATTGCGAGGAGTGCTGGTCTGATGCCGACGACACCATGCACTGCTCCATCTGCGGCGACTGCTATGAGGTCGTCGGCTTCCCCGAGCACGATGGTGCCCAGCACTGCCCCTACTGCTGCATCACCTGTGACCAGTGCGGCGAATGGGAGACCTGCACCGCCGACGATCCCGAGATGGAGTATTGCGACATCTGCGGCCTGTGCACGGACTGCTGCGAGGAGAACCGCAACGTCTCCGGCAGCTGCATGGAGTACTGCGTGGAGTCCACCGAGTATGAAGATCACTTCTGCGAGGAGTGCGGCGTCTGCTGGTGCGACAACGAGCGCTGCGAGACCTGCGGCCTGTGCCTGCTCTGCTGCGAGGGCAACTCCGAGTGCTACGACTATATGTGCGTCAACGACAGCGAGTATGACGGCCACTTCTGCGAGAACTGCGGCGCCTGCACCTGCGAGGTGGGCGAGTTCTGCGGCACCTGCGGCCTGTGCCTGTTCTGCTGCGCCGAGGAACGCCTGATCCAGGGCTGCGACTGCGACGAGGATTCCGGCGTCTGCGCCGAGGATACTGATTTCGAGGAGCACCTGGCCACCGTTCACCCCGATTCCGAGCCCGGCCCCCACAGCGCCACCGCCAAGACCCTCTGGAGCTTTGACGATGAGAATCACTGGAAGGATTGCCGCTTCTGCGACGATGCCGCCCACATCACCGCCTTCGCCCCCCATACCTACGACAGCAACGGCAAGTGCACCACCTGCGGCTTTGTCCAGGGCCGCCCCGTGTACATCACCTCCCAGCCCAAGACCGCCTATGGCAAGGTCACCAACCGCTTCGCAGCCGAGGGCGAGGAGGGCTACTGGGCGGACAACTATGTCACCTTCCGCGTCTCCGCCTATGGTGACAACCTGAGCTATCAGTGGTATTACTATGACTACAGCATCGAGGGTCCCGGCGATGCCCAGGACGTGGTGGACGCGGATGGTTACTTCTCCGGTGCCCAGACCCGCCGCCTCACCGTCTGGCTGGATGACGAGAGCTGCGAGAGCACCCTGGCCTTCTTCTGCCAGGTGTGGAACGATAACCACCAGAGCGCCGAGTCCCAGCCCGCCAAGCTCATCGTCTCCCACCGCTACCTCACCTACCGCCCGAACACCTCCGTCAGCGCCGGCACCTGGATCTACCTGGCCGATGACACGGCCTCCTATGGCTATGACGGCTATAAGATCCTCGATACCACGGGCCACTCCATGTATTGCTGCGGCTGGCTCCACGAGGCCTCGAATCCCGGCCCCGCCAAGAACCGCCAGCCCCTGTCCCACCGCTACACGGAGGTGGAGCTGGTTCGCGCCAACTACAGCGCCGTTGAGGCCAACGACGGCATCTTCTATGATTTCTACAAGTATACCTGCGGCGACTGCGGCTATGTCACCTATACCAAGAAGCACGTCCATGACTTCCAGCCCGTCACCGATCCCGATCAGATGAACGCGCTGCTGGAGGCCGGCGAGTATGTCCGCGGCACTCACCCCCTGGTCTGCGCCGTGGATGGCTGCGGCGAAATGCGCCGTGAGCGCCACGAGTGGAGCTTCCGCATCGTGTCCTATCCCACCGCCACCGAGCCCGGCTCCCTGCACAAGGAGTGCTACATCTGCGAATACTGGGAGGACGGCGTTTGGGAGTCCTATAAGCCCGACCACAGCGTCGAGACCTGGCGCTGGGACAGCAGCAATATGCTGATCTCCGCCATCGGCGGCGCCGTCAGCCGCTCCATGGCCTTCCCCGGCGACAAGCTGACCCTGACCCCGGATATGGACGGCACCAAAAAGTGCATCGGCTGGACGGCGGAGTATATCGACTACATCAACACCGCTGAATACGGCCTGCCCCGTCATGTGGATGTCTCCAGCAAGATTACCCTGACCAGCAATGGCGATGGCACCTGGGGCTGCACGCTCCCCAGCTTTGAGTCCATGGGCGTCTCCGGCGGCGGCTCCCTGATCTTCACCGCTCTGTTCAGCACCTGCGACCATAGCGGCGGCACCACCCTTGCCCATGCCTGCGAGGCCATCTGCCTCACCCCCGGCTATACCGGCGATACCGTCTGCAAGGACTGCGGCTACCTCATCGATGTGGGTGATCCCATCCCCGCCGGCACCGAGCATACCGGTACCCTGAACCTGGTGCCCGGCACCACCGTGACCGGCGACTGCACCCACAGAGGCTATGAGGGTGACTATCGCTGCAGCGCCTGCGACGGCCTGGTTCGCGGCGAGAAGACCGGCTATGGCCATGTGGAGAAGACCGTCGGCTATGTGGCCCCCACCTGCACCGACGAGGGCTATTCCGGCGATATCTATTGCACCCTCTGCAACAAGCTCATCCGCGGAGGCCGCGCCCTGCCTCCCTGCCATGGTGAAACCGAGATCCGCGGCGTCCTGGAGCCCACCTGCACCGCCAATGGCTATACCGGCTTTGTCGCCTGCAAGGTGTGCGGCGATACCGTCAAGTCCGGCAGCTCCATCCGTGCCCTGGGCCATGCCTGGAGCGGCGGCGTTGTGACCAAGCAGGCCACGGAGCTTGAGCGCGGCGAGCGTCTGCTCACCTGCACCCGTTCCGGCTGCGATGCCACCAAGGTGGAGTACATCCCCCGTCTGGCTCCCCGCACGCCCATCACCTCCGCCAACTTCCTCCTGGATGCCGATACCTATGCCGTTGGCAAGAAGATCGTGGACATCAAGGTCACGGCGGATGAGGCCAATGTGGGCTCCCTGCCCCTGGCCGGCTATAACCAGGGCGATGGCATCGCCATCCTCACCCTGGATCCCCTGACCGAGGGCGGCATGGCGTCCGTGGTCACCGACCCGGAGGCCGTCTTCGAGGCCGGCAAGGTCTACTATCTGGGCGTCACCGTGACGGCGGCGGAGGGCTACAGCACCGCCGGCCTCACCACGGAGAACATCACCCTGGATGGCAGCCTCCAGGCCTATACGATCAAGGACTTCAGCGGCGCTGATACGGCTGACAGCATCATCTGCCCCATCTTCCGCCTGGAGCCCCTGACGGACAGCACCGATCCTACCGATCCCACGGATCCGACTGATCCTACCGATCCTACGGATCCCACCGATCCCACCGATCCCACCGATCCCACCGATCCGACTGATCCTACCGATCCTACCGATCCTACCGATCCTACGGATCCCACCGATCCGACTGATCCTACCGATCCTACCGATCCCACCGATCCCACCGATCCCGAGAAGCCCAAGACGGCTGATACCAGCGGCATCCTCCTGTGGAGCGCCCTGCTGCTGGGCAGCGCCGCCGCGGCCGGTGTGCTGTTCTTCGCGCGTAAAAGACGCGCCCGGTAAGGCATAGAAGCCCTGCCATATACTATATAATATAGTGTGCAGCGTCCCCGTGGGCCCCGCCCCCGGGGACGCTGTGTTTTTTTCAATTTATCGCCCTAAATCGACATTTTTAGGGTGTACAGACAGCTCTGAAAATGTTAAAAAAAGGTTGGCTGCGCCAGAAGTACTCATTCTACCGGTGCAAGAAACGGAGGGATACAAGTGAAGAACCTGAAAAAACTGACCATTCTCCACTCCAACGATATGCATGGCGACTTTTTGGTGGAGCAGGTGGACGAGAAGCTGGTGGGCGGCGTGTCGCTGCTGTCCGGCTATGTGAGCAAGGTGCGCCGGGAGGAGAAAAACGTCCTCTACGCCATCGCCGGCGATATGTTCCGCGGCTCCGTCATCGACTCGGAGTACAAGGGCACCTCCACCATCGGCATCATGAATCTGCTGGGGCCGGATGTGGCCACCATCGGCAACCATGAGGTGGACTACGGCCTGTCCCATCTGTTGTTTTTGGAAAAGTGCGCCAACTTCCCCATCATCAACGCCAATTTCCACATCAAGTCCAACAATAAGCGCCTGTTCCAGCCCTACTACATCGCCCATGTGGACGGGATGAAGATCCTTTTCATCGGTATCATCACTCAGGACGTGCTGGCCCAAACCAAGAGCGACGAGCTCATCGGCTCTTTCGTGGATATCGGGGAGGCCGCCCGTGAGGTGGGCAATATCTGCAATGCCTACAACGCCATCGACATTGATTTCACCGTCTTGCTGACCCACATCGGCTTCGAGGAGGACAAAAAGCTGGCCGCCATGCTGGATCCGGCCTGGGGCGTGGACGTCATCATCGGTGGTCACTCCCACACCTTCCTGACGGAGCCGGCCAAGGTCAACGATATCTACATCGTCCAGGCCGGCACCGGCACCGACCAGATCGGCCGCTTCGATATCATGGTGGACACCGACCGCAACGCCATTGACAGCTTCACCTGGCAGGTAGTGCCCATTGACGATACCCATTGCCCCCGCGACGAGGAGATGGAGAAGTTCATCCTCCACTATCAGCAGGCCACCTCCGAAAAGTACGACCGCATCGTCACCCGCTTTGCCGACAAGCTGGAGCACCCCGCCCGGAACCAGGAGACCGCCCTGGGCGACCTCATTGCCGACATCATGCGCGACAGCCTGGGCATCGACCTGATGCTCATGGGATCCGGCGCCATCCGCAGCTATTCCATGGGCCCGGTGGTGCACTATGCGGATCTGGTGGAGTGCCTGCCCTATGACGACGCGGTGTATATGCTCCACGTCACCGGCACCCAGCTGGAGCGTATGCTGCGCCACATCCTCCGGGAGGATGCCTTCCACGGCGACCACACAGAGTTTTACCAGTTCTCCCACGGTATGCGTATCGTCTGGGAGCGCGGAGCGCAGCGCTTCCGGGAACTGACGCTGGACGGCGAGCTCCTCCATGCCGACCGACTCTACACCGTGGCCATGCAGAAATACCATTACACCAACCTCAAGCCCTTCCTGGACATCACCCTGGAGGAGGCGGAGCAAAACGGCAAGTCCCGGGTCCTGACCACTTCTCTCAACGCCGTGGTGGAGGAATACCTCTCCACGCACCCCCATCTGACCCGTCAGGTGGAGGGCCGTCTGGTAGTCGAACCGTGAAATAAGAAAAGGAGGTAAACAGCATGACAGTAACCCTGAACGCCCTTCCCGGCACCCTTTCCGAGTTTGAAGCCCTGCCCCGTGGCACGGTGGAGGAGGTCTGTGCCGCCTTCCTCTGCGCGCTGCAGCTGTACCTGAAGGACAAGGACGCCGGCGTGGAAGCCATGAACCTTCTGCGGGGGCCCCGTCCCATGACCCCCTATGACGCCCAGTTCCTGCGGGATCGTCTGCGGGGCAAGGAGTACCTGCCCCTGGCCTATTTCCAGGGGGCCACACCCGAAAACAGCTACACCCCGACCCAGCCCTATGTTCTGAACGTCCTGTCCGATCCCCGGCCCCAGGACGTGGAGGAGGGCTACATCCGGGTGTTCCTGAAAACGGCGGGAGCCGACTCCCCCCGTCCCATGAAGCTGCGCTGTAAGCCCTCCACGGGCCAGTGGTTCTTGTGGGAGTATTCCAGCATCTTGAGTGGTATCCGCATCCCCGCGGCCCAGGATCCCTGGGCATAAACAGAAAGGAGAACAACTATGGGTCTTATCAAAGCAGCATTCGGCGCCGTTGGCGGCGTACTGGCCGATCAGTGGAAGGAATATTTCTACTGCGAGGCGATCCCGGCAGATGTGCTGGCGGTCAAGGGTCAGAAGAAGGCCACCGGCCGCTCCAGCAACACCCGGGGCGATGACAACATCATCTCCAACGGCTCCGTCATCGCCGTGGCGGATGGCCAGTGCATGCTCATTGTGGAGCAGGGCAAGGTAGTGGACGTGTGCGCCGAGCCCGGCGAGTACACCTATGATGTGTCCACCGAGCCCAGCATCTTCACCGGCGACCTGGGCGACAGCATCAAGAACGTCTTCTCCAACATGGGTAAGCGCTTCACCTTCGGCGGCGAGGCCCCTAAGGATCAGCGCGTCTACTACTTCAACATCAAGGAGCTCACCGGCAACAAGTATGGCACCGCCTCTCCCGTCCCCTTCCGCGTGGTGGATCAGCGGGCCGGCATCGATATCGATATCAACATCCGCTGCTTCGGTGAATACAGCCTCCGCCTGACCAACCCCCTGCTGTTCTATACCAATGTCTGCGGCAACGTCAGCGAGAACTACAAGATCGACCAGCTGCTGGGCCAGATGCGCACCGAGCTGCTGACCGCCCTCCAGCCCGCCTTCGCCAAGATCAGCGAGATGGGCATCCGCTACAGCGCCCTGCCCGGCCACACCATGGAGTTGGCCGACGCCCTGAACGAGCAGCTGTCCTCCAAGTGGCGCGACCTGCGCGGCCTGGAGATCGTCTCCTTCGGCGTGTCCTCCGTGAAGGCCGAGGAAGAGGACGAGAAGATGCTCAAGGAGCTGCAGCGCAACGCCGCCTTTATGGATCCCACCCGTGCGGCGGCCCACCTGGTGGGTGCCCAGGCCTCCGCTATGCAGGCCGCGGCCAGCAACCAGAACGCCGGCCCCGCCATGGCCTTCATGGGCATGAATATGGCCGGTCAGGCCGGCGGTATGAACGCCCAGAGCCTGTTCCAGATGGGCCAGCAGCAGCAGATGCAGCAGGCGCAGATGCAGCAGCAGGCGGCCCCCGCTGCCCCCGCCGCCCCTACGGGCTGGACGTGCTCCTGCGGCCAGAGCGGCATCACCGGCAACTTCTGCCCCAACTGCGGCAGCAAGAAGCCCGAGCCCAAGCCCGCTGCCGCCGGCTGGAAGTGCTCCTGCGGCGCCACGGCCACCGGTAAGTTCTGCCCCGAGTGCGGCTCTCCCAAGCCCGCCGATGAGGGCTGGACCTGCACCTGCGGCGCGGTGAACAAGGGCAAGTTCTGCCCCGAGTGCGGTGCCAAGAAGCCCGCCGGCGTGCCCCAGTACCGCTGCGACAAGTGCGGCTGGGAGCCGGAAAAGGGCACCAAGCCCCCCAAGTTCTGCCCCGAGTGCGGCGATCCTTTTGACGATGGCGACATCGTGTGATGAGGAGTCGTATGCTGAAGATCCTCCTGGTCGCTGTTCTGACGGCGGCGCTGCTGCTGGGCGGCGGGCTGCTCTACCGGCACTTCGTCACCGACCGCATCGCAGACAAGGGCGGCATGGAGAACCCCTATACCTCTGAAATGACGGATGATGACCCGGCGCCTGATGCGCAGGAGCCGGAGGAACCAAATACTTGACATAAGGAGCTTTGAACCATGGGACTGTTTGGAAATCTCTTTGAAAAGAAAGAATGCTCCGTCTGCGGCGGCGAGATCGGCCTGCTGGGCAACCGCAAGCTGGAGGACGGCAACCTCTGCAAAAACTGCGCGAAGAAGCTCTCCCCCTGGTTTTCCGAGCGCCGCCACTCCACCGTGGAGGAGATCAAGCAGCAGCTTGCCTACCGCGAGGAGAACCAGAAGAAGGCGGCGCAGTTCAGCACCACCCGCAGCCTGGGCGACAACTGGCGTCTGCTGACGGACGATACCCACCGCTGGCTCACCGTGACCCGCTCCCGGAACCTGTCCGAGACCAACCCGGACATCCTGGACTACACCGCCATTACCGGCTGCCGCATGGATATCGACGAGGATCGCACCGAACTGATGCAGGAGGGCAAGGACGGTCAGCGGATCAGCTACAATCCGCCCCGCTTTGAGTATTCCTACAATTTCGATATCATCGTCACCGTGAACAACCCCTACTTCGACGAGATGCGCTTCCGCCTGAACTCCAGCACCATCACCGTGCAGCAGGGCGGCTCCATCGGTGTCAGCGGCAGCTTTGGCCGCTTCCTGGACACCCTGGCCAACAGCGGCTTTGACCCCATGAACGACCGGGAGTACCGCCAGTATTACGAGCTGGCCCAGCAGATCTGCGACGAGGTGAGCCGTGTCCAGGCCCTGGCCTCCGGCGCGCAGTATATCCCCCAGGGCGGCCAGCCCTACGCCCCCCAGGGTGCGGCGTCTTACGGCCAGCAGCCCTACGCGCCCCAGGGCCAGTACGTGCAGCAGCCCTACGCCCCTCAGGGCCAGTACGGCCAGCAGCCCTATGCCCCTCAGGGCCAGTACGGCCAGCAGCCCTATGCTCCGCAGGGCCAGTATGCACAGCAGCCCTATGCGCCTCAGGGCCAGTACGTGCAGCAGCCCGCTCAGCAGTACGGCCAGCAGCCCGCGCCGCAGCCTGCGGCCGCAAATGGTCCCTGGACCTGCCCCGCCTGCGGCGGCGTGAACAACGGCGGCAAGTTCTGCGGCTTCTGCGGCACGCAGCGCCCGTAAGTATCCGGGCAGCGGGAGCGGCTGCACCCGTTTCCGCCGCACCTGTGGCATACAGCGAAATGCCCCCGCTGTGACAGGAGGGAGGCTATGCCCTTGAAAACCATGAAGCGATTGCTTGCCCTTCTGCTGACCCTCGCCATGATCTTCGCCCTGGCCGCCTGCGGCGGAGGGGCGCAGCCGGTGGAGAACGACCCCACCCCTGAGGAGACCGGCATCACCGGTGAGATTCAGTCCTACGGGGACTTTGCCGCCGTACTGGTTCCGGAGGGTTGGACGCTGGGCACCTATCAGGACGAGACCTACTATGTTTCCGTCAAGCGCTCCAACAGCCGCTGCTTTGAGCTCACCAACTTCTATGACAACGAGGGCGGTATGAAAAGCCTCCATGAATACAGCAAGAGCGTCTACACCGACGAGCAGACGGAGATCAGCGGTACCTACAACGGCATCACCTGGACCGGATTTCAATACCACGAAACCGCTCAGCTGTACAGCTTCCGGGTGTATACCACCGATCTGGGACTGAATTATCTGGAGGTCACCAGCACCGGCTATGCCTTTGACAGTCCGGAGGCGGAGGCCATTCTGAGCTCCATTGTGATGGCGCGGTAGCCGGTTCCGGCAAAACGCAGAAAGCAATCGTATCTTTTAGGTCTAACTGATTTTAATTTGGGAAAGGAGACCCTTATGAAAAAGATTTTGGCCATGCTTCTGGCCCTGATGATGGTGTTTGCCCTGGTCGCCTGCGGTGGCGGCGGCAACGGCGGCGGTGACGAGAGCAAACCCGTGGAGGAGGTTTATGGCCTGGATCTGGAGTCCACGGAGGAGCAGCCCATGTCCGCCGAGCGCGGTGAGCGGGACGCGATCTATACCGCGGTCAAGGATCATTTCGGTGATGTAACCATGTTCTCCAGCACCGAGTTTGCGAAGATGACCTATAATGACCTAAAGGAGCTGATCGGTGTCGACGCCAGCTACTATTACTACGATGCAGACTCCTCTGCACAGGTCTTCGTCTGGGAGACCAGCGACTACGAGACCGCCAAGATCGCCTTCTGGTTCCGGTTCGACGAGCTGTATGCTCTCGGTTCCAGCAATATGCATTAACACCTGACGCGGGGCGGCCGTAACACCGCCCCGCGCAACCCAACAAAACACGCGAACACACATCGAGTGAAATTTGAGAAGGAGTTCGTAATGAAAAAGTTTTTGTCTTTTCTGCTGGTTCTGCTGATGGTGCTGAGCCTGACCGCCTGCGGTGGCGGCGGCAATGGCGGCAACAACGGCGGCGACAGCCAAAATGAGAATGTTTATACCCTGGGCGATTTCCAGATCGAGTACAAGGGTGCGGAGATCGCTCCCGACGATGATGGGTTTACCTCCGTCATCATAAAGCTGGGCTTCACCAACAACAGCAAGTCCGCCGCCCGCTATGGCTTCAGTATGTACCAGAAGGCCGAGCAAGCCGGTGAATTCATGCTCGCCGCTGCGCTGAACAGCGTTTCCGACGAGGGCTACATGAAGGAGATCGAGCCCGGCGAGACGGTGGACGTGATCACCGGCTTCATCCTCAACGCCGTGGACTATCAGGGCAACCCGAACTACACCGACGAGATCAAGATGAGCATCGAGGACGCCGACAGCGGCAAGAGCTGCACCATCACCATCGATACCGCCAGCCTTGCCGCAGGTGACGGCGGCAGCGGCGGCGCCGACGACAGCGACATGGATGACAGCACCGGCATGGCCTGGCTGGACTACTGGGTCGGCGACTGGTTCGGCTGGTGGTACATGACGGACGGCACCGGCGCCTATGCGGAATACTCCGACACCGTGTGGGATGCCTGCGCCCGTATCGAGGCCTATGAGACCATGCAGGGCCTCATGGAGCTGTGGGACAGCGACGGCAGCAGCGATAACCTCATCGCCGCCATCGACCTGGGCTTTGCCAACCCCGATGACACCGATTACGGTGTTATGAGCTGCGAAGGCGGTCAGTTCCTCAGCATGATGCTGGAGTCCGGCGACTGGTTCGTCGATCCCTCTCAGCTGGCCTATGATAACATCTTTGATTTCTCCGGCGAGTATGTGGACGAGTATGGCACCTTCAGCTACCGGGTCCTCCTGCGCCCCTGGGGCATCATGTGGGACGACCTGGACGAGGGCTACTACCCCGACTGCTATGAGGACTGGTACCTGCCACTCGTGAGGAGCGGCGCGGCCATGCCCGACACCATCGGCTGATCCACCGGAAAGGAGACAAGCAATGGCTTCTCAGGTAACCAACTATAAATGCCCCAGCTGCACCGGCCCGCTGCATTTTGTCGGCGCCACGGGCAAGCTGGAATGTGACTACTGCGGCTCCAGCTACGAGGTCGCAGCCATCGAGGCGCTGTACGCCGACAAGGACGCTCAGGCGGCCGCCGCGCAGCAGCCCGCCGACAGCGCGTGGGACACCTCCGGCATGAGCGCCGACTGGGGCGCGGACGGGGAGGGCATGAAGGCCTATTCCTGCCCCTCCTGCGGTGCGGAGCTGATTTGCGACGCGTCCACCGCCGCCACCTCTTGCCCCTATTGCGGCAACCCCACGGTGGTGCCGGGGCAATTCTCCGGCGCGCTGAAGCCGGAATTCGTCATCCCCTTCAAGCTCAGCAAGGATGACGCGGTGCGCGCCCTGAAAAACCACTATAAGGGCAAGCCCTTCCTGCCCCGCTCCTTCACCAGCGGCAACCACATCCAGGAGATCAAGGGCGTCTACGTCCCCTTCTGGCTGTTCGACGGCGAGGCGGAGGGCAGCGCCCACTTCGAGACCACCATCTCCCACACCCACCGCCAGGGGGATGAGGAGATCACCCAGACCCAGCACTTCGATGTGTTCCGGGCTGGCTCCATCGCCTTCGAGAAGATCCCCGTGGACGCCTCCAGCAAGATGCCCGATGACCACATGGACTCCATCGAGCCCTATGACTACACGGAGCTCAAGCCCTTCTCCACGGCCTACCTCCCGGGCTTCCTGGCCGACCGCTTCGACATCAGCGCCGAGCAGAGCAGCCAGCGGGCGGATCAGCGCTGCGAGAACACCCTGAATGCGGCGCTGGAGGCCAGCATCAGCGGCTATAACACCTGCGTCCGCACCGGCGGCTTCACCCACCTGCGTCGTGGCCGGGTGCACTATGCGCTGCTGCCCGTCTGGATGCTGAACACCAAGTGGAACGGCAAGGACTACCTCTTTGCCATGAACGGCCAGACCGGCCGCCTGGTGGGCGACCTGCCCATGAGCTGGGGCAAGTTCTGGGCCACCTTCGCCGCCATTGCCGCGCCGCTGAGCATCATCGGCACCATCATCACGCTGCTGTAAGGGAGGGGACAGAGATGAAAAAGAAAATTTCGGCCCTGCTCATGGCGCTGCTGCTGTGCGCAGCCCTCTGCGTTCCCGCATGGGCCTCCGACGGCATCATGAACTACGTCATCGACGCCGAAGATGTGCTGCACTATGAGGATTGGGACGGCCTGGAGGACCTGGCCGCGGACATCTCCCAGCGCCACGGCTGCGGCGTCTACATCTACTTCACGGAGGACTACACCTACTATGGCGACGGCAGCCCCACTGACGTAGCCAAGCTGCTCTACGAGCACCCGGCCGCCCCCATGGGTGAAGGTGAGGGCATGGATGGCATCCTCCTGCTGCTGAGCCTGTATGAGCGCGACTGGGTCCTGTATGTCCACGGTGAAAAGGCCGAGTATGCCTTCGGCGGCGCACACGACTCCCTGGCAGAGGAGTTCCTCCCCTATTTCGCTGATGATAACTGGGAGGGCGGCTTCCACGCCTATCTGCTCGCCTGCGACGAGTACCTGACTCGCGCCGAACAGGGCGCGCCCGCGCAGGGAGGTTCCACGCAGGACGACACCGCCCCGGTCAGCCCCGTAAAGAGCATCCTCACGGTGGTGGGCATCTCCTGCCTGGTTGCGCTGCTGATCTGCCTGGCCCTCAAGGGGAAGATGAAGACCGTTCGCCGCAAGTCCGAGGCCCGGAAGTACACCACCGGCGGCCTGCACCTGACGGAGAAATACGACCGCTACACCCACACCACAGAGACCGTCCGCCACATCGAGAGTAGCTCCGGCGGCGGAGGCGGTGGCGGCGGCAGCAGTAGCAGCAGCGGAAAGTTCTGAGGAGGCAGCGTTATGAAATATCATCGCTTTCGCCCCTGGGCGGTGCTGGCCCTGTCGCTGCTGCTGTGCCTGAGCCTGGTCGCCTGCGGCGGCGGACAGGACGGCGGCGATTCCCAGGGCAGCGCCGGCAAGCTGGATCCCCCCAAAAAGAACCAACCCATCACCTTCACGCCGGAGGCCCAGCTGTCGCTGGATACGCTGCAGATGAAGCGCGGCCAGGAGGCCTTTGCCGCGGCGATTCTGGCCGAGCGGGAGGCCGGCGACAACAGCAGCCTCTCCGCCCTGCTGAGCGACTGGAACCCGGGCTTTTCCGCCCAGTGGCCCTTCGTGCTGGAGATCCCGGCGGAGTACACCGTTGGTGACTGCGGCGAGCTCTACTGCGTCGTGCCCCTGGACAGAACCTGCACCTTCAAGGTGCGCCAGGTGACGTGGAATACCGAGGGCAACGGCTCCGTGCCGAACTTCGGCGATACCGTCTACCGTGTCAGCTCCGACCAGCCCTTCCTGCTGTATGTGACCCACGGCGACTGGCCGGAGGAGAAAAATGTGTGCGTTGAGGTCACTGAAGAGGACGGCTCAACGTGGACGTGGATCCCGAGCTATGGCGAGGGCTGTATCCACAACAATCCCCCGGACGAAAACGGCAACGGCCGTATTCTGGATTTCACCCACCTGGACGAGTTCGAGGATGTGCTCCCTGCGCTGTGCGAGGACTGGCTGCCCACCACGGACTTTATCCTGGGCAACAGCGTCTGGAACTGTGATAACGGCTGGACGATGTGGCTTTCCTACGACGAGAATGCCGCCCAGGGCTCCGGCGGCGTGGTCATCTATGAGCCCCTGGAGGACGATGGAGGTTCCTTCCTGTCCCGCTACTGCCATGGCACCTGGTGGATGGAGGACGACTGCCTGTACCTGGATGTCTATAACGACCGGGGCGATATGGTGGGCGGCGCCTTCCCGGTGCTGATGTCCCCCTCCTCCGGGGAACAGTTGCTGATCATGCAGGCGGCAGATGGTTCCGTACCGCCCTTCTTTGCGGTGGGCCAGACCTGGGCCGTGCTGACCTTCTCAGTGCTGCCCTGATCTGTGCCGGGCAGCCCAATTCAGAACAAGGAGAATGCACATTATGAAAAAATTCCTGCGCACAGCGCTGATTCTGCTCCTGTGCCTGGTGTGCACCGTCAGCGTCTACGCGGCGGGCGGCCCCCAGCTGCCCATCATCGAGTCGCAAATGCCCGATTGCTACGGTGCGGTGGGTGAGGCGGACATCGAGCTGTTCACCAACGCCACCTCTCCCGATGGCGGCACCCTGGAATACCAGTGGTACAGTACCAACGTGGAGAATATGTCCTCCATCCGGGCCATCGACGGCGCCACCGGCACCTCCTATATGCCGCCCCAGGAGGTCGGCGTGATGTACTATTGCTATGCCGTCTGGAATGTCAAGTCCGGCGCCAAGAGCCAGCCTGTCTACAGCCGGCTGATCCGCGTGGAATTCTATGAAAAGGATCCCGTCACCCTGGAGCTCATCAGCGCCCCCAACAAGGTGGTCTATACCTCCGGCGAGCGGCTGAATCTCACTGGCCTGCGGGTGCGTATCTGGACCTCCAATGGCTATACCGACTCCGTGAACGGCGAGGGCCTGGAGATCACGAAGGAGCCCCTGGTCACCCTGGGCGAACAGAAGATCAAGGTCTCCTATAAGAATGCCTATACTTTCTTCATCGTAACGGTAAAGGCCGCGGCCCATACCCACTCCTATGGCGCGTGGATGGTCACGACCCAGCCCACCTGCACCCAGGAGGGCATCCGAGTGAGAGAGTGCGACTGCGGACATACGGTGCGCGAGAGCGTCCCGGCGCTGGGCCATCAGTGGGATGGGGGGAAGCTGACCCGGGAGCCTACGGCCACCGTTGACGGTGAGATGACCTTCACCTGCACCGTGTGTAAGGCCACCCGTACGGAGGCTGTCAAGGCCACCGGCGTTGTGGACGACCCGACAGATGACCCGGTGGAGGATCCGACGGACGAGCCCACCGACGAGCCGAGCATTCCCACCGTCAAGCCGAATGACACGGAAGCCCCGGCCGCCTTCCACTGGTGGATCATCGTGGTGATCGCCGCGGCGTCGGCCGTCGTGGGTGCGCTCATCGTTTGGCTCATCACCCGCGGAAAGAAGAACAGCTGAGCATAAGTTCATAGCAATCATCAGCCAAGGGCGGGGAAATACTCCCCGCCCTTGCGTCTGTCTATGAAATATGCTACAATATCATACAGCGCTGTCCGCTGTTACACCGCCTGGCAGCATGGATGCATGGATAAATGCCCTGCCGGTCGGCGGGGCATTTTTGCGTATGTCCATAAGCCGAAAAGATCGTCCATCGATACAATACAAACCGAATGAAGGTTGGGAGGAATTATATGGAGCTGCAGCGAGCGAAGGAATTGCTGACCATCCTGGCGGATGGCGTTGACCCGTTGACGGGCGAAGTGCTGCCGGAGGATTCCGTGTGCAATAAGGGCGAGATCGTTCGGGCACTGCACTGTATTTTGAACGTTGTGCAGGTCAAGACCCAGAAGCCGAAACCTGAAAATGCGGGAAAACCCTGGACAGAGCGGGACGATGCGCTGCTTTGTCAGATGTTTGACGCAGGGAGCACAAAAAAAGATATGTGTGCCTGTTTCAAACGCTCTGAGGGCGGCATTGCCTCCCGGCTGGTGCGCCTGGGAAAGATCACGGATCGCTTTGTCTTCTTTGACAGAAAGTGAGGGAGTTTGAAATGATACAAACCATGGAGAAACCTATGCTGAAGTTTATCTGCTATCCCAAGTGCAGCACCTGCCAAAGGGCCCGGAAGTGGCTGGATGAGCAGGGCATTTCCTATGAGCTGCGGGACATCAAGGCCGAAAATCCCACGGCGGAGGAGCTGGCGGCGTGGTACGGCCGCAGCGGTCTGCCCCTGCGAAAGTTCTTCAATACCAGCGGTCTGCTGTATAAGTCCATGGAGCTGAAGACCAAGCTCCCCACCATGACGGATGGGGAGATGCTGGCGCTGCTGGCCACCGATGGTATGCTGGTGAAGCGGCCCCTGCTCATCGGCAACGACGTGGTTCTGGTGGGCTTCCGGGAGGCCGACTGGGCGGCCCGGCTCAAGTAAAGGAAAGGCACCCCCTCCCCTGCCCTGTGCGGTATACACAGGCGGGGAGGGGTCTATATTTTGCCGGAGGCAGCGCATAGACTTGCGCACTGCCTCCGATGGACACAGGATATATGGAAAAAGTCCGCATGAGGGTATAGAATTCTACGGTTGGGCCGCAAATTTATGCAGCCAATTCGCTGGCCCCCATTCATTCGCCTGCCAGGCTATATTCACTCCACGCGCTTCACTTCTCCTCGGCCCACGAAGTCGGTGTGACCCTCCGCCTCATTCTCGCCGCCGAACATATGGTTGGCCCCCACGGCAATGTGGAAGGTATCCTCCATCTTCTCGTCCAGCACGGTGTAGCCGCACAGCTCCTTGACGTGGGGATTCAGGCCCAGCCCCAGCTCGCACACCACGCGCTCCTCCCGGGGCAGGCCCGCAAAGTGCGCCGCAATCTCCCTGTGGCTGCTGGCGCAGACCTCCCCCTCCGCCACCTCCAGCGTGACGTTTTCATAGCGTTTCCCCTCCAAAAAGAAGGTCTCGAAGAACACACTTCCGTTGGTTTTGTCCTCCACCGGGGCGATGTAGACCTCCCCGCAGGGCAGATCACCGTCACCGGCGTCCATGTGCCACGTCCGTCCCGTCAGCTCCAGCCGCAAAACGCAGCCCTCACCCGTCCGGATGGCCACCTGCTCAGCACCGGCCCAGTGTGCCAGCTCCTGCCGGCAGGCCGCCTGCAACGCGTCATAGTCGATGTCATAGGCCTGCTCCATGCGCCGCTTAAAGTCCTCCGCCTCCAGACCGGACTCCGCCGCGTTGGCCTCCGTGGGGATGCGGATCTGCGTGAAGCGTTTGCAGGCCATCAGCTTGTTAAAGAGACGGGCCATATAGCTGCGGTAGCGTGCCATGGCCCCCTCCTCCAGCCGACCGCCGGGAACCACCGGCTGATAGGCAAACACGTCCAGCACCGCGTCAAAGCCATCCAACCACTGAAAATATCGTTCGTTGAAGCTGCCCTCCCCGGCGGCGGAGAAGACCGCCCAGTTGATCTGGCGGGACTGCTGCAGCAGCACCGGCGACGCGCCCAGCGCCGCCACAGCGGCCATGAACCGGTTCGCAGTTTCCTTATCCGCGTCGTCGCCCCAAAAGTGAACCAGGATCAGCTCTCCGGTGGAGACACCGCTGGCCCGTACCAATTTCTGTATCGTTTCGTATTGCATGGTAACACCTCCATCTGGCGCGTATTATATCACATTCGAATTACAAACGCAATACTATTTTTATATTTGTCTAATTAGTTTTTATTAGATTGATTTCATTATACTTGCGACAAAGCAGCCATTCTTCCGAATAGCCGCCCTGTATCTTATTCAATTCCCATGTGCCTATCCTTGCCGCTGATGGGCCGGATCACCCGGCATGGGTTCCCCGCCGCCACCGAATGGCTGGGAATGTCGCTGACCACCACGCTGCCACCGCCGATGACCACATCGCTGCCAATGGTAACGCCTGGCATCACCTGCACGCCTCCACCGAACCACACGTCGTCCCCCACCGTAATGGGATAGGCCCACTCCAGCCCCCGCCTCCGGAGCGCCGCGTCAATAGGGTGCTGCGCCGTGTAAAAGCCGCAGTTGGGCCCCACCATAACGTTGTCACCAAAGCGCACCCGTGCGCAGTCCAGGATCACCAGATTGTGATTGGAGAAGAAGTTCTCCCCGATCTCAATCTGATCGCCATAGTCACACCAAAAGCTGGGCATGATGCAAAACTGTGCCCCCGTCCGGCCCAGCAGCTCCCGCAGCAGCGCCCGCTGCTGCTCTTCCTCCAGCGGCGACAGGCCGTTGAAGCGGTAGCAGAGCTCCTTGGCCCGCAGGCGACGCTGCAGCAGCTCCTCATCATGATCCGCGTCATAAAGCATCTGCCCCAGCATCTTTTCGCGTTCCGTCATTCTATCCAGCTCCCTTCCATCCAGCTCCTTTTAATCCAAACATAACAAAGCGGTCATCCTTTCGAATGACCGCTTTGTGTTGGCGCTACCTATTTTCCCGGGCCGTCTCCAGCCAAGTATCGTGGGCAGAAGCGAGCTTAACTTCCGTGTTCGGGATGGGAACGGGTGGACCCTCGCCCTAATCAGCACCAACTATATTGGAGGCTGCACCCTCAAAACCGAACAAAGTAACCTAGATGCATGAGTAAGGCTTGGATTGCCTGCAAAATTGTAGGTCAAGCCCTCGGGCTATTAGTACCGGTCAGCTACATACATTACTGCACTTCCACCTCCGGCCTATCAACCAGATCGTCTTTCTGGGCCCTTACTCCATAATGGATGAGAGATCTCATCTTAGGGGGAGTTTCACGCTTAGATGCTTTCAGCGTTTA
>CAZUYE010000027.1:0-22687 GCA_964624925.1 uncultured Oscillospiraceae bacterium | reverse complement strand
CCGGCCATGTTGGTGGCCACGGTGACGGCGCCCAGCTTACCGGCCTGGGCCACGATCTCCGCCTCGCGCTCGTGGTTTTTGGCGTTGAGGACGTTGTGCTTGATGCCGGCCTTGGTGAGCATCCGGCTCAGCAGCTCGTTCTTCTCGATGGACACGGTGCCCACCAGCACCGGCTGGCCCTTGGCGTGGCACTCCTGTACCTGGCGGATAACGGCCCGGAACTTGCCCTGCTCGGTCTTGTACACGGCGTCCTCATTGTCGATGCGGACCACCGGACGGTTGGTGGGGATCTCCACGATGTCCAGCTGATAGATGGTGCCGAACTCCTCCTCCTCGGTCATGGCCGTACCGGTCATGCCGGAGAGCTTGCTGTACAGGCGGAAGTAGTTCTGGAAGGTGATGGTGGCCAGGGTCTTGCTCTCCCGCTGGACGGAGACGTGCTCCTTGGCCTCGATGGCCTGGTGCAGGCCCTCGGAGTAGCGGCGGCCAAACATCAGGCGGCCGGTGAACTCGTCCACGATGATGATCTCGCCGTCCTTGACCACATAGTCCACGTCCCGCTTCATGGTGCCGTGGGCCTTGATGGCCTGGTTGATGTGATGGGCGATGGTGCTGTTCTCCGGGTCGGAGAGGTTCTCCAGGTGGAAGAACTCCTCCGCCTTGGCAATGCCCCGGGCGGTGAGGGTGGCGGTGCGGGCCTTTTCATCCACAATGTAGTCCGCGTCCAGGGTCTCGTCCTCGGACTCCTTGCTGTCGGTCTCCGCCACGACATATTTCTTCAGGCGGCAGGAGAAGCTCTCTGCCATATCGTAGAGCTGGGTGGACTTATCGCCCATGCCGGAGATGATGAGGGGAGTGCGGGCTTCGTCGATGAGGATGGAGTCCACCTCGTCCACGATGGCGAAGTTGTGGCCACGCTGCACCTGTTCGTTCTTATAGATGGCCATGTTGTCCCGCAGATAGTCAAAGCCCATCTCGTTGTTGGTGCCATAGGTGATATCCGCGGCGTAGGCCGCCTGGCGCTGCTCCTTGTCCAGATCGTGGATGATGAGGCCCACGCTCAGGCCCATGAAGCGGTGCACCTTGCCCATCCACTCGGAGTCGCGCTTGGCTAGGTAGTCGTTGACGGTGACGATGTGCACGCCCTTGCCGCTGAGGGCGTTGAGGTAGGCCGGCAGCGTGGCCACCAGGGTCTTGCCCTCACCGGTTTTCATCTCGGCGATACGTCCCTGATGCAGGACGATGCCGCCGATGAGCTGCACCCGGTAGGGCCGCAGGCCCAGCACGCGGTCGGCGGCCTCCCGCACGGCGGCAAAAGCCTCCGGCAGGATGTCGTCCAGGGTCTCCCCCTGGGCCAGGCGCGCCTTGAACTCTGGAGTCTTGGCCTGGAGCTGCTCATCGGTCAGGGTGCGGTACTCCTCCTCCAGCGCCTCGATGCGGTCAGCGATGGGGTAGATACTCTTCAGCTCACGCTGGCTGTAGGTACCGAAAACTTTTTGGATCAGTCCCATAATGTCTATGTCCTTTCTGCTTTGAAACGGGCACGATGCGCCCATGGATATACAAATACTATTATAGTATACCACATTCCCGCGCGCTATGCAAACAGAAATCGTGCCGGGCAGATAAAGCACGGCACGATAGGGATGTATTAATAATTGGTCTCCTTCAGCTCCTGGCGGATCTGGGCCAGGGCGGGCTCCTCGCCCTGCTGCTTCAGCAGTAGCAGCCAGCGATCCAGCAGACAACTGGTCTCTGGGTGGATGAGGATGTGGCCTTTGCTGCGCTGATAGTAGTCATAGGGGGAGGCGTCGGTGTACTTGTCCCCCTGATAGACCCGGCAGGCGGCGATGCGGTCGCAGAACATCTCCGCCACATAGCGCTTGGGCATTTTGCAGCCGCCCATGCATACGCTGCCATCGGGCTGGATGCAGTAGTCGATCCAGTATTCGAAGTGGTGGCGGTTGCGGCCCTTGTGGTGCAGCCAGGAGAGACTAACGCCGTTTTCCAGGCGCTCCTGGTCGTTGGGACTGCGGTAGCCCTGGTAGTATTTGGCGCTGCGCCAGAACTCCACGGGGCTGTATTTGCTCAGGTCGTGGGTCAGGCCCTGCCACACCAGGCCCAGACGCAGACAATAGTGACGTACCAGTCGCCGGTGGCGGCCCACGGTGTGCAGATGCTCCCGGATGTGCATGACATTTCCCCCTTGCGCTTGGTTTCTTACCTTATAGTGTACCACAGCCGGGGCGGCTCTGCAAAGCCCCACGCCTTCGGCAAAACGCCGAAAAGCAGCGGCGTTTTTCTACGAGAAGTTTTGCTAATTGTTAACATTCCTGTAACAGATGTATGTTATAATGAACACAATAAAGCCACAAGGAGGCGCGTTTTTTTCATGATGATCGAAAAGAGCGGCACCATCCGTCTCAAGGACATCCGTGTGCCCCAGGGCAGCAGCGCCGAGGAACAGGAGCTGGCCCAGGGCATGGTGCGGGTGAACCATCTGTACCGCAGCGCCCTGAAGGTAGCCGTCACGCAGCTGGAGATCCTGGACGAGGAGTTTGCCAGCCTGTACGACCACTCACCCATCCACCACATCGAGTACCGCATCAAGACCCTGGACAGCATCGTGGAGAAGCTGCAGCGCCGGGGCTATGAGGTGACCATTGACAATATTTACGGCCACATCCAGGACGTGGCCGGTGTGCGCGTGATCTGCAACTATCTGGACGATATCTACTATCTGCGCAGCCTGCTGGCCCAGAACGACAACTTCAAGATCAGCCGGGAGGTCAACTACATCCAGCAGCCTAAGGAGTCCGGCTATCGCAGCCTGCATCTGATCTGCGACGTGCCCATTGTCATCTCCGAGGGGACGCTGCACCTGCCGGTGGAGATCCAGCTGCGAACCATCGCTATGGATATGTGGGCCAGCCTGGAGCACGAGCTGCGCTATAAGTCCGACCGGGACTTTTCGCCCACTGATGCCGCCCGGCTGCGTCTGTGCTCCGATGCCATCAGCGAGATCGACCGGGAGATGCAGGACATCTATCTGGGCAAGGCCCCGGAGTACCATGCGTGAAGAAATGCTGTCTGAACAATCAAGCAAGAGGAGCTGCTCCGCAGCTCCTCTTGCTTGATTGTTCAGCCTGTAGTCCCACCCCGTAAGGGGTGGGACTCAAGCAGACAGACGCAGTGCCGGGAGCTATTCATATTTCAATCCACCCACCCCGTGAGGGGTGGGACGTACCAGCTTGACCAAGAGCGCCACTAATATCAATTTCAATCCACCCACCCCGTGAGGGGTGGGACCTTATACTTACACTGATTTGCATTTTAGAGTCAGCATTTCAATCCACCCACCCCGTGAGGGGTGGGACCGATTGCCGTAACGATTGTGGTGGGCATTATGTCATTTCAATCCACCCACCCCGTGAGGGGTGGGACGAGTGATTATTTATGTCATCATCAATCAATGTGGGTATTTCAATCCACCCACCCCGTGAGGGGTGGGACCACGCAACTTTTTGTCAATATCAAAGGTCTGAGCATTTCAATCCACCCACCCCGTGAGGGGTGGGACCGTGCTCACCGCAGCGATCGCTCAGATCGACGAGATTTCAATCCACCCACCCCGTGAGGGGTGGGACCGAGTCCGTCCGCACCTACACCGTGACCTTCATATTTCAATCCACCCACCCCGTGAGGGGTGGGACTGCCCCCAGCAAGCGTACCGATGTCAAGTATTACTAAATTTCAATCCACCCACCCCGTGAGGGGTGGGACAACAACCTGGAATATCTACAAGAGGAGGAAGAAATTTCAATCCACCCACCCCGTGAGGGGTGGGACGAGATCAGCCGTTCCGTGGTGGCTGGACAGAGGTTATTTCAATCCACCCACCCCGTGAGGGGTGGGACCAACCCAAATAGTGGTGTTCTCGTACATCTTGTAATTTCAATCCACCCACCCCGTGAGGGGTGGGACGAGCCGTCGGATCCTGATGGCTCTACCTATGACATTTCAATCCACCCACCCCGTGAGGGGTGGGACCGGCAACAAGGAGGACAAAAACATGATGATCCACATTTCAATCCACCCACCCCGTGAGGGGTGGGACAGCATAAGTGCACAAAAAATAATAAGGACACTTATGCGCTATAGACAAATCTTGAACCGCAAATGGCCTTGTGAGGCCCGACGCCGGGCCAATTTGCGGGCAGGGACTTGTAAAAGCCCCTTGTTTTTTGGTGCGAAGCACCGGGGAAAATACCGTGCGCTTGCACCTCGCACTACACCATCAGCACGCCCTCTGCCTCATAGCCGGGCTTTGCGCCGAAGTGTTCGATCTTCCCGCGATACTGGTTGCCCAAGTAGTAAAAACGCAGGCTGTCCTTCTCCTTGTCCATCAGCTGCAGCAGCTTGTGCTGCAGCTGCAGGCACTGCGAGGCATCCAGCACGCACTCAAAGACGGAGTTCTGCACGCGCTGACCATAGTTGACGCACTGTTTGGCGATCTGGCGCAGGCGCTTCCGGCCCTGGGCATCCTCGGTGTTCACGTCGTAGGTGATGAGAACCATCATGGCACATATCCCTCACTTCCACAAAAACGGCGGGTAGCCGTCCATGTCCTCCCGCAGATAGCGGGCCAGGAGCAGTGCCTGCACATAGGGAACCAGGCCCCAGGGGAGCTTTTCATCCAGATAGGGATGGGTGATGGTCTCCTGCTTGCGCTGCTGCCACTGCTGCAGGAAGGCCCGGCGCCCCTCATCCGTCATGCGCACGGCGCCGCTCTCCTCCCGGATGAAGTCCCCAGGGGACAGGATGCGGTTGTTGACCACCGTGAGCACGAAGCGATCGGCCATGCAGGGGCGCAGCTCTTCCATGAGATCCAGGGACAGGGAGGCCCGCCCGGGGCGATCCCGGTGGAGAAAACCCGCATAGGCATCCAGGCCCACGCTCTCCAGCGCCGAGGCACAGTCGGCGGCAAGCAGACTATAGGCGAAGGACAGCATGGCGTTCACGTTGTCCAGCGGCGGCCTGCGGCTCCGCTGATGAAAAAAGAAGTTCTCTTTTTGCCGCAGCAGCATTTCGTCAAACACCTGGAAATAGCCACTGGCGGCGGCACCCTCCAGTCCCAGGAGGTTCTGGCTGTCCTCTGCGCGCAGAATCTGGGGGAGGAGCTCCTTCAGACTCTGAGAGACGGCCTTCAGCCTGGCCGCGTCGACGCGCATACCGTGGTCGCGGAGGGTGCGCTCGATGCTCCAGCGGGCATTGTAGACCTTCCCGAATATCATGCTCCGGGCAATACGGCAGCTGGCCGCCGGATCATCGGCGCAGCGGTACTGGCTGCGCCGCAGGAGCACGTTGCCCTGGCTGAGGCCGCAGCTGCGGGCCAGAAAGCGGCCCCTGGGCGTGCAGAAGGTCAGACCCACGTTTCGCTGGGCGCAGGCACCCATCAGGGCAGGGGAGGCGCCGGCATAGGAGAAACAGACGATCATTTGCAGGTTGTGCAGCGGAAAGCGGGCTGCGATCTCCTTTTCACGGTGCACCACCACGTTTTCCCCCTCCAGACTCAGCCAGGCATCCTCTGAGGTGACAAAGAGTGTGTTGAGCAAATGTCTCATACATCATCCTCCGCATGGGTGAGCAGATAGTCCCGGACGCTTTTCCTGCGGCAGAGCTTCGGCAGGCACAGCTCCCGCAGGGAACAAACGCTGCAGCGCTTGCCGGGCTTGACCTGGGGGGTATGATGCCGGCGGTACAGGTCGTGCATTTCCTCCAGACAGGTGCGTACCTGTGCGCGAAGCGCATCGTTCAGCTCCACCACCTCCCGGCGGCGGGTCTGGCCGTGGAACAGAGCGCCCTCGGGTATGTCGCAGCAGAGCATTTCCTCCAGACACATGGCCTGGGCGCACAGCTGCAGACGTTCTGAGTCGTTCTCCTTCTGGGGGCCGCGCTTGTACTCCACAGGGTACGGCTGCCAGAGGCCCTCCCGGCCGGACAGGGGGATCCCGCCGGGAGAGCGGTAGAATTCCGTCACATCGCACGCGCCGCTTATGCCCAGGGCGGCAGAGTGGATCCGCAGCCCCCGGGTGATCAGCATGTCGCCCCGCAGCTCCCGGCTGTCGCCGTCGTGGGCCTTTTCGTGGAGCAGATGGCCTTGGGTCGTCAGCAGGTTTTCCGCCCACTGCTGCTCCAGGTGGATCAGCGCCCACTGACGGCGGCAGAAGGCAAAGTGCTGCAGCCCGGCCAGCTGGAGATAGTCGTCCTCGTTATACGCCATCGATGATCTCCGGCGTCAGACCGGGGAGCTCCTGCAGCGTGATATCGTAGTCCGCCGCGCTCCGGGGCACGGTGATGCCCGGCTTTGGCGCGACCTGCACGCTGCGGTGCACCTGGGCGGTGGAATACTGGCCGGCGGGGCAGTTGTGCTCGAACCAGAAGAGCTTCAGCACTTCCATGGAGCCCTCCGGGCGGGCAGAGGAGGCGTCCCCCTCGAACAGGGTGCGCAGCGCCTCCTTGATGACCAGGGCGTCCTCGTGGGTAAAGCCGGTCTTCTGCGCCAGCTGCACGTTGATGGAGCCCTTGAGGACATAGAGGCCGAAGCGGACATAGTGCTTTTTGCCCATGGTGTCGGAGGAGCGGGTCGCACCCTTTTCACTCTTTTCGCCGTTGACGCTCTTGGTGATCTGCAGGGTTTCCACCTCTACCGGGGAGACGCTGATGGCCTGATGGATGGACACCGGGCCCCGGACACCCACGGACACACCCTTTGCATCCTTGAAGGCGAACACCTGGCCAAAGCTGCGCACATCCAGCCAGGTTTGGCAGGCCCGCTGAGCGTAGATATCCGGGTTCTTTTCACCCTTCATGACGCTGCTGGCCCGTTCAGAGAGGCTGTCGAAGCCGTCGTCGCAGCGATCCTTCGACTGGACGAAGATGGGCTGCCCCAGATCTTGCATCCGGTTGCGGAGCTTGCGCTTGATGCACACGTCGCTCATCTCGCCGAAGCCGTCATAGTCGGTGCGGGGGCGGTTGCCGTTGAGGGGGTCGCCGTTGGCGTTGGCCCGATCCACCGAGATCAGGGCCACAAAATCGATCTTGTTATTCAGCGTGCTCATGTTCATTCTCCTCCGTATCCTTGTTGTGTTTGGTGTACAGGGCGCTTCTTTGCAGGTAGTAACCCATCAAATAGCTGTCCTCCAGGGGGCGGTTCCAGCTCTCCTGAGGGAAGCTGCTGATCTGTTCCATGATCTGGGAGATGATCGACTTGTACCAGCCGCGGCTGCCAGGGGACAGGCGTGGGTAATAGGCCTGCCCCAGCTGTTTTTCGATCATGCTCGCCGCATACATGGGGCGCTGACAGAAAATCGACTGCATCCGGATCGCGTTGGGCTCCCGGCCCTCACCGCTGTCGTAACAGTCCCGCTCCACCTTCTCCATCACAGCCAGCAGCCGCCCGAACTGATAGCTGCGGTCTGCCTTTTTCTCCTCCAGGGCCATGCTCCATTCCTCCTTAAATCTGTCATGTCGGTATTTTCGGATCACCGCGCAGGCGGTGGACAATACGTCTTCCCACAGCTTGGGGTCATAGGCCTGTGGCTGTGAGGCTCTGTTGACCAGGGCCTTCACGATATCCGCACCCACGGCGGCCCCCTCCACCCGGCAGGTCAGGAGACGCTGCATCTGCTGACGCATGACCGGATCGTCCACGGCCAGGCGGGTGGTGGCCTTTTCTGTGTGCTGTGTTCCGAAGGCACAGCGCACGATCTGCGCCAGACTGGGGGACTGGATACCATAGCGCCGGTCGCACCAGCAGCAGCTGATATCCCAGTCGTGGAGCCGCTGCAGAAAGTCGTGGGCCTGAAACTCGTTGTAGTAGGTCACGGCCAGTCGGCCGGGGGTGGCGGCATCAAAGGCGGCGACCACCACGCCGTCGCTGATGGCGAAGTCCCGCTTTTTACCCACCAGTGCCTGGCGGAGGGCCTCACGGTAGTCGTCGGGAAGCCACACGGGTTTGGGTGTGCGGAAGGGGAGCGTTGGCGGGGTGACGGTTTTGCCCTGGGGGTTCCAGCACAGGATGACCCGGCCACCGCACAGAACGCCCTGCTCCTGGATCAGCCAGCGGAGGGCATTGTGGGCTTTTTGCGAGGCCTCGTAGCCCACCTGGGCCGCCTGCCACTCCTCGGTGAAGCGGCCCCGGTAGGTGAAGCCGCTGCTGTCGTTGGCGGAGATGAGCTTGGCGTTACCGTTCAGAGAAAACACACCCTTGGGGTGCTGGTCAGCAATACCCGTCTGCTGACCTGTCACCATGCACAGACCGCGGGTATGCGTGTCCCGGCTCAGCTGATAGCGGGTGTGGGCATCGAAAAGAGCGGCATCCTGCCAGCACTCCTCCGGCACCTGGCCCAGGATCCGCCAGCGGATCATCAGCTTGTCGTTTTCCGGCAATCCATTTGCTCCCAGCTTGACGAGGGCGCAGCTGGTCAGATCTGTCAGGATGCTGCCGCCGCGTACATAGTGCAGGATGGGGGAGAGCTTGGGGTGCGTGTATGCGGAGGCCTCCCAGAGCGCCAGCTGCTCCGTATAGAGCCGGTGCTTTGTCTCGTTCTGCGCCAGCAGATAGCCCAGCTGTTCGCAGAGCGGGTGGGGGCAGGGGGCGCTGGTTCGTCCGGCGGAGCCCTCCGTGACGGGGATGATGATCTTGGGCTCCATCTTGTCCACCGCCGAGGCGATGACGAAGCGCCCCTCCGGATCCAGGGTGATCTCCAGGTCAGCCCGGGTCACGATGTGGCCGACGGGGGCCATGGCGGCGACGCCGTCCCGATTTTCCGTGTAGTGGATATGGCTTTCATAGGTCTCCAGGGCGCGCTGCAGCAGTCCCACTTATGTCACCTCCCCAAATTCTCTCAGTCCGCTGAAGTTTTGCAGCTCCTGGCCAAAGGGCTTGCTCTCCATCTCACACAGGGGCTTGTGATAGGGGCAGTCCTCCGGTCGCGGGAAGCGGATCACGCCGTGCTCCATCACCGGCTGCCAGAAGCGGGCGGTCATGTGCCCCGCCGTCTCCGGGGAGTAGGCCTCGTCGGCATAGGTGATCCCGTGGTACATCAGGCCGAAGGCCAGGCGGGGGACATCGTCGTAGGCGCCGGGCCCCTGACCGAAGAGGCATGGCTCCACATAACCCTGACATTCCCGGGTGCCCAGAAAAACGTCCCGGCGGCCGCCCTTGCGGATCATTTTCATGGCGATCTGGTGGTGCTTGTTCTCGTTGCGGTCTCCGGCCAACTCGTTGCGGTTTTCGTTCCACTCGAAGTGCGCCCGAACCTGGTAGCAGCAGTGCCTGAGATAAGTGTAGTAGGCCAGGTCGTTTGGTCCGCCGCCGTATCTGATGGGGCGGATGCCCTTGACCTCCATGGCGATGGGCTCCATGACACGTACCTCGTCGATGTACCATATCAGCGTGGGCTTCCAGTACACGGAGGAGAGAATGCCCTTCAGCGCCTCATAGGTGGGGATCTGATAGCTGCACTTCTCACCGCCCAGCCGGGTGATGGGGTCGGAGAACAGCGCGTAATTACCACTCACCTGGAACTCCACCGTGTTGGGATACTTGGTATTTTTCATGTCACACCTCCAAAAGAGTCAGCTCTCCCGGCCTGGTGCACAGGCCAAGCTGTTTGTCGTAATATTCCGGCGGCAGTGTCAGTATGCCGTCGTATTCCGTGAGTACGTCGGACAGCTGCTGGAGCTGATAAGAATACAGAGCTACGGTGTAGGGTTTGGCCTGGGCGAGCCAGCGGGTCATGAACGCCACGTCCGTCCGGCTGCGCCCGGCCAGCTCCGCGATCAGCGCCGCACCCGCCCCATAAGGAACCACTACGTCCCGGGTGTCGCTGTCGAAGACCGTGAAGGCGGATCCGGCAGTCCGGAAGGCCTGGTTCAGGTAGAAGCGCCCGTAGGATGAACCGGGGGCGCAGCCGCTGCGGCTGTTGCTCCCCAGGAGCGAAAACAGGCTGACACGCGCCCGGGGCAGAAGATAGTCCGTGAACTCTCGTGGCATGGCACGGTAGAGATTGTCATAATAGCAGGTAATGGCGCGCTCCGAGGACAGGTCGTGATCGAACAGCTCTGGCTCCCTCTGGTAGTCCGACAGGAGACTGACGGAGGCATCCTTGGCCCGGCGGATCTCCTCCAGGTGGCCCAGCGCCTCGTCCAGCAGCGTGATGAGCGTTACCGGCGCACAGTCTGCCTCGCCGTTGCGGTTGCAGCGTCCAGCCGACTGAACCACGTTGTCCATCCCGGCGGTCAGACGGATCACGCGCTGGAAGGAGATGTCCACACCGGCCTCAATGACCTGGGTAGATACGCACAGGCAGCGCTGGCCGGTTTCCAGCGCTCGGTACAGCTGCGCCAGCGTCTCCTGGCGGTGCGCGGGGCACATGGCGGCAGACAGGTGGCAGCACAGCTCCGCCTGCCCCTGGAGCGCCTGCAGCAGATAGGCCGCCTGTCCCTTCTTGTTGCAGATGATCAGCAGACTGCGAACCTCCCGCAGCATATCCGCGGCAAAGGCTGCGGTGGCCTCCAGCGTCATTTTACCGCCATCCAGCAGCTGCGTGCGCCGGAAGGGGGCCCACAGGCGGCTGTCATAGGGTACCATCCGGCGCGGTGAGGGGCGAAGCGGGCGGGACAGCCGTTCCAGAGGTGGCTGGGTGGCGGAGCACAGAACGACGGTGGCGCCGCAGACATTGGCCAGGAAATTCACCGCCAGGTTGAACAGACTCAGCATCCGGGTGGGCGCCGTCTGCACCTCGTCGATGACGATCACGCTGTTGCACAGGCTTTGGAAGCGGCGGATGGCGGTGGTTTTCCCGGAAAACAGTGTGTTCAGCAGCTGCACCAGGGTCGTGACGATCACGGGATGGTTCCAGCTGTCCACAGCCAGTTCCCGGAGATCGAGCCCGTCGCCTTCCTCCGGCTCTACCACGTTGCTGTGATGCTCCAGCACGATGCTGTCATCTCCCAGATATGAGCGGATTACGGCGGCGTTTTGCTCCAGGATCGCCAGCAGCGGCGCGGTGAAGATCAGCCGCCGCTTGCCCCATGCCTGGGCGTGAGCCAGGGCGTAGCGCAGGGCACTGAGGGTTTTGCCGCCGCCGGTGGGGACGTTCAGCTGGAGAATGCCGCCCTTCTGCGCAGCAAAGTCCCGGCATTGCCGGGAGATCGTGCCCCGTGCCCGCTGGAGCGGCGTCTCCTGCGGAAAGTGCGCCAGCTTTTCCTCCACGGTGGCCAGATATCTGCCCCAGAAAGCGGCGTAATCCTCCGGCTCCGGCGGATACGACCGCCCGGTCATGAATTCCGTGGTGTCCCGCCGGTCGCCCTCGATCACGGCTGACAACAGCAGCCGGGCCAGCAGACCTAGATAGAAATGAAGAGACTCCTCATCGTCCGGCCCGGCCAGACGGCTCAACTGCTCATAAATGGGGCTCAGCTCCCCGTGGGCGGAACGGAAAAGGCCGGTGAGCTCCTCCCCGTCTGCACATTGCGACAGGAAGTTTTCCAGGCTCTCCTGGTAGCCGATCCCCTCCTTTGTCAGGCGGTGGAGAAAGCCGGAGGCACCCTCCTGATCCACGCAGTCAAACAGACCGTGGTGCGCACCCACGGCAAAGGCCAGCAGCTCCGCCGTCAAATCCTCGAGACCGCCGGCTTCCGCCCCGTGAAAGGTGTTCAAAAGCCAGCGGCAGGCGGCAAAGGTGTGGTTCACGGAGCCGCGCTGCCCCTTTCCCTCCAGCAGGTAGGCCTGAAACACCCGCTTCATTTTTCCCATGTCGTGCAGCAGCGCGGCCAGGTATCCGGCCTGCCCCAGGCCGATGGGCTGCAGCGCAACCTGGGCGTACTGCGCGGCTCCTCTGCAGTGTGCAGAAACGGTCTGCATACTATATTTCGCTGATGGCTCTTGACGGCAATGCGAGTAAAATTCCATATCTGGTGCCTCGGTTTCGTTTGTTACATACAATATAGCACATATAACTTCACTTGACAACAGGCAAGGTGCACCTTCTGTATCTAAAATGAGAAGCCGCTGACTTCTGTCAGCGGCTACCAGACTTATGAAGAAATCGTGCACAGCCAATAGATCACGCCGTAGACCACGCTGGCGGCGGTGCCGTAGACAATGACAGGGCCGGCGATCAGGAACATCTTGGCTGCCATGCCGGTGACCAGGCCCTCTGCCCGGAAATCCAGCGCCGGGGACACCACGGCATTGGCGAAGCCCGTGATGGGCACCAGCGTACCGGCCCCGGCGAAGCGGGCCAGCTTGTGATACAGGTTCAGGCCCGTGAACAGGGCCGACAAAAACACCAGGCTCACCGACGTGGCGGTGGAGGCGTCCTGCTGCGTCAGGCCCGCCGCCTGCCAGCCGTTGCCGATCAGCTGACCCAGGGCGCAGATGGCTCCGCCCACCAGGAAGGCCAGGAGCATATCCTTGGCCAGGGGGGAGGGCGCCTGCTTCTGCCGGACAAGGGTCTGATAGGCCTGGGGCGTCAGATCCATGATGACCACTTCCTTTCGCGCATAGTCTTCCCGGGAGGCGGTCCGTTTATCCTGTAACGACTTTGTATTTTTTCCGCGTCTTGAAAAAAGCGGCAAAAGCCGCTATACTATAGGGACGAAGCAATGATAAAGGCAGGTGTTCCCTATGACCGGCAAGACCGATCCCGCCCATCCCTTTGGCCGCAAGCGCTATCGCCGGGCCATCATCGATCCCGTCAGCTGTACCGGCTGCGGCTACTGCACCATGTTCTGCATGATGGACTGCATCCTGCTGCAGCCGGATGGGCAGTACCGGGTGGATCTGGAGCAGTGCATCGGCTGCCGCTCCTGCAAGGTCAACTGTCCCTTCGACGCCGTGACCATCCTGCCCCCTCCGGAGGAAGCCTGATATGAAAAAGACCAACAAGAAGCCGCTCCGTCCCGTTGACCGCGACCGGCCCCTGGGCCTGTATCTGCACATCCCCTTCTGCCACTCCAAGTGCGCCTACTGCGACTTTTATTCTCTGCCTGGCAGCGAGGAGAAGATGGACGCCTATGTGGCGGCCCTGCAGCGCCACATCCAGGAGGTGGCCCCGCAGATGCAGAACCACCTGGTGGATACCGTGTATTTCGGCGGCGGTACCCCCAGCTATCTGGGCCACAAGCGGCTCATCGCCCTGCTGAAGACCGTGAAGAAGCACTGCCGCCTGCGGGAGGACGCGGAGATCACCCTGGAGGCCAACCCGGACAGCGCCGGGGACTGGCGGGTGCTGCGGGCCCTGCGCCGGGCGGGCTTCAACCGTATCTCCCTGGGCGTGCAGTCCAGCGACGATGGGGAGCTCAAGCGACTGGGCCGGATCCACAGCTGGCAGCAGGTGAAGGACGCCGTGGCCGCCTGTCGGAAGGCGGGGCTGACGAACATCAGCTTGGATCTGATCTATGGTCTGCCGGGCCAGAGCATGGAGCAGTGGGAGAACAGCCTGGCCGATGCCCTGGTGCTGGCCCCCCGGCACATCTCCTGCTATGGGCTGAAGCTGGAGGAGGGCACGCCGCTGTATCGTCAGCGGGCGGAGCTGACGCTGCCGGACGGCGATATGCAGGCGGATATGTACCTGTACGCCGTGGAGCTGCTGAGCCAGAACGGCTATGAGCAGTATGAGATATCCAACTTTGCCCAGCCGGGCTATGTGTCCCGGCACAACCTGAAATACTGGATGCTGGGGGAGTACGCGGGCTTTGGCCCCGGGTCCTGTTCCGACTTTGGCGGCGTGCGCTATGGCTATGTCCGGGATCTGGACGGCTATCTGGCGGGGCGGCTGGAGCTGGCGGAGAACGAGGCCATCTCCCAGCAGGAGCGGGAGCAGGAGTACATCATGCTGCGGCTGCGCACGGCCCAGGGCGTGGACGTGCGGGAATTCGAGAGCCGCTTCCGTCAGCGCTTTGCCCCCCTGGCCGCCATATTGCAGCGCTGCGCGCAGCACGGCCTGGCGCAGCAGACGGAGGGCGGCTGGCGGCTGACGCCCAAGGGCTTTCTGGTGTCCAACGAGATCATCGCGCAGCTCCAGGAAGAGCTGCGCCGGGAGAAGGCCCAGCGCCTGGCCCGGGCCGCCCAGGGGAACTACCGGGTGGTGGAATAGGGCTTCGGTCATGCACGCGGATCACCCTGTTCTGTGGATGTGTGCAGCCGTGTCTTCCACTCGCAGGAAAATACAGTTTTTCACCATATTGTAACCATCCTGTAACGATTTGAGCCTGGATGGGCGCTATAATGGACAAAACGATATTGAAAGGAGCTTTGCTATGAAACGATGCATAAGCTGCTGCCTTCTGGCGCTGTGCCTGCTGCTGGTCGGCTGCACGGCGTCTCCGGCGGCGGAGGAAGAGGATGGAAACCACGCCACCGTGCTCTACTGGACTGGCGCGGATGACAGCCTGCTCACGGAGCTGCTGGCCCAGCGGGAGCCATCGAAGGATGTGCTGATGAGCAGCTTCCGCGGCAGTATCCAGTGGAAGGGGCAGACGGTGGAGCTCTCCTTCCTGTGGGGGCTCTATGGCGGCAGCATCTACCTGGCGGAGGAGCAGACCCAGCCGGAGCTGCGCTGCGCGGTGGAGGCCATCCCCGGCTGCACCACGGCGGTGCTGGTCACATTCTATGGCCAGGAGCAGCTGGAGGAGGGCAGCTATGCCCTGGCGTGGCTGGACAGCGGCGAGATCCAGTGGCTCCTTCCGGAGCTTCTGGCGGACTATCCCATCCGGCTGCTGGTGCCCTCCCCGGATCTGACGCAGCTGATCTTCTGGACGAAGGAGAACGCCTATTATTACGATGGGCAGCAGGTGCTTGACCTGGCGCAGCACTGCGATATCGAGGTGGGTCAGGATTACTGGCTCACCGCCTTCTGGCAGGAGGACGACATCGTCCTGACGGTGACCAACGGCACGACCACAGACTGCTTCGTATACGACGGGGAAACCGGCTATTGTCGGCGGACGGCCGCGGGCCTGCCCTGTTACATCCCGGATCAGCAGGAGAATGGCCTGCAATTTTACGGTGGCTATGGCACGCTGATCCAGCGTGGTACCCTCCGGATCATCAACCTGCATACGGGCACGGTGTATGACAGCGGCGTCCCCGCCGAAACGCCTTACACCGTCACCACCATAGGCGGCGAGCTGCTGGTGCTGCTGGATGAGTGAAGAGCAAAAAGGGCCCCCGGTGGGGGCCCTTTTTTGGTTGCGCCTATTGTCTTTTTATACGCTTCAGCACTTCTCGAACACGGTGGCAACGCCCATACCGCCGCCGATGCACAGCGTGGCCAGGCCGCGCTTGGCATCCTCGCGCTTCTGCATCTCGTGCAGCAGGGTGACGATGATACGCGCACCGGAGGCACCCACGGGGTGACCCAGGGCGATAGCGCCGCCGTTGACGTTGACCTTGCTCATGTCAAAGTGCAGCTCGCGGGCCACGGCGATGGACTGCGCGGCAAAGGCCTCGTTGGCCTCCACCAGGTCGATGTCCTCGATGGTCAGGCCGGCCTTCTTCAGCGCCTGGCGGGAGGCGGGCACGGGGCCCACGCCCATGATCTTGGGATCCACGCCGCCCTGGCCCCAGCCGATGAGCTTGGCCATGGGCTTCAGACCATACTTCTCCACAGCCTCGCCGGAGGCCAGCACGATGGCGGCAGCGCCGTCGTTGATGCCGGAGGCGTTGGCAGCGGTGACGCGGGGCTGACCCTTATCGGGGGTCTCCTGCACGCCGGTGGGCTCGAAGGTGTTCACCACCTGGGGATTGGGGGACTCGGGGCCCACGGGGAAGGCGCCGCGCAGCTTGGCGATACCGGCAGCGGTAACACCGGCCTTGGGATACTCGTCCTTGGCGAAGGGAACCATGTCCTTCTTGACCTTGATCATCACGGGGACGATCTCATCATCGAAGCGGCCGGCGGCCTGAGCGGCCTCGGTCTTCTGCTGGGAGGCGGCGGCGAAAGCGTCCTGCTCCTCGCGGGTGATGCCCCAGATGTCGTTGATGTTCTCGGCGGTGGTGCCCATGTGATAGTTGTTATAAGCGTCCCACAGACCGTCGCGGATCATGGTGTCCACCAGCTTCTTGTCACCCATGCGGGCGCCCCAGCGGGCATCGGGCAGGGCGTAGGGAGCGGCGCTCATGTTCTCGGTACCGCCGCAGACCACCACGTCGGAGTCGCCGGCCAGGATGGAGCGGGCGCCCTCGATGACGGACTTCATGCCGGAGCCGCAGACCATGCCCACGGTGTAGGCGGGAACGGAATAGGGGATACCGGCCTTGACAGCCACCTGGCGGGCCACGTTCTGGCCCTGGGCCGCGGTGAGGATGCAGCCGAACATGACCTCGTCCACGTTCTCAGGAGCGACACCGGCGCGCTTGAGGGCCTCCTTCACCACCACGGCGCCCATCTCGGCGGCGGGGGTGTTCTTCAGGGAACCGCCGAAGGAGCCAATGGCGGTGCGGCAGCAATTGACAACGTACAGTTCTTTCATGAATTAGTTTCCTCCTATATGTTGTTTTGGGGTTCTTACTCTGTACCTCTGTATCTATATCGTACCGATTTTGAGGGCAATAGTCAACTGTAAAATTGCCCGGAGCCTAAAAATCGTAGGACTTGACAGGAAAAGCGGGCATTTCCTTGTGAGATTGACTAAGAATTAACAAAGTCTTTTCGCCCGCCTCATGTCTTCTCCGCTCAGGACAGGGCTTGGCGGGCCTGCTGGAGCTTCGTGAAGAAGTCCGACACGCTGAGCTTGTCATAGAGCTTCTGGTTGTATACCACCTGGGCCTCGCTGCAGGCGGTCTGCACCTGCTGCTCGAACAGGGCCCCCATTAGCACGGACACGTCCAGCTCCTGGCCCACGGCCACATACAGGGCACTGCCGGTATCGATGACATCGCTGACCTGGCCGGGGGCCAGGGCGGACAGGGCCGCGGTCAGGGTCTCGCCCATGTCCTCAGCGGAGGCCGTAACGCCGGACTCCGTTACATCGTCCATACCCAGCTGCGCGGCCAGCTCCAGATAGGTAGTGCTGACGTCCTCCGCCTGGCGCAGCTGCTGGGCGAAGTCCTCAGCAGCCAGACGGGAGTTGTCGTCGTTCTCGCCGCCCAGGGGCCAGTACAGCAGCAGCGTGGTGACATAGCCCTTCTCCCGGGCAAAGTCAATCAGGGCCTCCTGGCCGGGATAGAGGGCGCTGTCGGCGCTGCAGAAGTTCTGATATAGCCGGGCATAGAGGAAATAGCCCTCGTTGATTCGGTCAAAGGCCTCCTCCGACACGCCCATGCCCCGGATCTGCAGCTGATAGGCCTCCTCGCTGCCGTAGTAGGCCACATATTGCTCCCGCTGCTGGGCCAGGGCCGCCTGATCCTCCGCCGTCAGCGTGACACCGTTGGCCTCGGCCAGCTGCCGCACCACGGTGTACAGCTTCACCGTCTCCAGGGCATCGGTCTTGGCATAGTCGCCATAGGTCATGCCGTCGGACAGCTCCGCGTTGAAATCCAGGTTTGGCACATAGCTGGACAGATACTCGCAGTCGTAGGTCAGCCAGTACAGATACTCCTCCGCCTCCACCTTCTGGCCGTTGATGGTCAGCAGCTGGGCATCGGGGCGGATACCGGAGGCCTGGTAAAACAGGCCGTCGCTGCGGTGGCCGTTGGTCACAAAGCCGCTGGCGTCGACGATGCACACGATCAGCAGCGATACGGCGATGGATGCGGCCAGGCGATAAAGGGATTTTTTCATATGGTTTCTCCTTCCGTGGGCGTGTCGCCCAGTTCTTCTTTCTTCAGCTGCAGGGTCTCTACCAGCCGTGAGGCGGCGGCCAGGGCCTCCTCTCCCGGCTGCAGATACAGCATCAGCCGGGGCTCCTCTCCTGCCGACAGCCGCAGGCGGCTGCGCCAGGCCGGGGCGGTGCACAAGGCCATCAGGCTGGGCACATCTACCCGGCGGTCAAAGGTAAAGCGCAGGGCGCCATCCCGCTGGGTGATATCGGTGATGAAGGCTTTCGACGCCTCCGCCCGCAGCAGTGCCACGTCCAGCAGAGCCATCACCGGCTTCGGCGGGTCGCCATAGCGATCCGTCAGCTCGTCTACCAGGTCGGCGGCGTCCGCGTTGCTGCGTATGGCCGCAATGCGGCGGTACAGATCCATCCGCTGGTGGGCCGAGGGCACATAGCGCTCCGGGATGTGAGCGGAGGTGGCCAGATCCGCCGAGCAGTCGGGCCGGATCTCCTTCCCCCTGCCCTGCTGTTCCAGCACCGCGTCGTTCAGCAGCTTCAGATACATATCATAGCCCACGCTCATCAAAAAGCCCGACTGCTCCGGGCCCAGCAGATTGCCGGCTCCCCGGATCTCCAGATCCCGCATGGCCACCCGGAAACCCGCGCCAAAGGTCACATACTCCCGAATGGCGGACAGGCGCTTGGAGGCCACCTCCGACAGCACCTTGCCCGGCCGGTAGGTCAGATAGGCATAGGCCCGGCGGGCACTGCGGCCGATGCGGCCCCGCAGCTGATGCAGCTGCGCCAGGCCCAGCCGGTCGGCGTCCTCGATGATGAGGGTGTTCACGTTGGGGATGTCAATGCCTGTCTCGATGATGGTGGTGCACACCAGCACCTGTATCTCTCCGTCGGCCATGCGCTGCATGACGGAGCTGAGCTCCCGCTCGGCCATCTTGCCGTGGCCCGTGGCGATGACCACGTCCTCCCCCAGCTCCCGGCGCAGGTGTCCGGCGGTGGAGTCGATGCTCTCCACCCGGTTGTGGAGGTAGTATACCTGCCCGCCCCGGGCCAGCTCTCGGCGTATGGCCTCGATGATAACGGGCCACTCGTGCTCCAGCACATAGGTCTGCACCGGCTGCCGGTCGTGGGGCGGCTCCTCGATGGTGCTCATGTCCCGCAGGCCGGACATGGCCATGTTCAGCGTCCGGGGGATGGGCGTGGCGGACAGGGTCAGGGTGTCCACCTGCTGGACCCGCTCCCGGAGCTTCTCTTTGTGCGTCACGCCGAAGCGCTGCTCCTCGTCGATGATCAACAGACCCAGGTCGTAGAACTTCAGATCCTTCCGCAGCAGCTTGTGAGTGCCGATGAGCAGATCCACCGTTCCCGCCTGGGTGCGGGCCAGGATGTCCCGCTCCTGTCCGGGGGTGCGGAAGCGGGAGAGCACCTCGATGTTCACCGGGAAGGAGCGGAAGCGGTTCTTGGCTGTGACGTAGTGCTGCTGAGCCAGCACCGTGGTGGGCACCAGAATGGCGGCCTGCTTGCCGTCCAGGATGCACTTCATCACCGCCCGCAGGGCCACCTCCGTCTTGCCGTAGCCCACGTCGCCGCACAGCAGACGATCCATGGGCCGGGGCTGCTCCATGTCGTGCTTGATCTCTCCAATGGCCCGCAGCTGATCGTCGGTCTCGGCATAGGGGAAGTCCTCCTCGAATTCCCGCTGCCAGGGGGTGTCCGGCGAAAAAGCGTGGCCGGGCATACGCTGCCGCTGGGCATAGAGTTGGATGAGCCCCTGGGCCAGCTCCCGGGCGGCGGCTCTGGCCTTGTGGGTGGTCTTGGCCCACTCGACGCCCCCCAGCTTGTTGAGCTTGGTGTGCTCATTGTCCTCGCCGGGGCCGATGTATTTGCTCACCAGATCCAGGGCCGTGGCCGGAACGTACAGCACGTCCTGCCCGGCGTAGGCGATCTTGATATAGTCCTTCTCCACTCCGTCCACCGGCATACGTTGCATCCCCACAAAGCGGCCGATGCCGTGGTGCACGTGCACCACCAGGTCGCCGGGGCTCAGGTCGGTGTAGGCCTGGAGCTTCTGCTGGTTGCTGCTGCGCCGGGGCCGGGCCTTTTTGCGCCCGGCCAGGGGCGTGGTCAGCTGTCCCTCCGTCAGCACCGCCAGCCGGGCCTCCGGATATTCGCTTCCGGCGGACAGGGCCCCCAGGGCGATGAGCACTGTGCCCTTCTCCGGGGCCTTCTGGCCGGTTAGATCCACCTGGGCCGGCAGCTTCCGCTGGGCCAGCAGCTCCTGCAGGTTCCGGGCCCGCACCTCGCCGCCGCACAGCACCATCACCCGATAGCCGCTGCTGAGATAGTGTGTCAGATCCGTGGCGGCCAGCTCCAGGGAACCGCCGTAGCTGGACAGCTGCTTGGCCGTCAGCTGCAGCAGATCCTTCGGCGGCAGCAGAGGCCGTCCGGTCAGCAGATTCTCCAGCTGCACCATAGGCCGCCCCTCCAGCCGGGCCGTCAGCTCCGCCTCCGTCAGGGAGAAGTCGCTGAGCTCACCGGCCAGGAAGCCCGCCTCCAGGCCGGCACTCACGTCCTGCTTCAGCTGCCACAGCCAGCCCCGCAGGCTCTCCGCCGTGCGGCCGCTCTCCTCCACGCACAGCAGCGTCTCCGGCGGCAGATAGTCCAGGGCGCAGCACTTTTCCGGGTACACCGCCCCCAGACAGCGATCTGCCCCGGCGGGCGTGATCCCCTGTCGCAGCAGCGCCGCGTCCGCCGTCAGCTGACGGCACAGGGCCTCCGCCCCGCCCTTGCGGCTCAAGCGCTTCACAAGGCCCTCCAGCCGCCGGGCCGCTTCCTCTGCGCAGCTCTCCTCCCAGGCGGGCAGCACTTCCGCCGCCGGCAGCAGCAGCGCCTCCCGGCGGTTGTGCACCCGCCGCTGGGTCGCCGTGTCAAAGGCGCCCAGAGAGTCGATCTCGTCATCAAAAAATTCGCAGCGCACCGGCTGCTCCATGCCCGGGGAGAACACGTCCAGGATGCCGCCCCGCAGGGCGAACTGCCCCGCGCCCTCCACCTGCTCGCAGCGGGTATAGCCCGCGGCGGTCAGCCGTGCGCTCAGCTCCCGCAGCTCCCAACGCTGTCCGGGGGCCAGGAGGGTAACGGTCTGCTCCAGGGCCCGGGGTGGGATGCAGCGCTGCACCAGCGCCTCCGGCGTGGTGACGGTGATGGCACTGTCCGGCAGACGGTGCAGGGCGGCCAGCCGCCGGTTCTCCCACTGACGGCTGGACTCCACCGGCCGCCAGCTCAGCTCACGGGCCGGAAGCAGAAGCACCTCCTGCCCTGTCAGCACCTGCAGGTCGGCGGCCTGTCGCCGGGCCTCCCCCTCGTCGCTGCACAGCACCAGCAGGGGCCGTCCGCATTCCCGCAGCAGCACCGCCTCCACCTGGGCACGGTGCACGGGGCTCAGGCCGCTGATGGACACCGGCGTCTCGCCGGTGCGGATATCCTCTGCCAGTTGTTTCAGCTGGTTCAATTGCAGAAGCTCACGCAGCAGCGCTTCCATAGGCCCCTCCCTTCTGCCCGCCCCGGCGGTATAGCTCTACTATACCCCCGCAAGCTGTAAACTAACTTAAATCGTTGTCCGAAATTGCCCACATCGCCCCGTTTGCGTCCAGCTTCGATGCGCATCAAAGCAGTCTCTCAGTTAAAGCGATTCATGGCCCGGTCGATGCCCTCGGTGATACACACCTTGGCCGCCTCACCGGCCCGATCCAGGGCCTCCATCAGCACCTTCTGATCCTCGCCCATGGGCTTGCCGATGACCCAGTCCACCATGTCATACTCCGCTCGATCCGGCGAGCCCACGCCCACCTTGATCCGGGGAAAGCGATCCGTGCCCAGATGCTGGATGATGTTCTTCAGCCCGTTGTGGCCCCCGGCGCTGCCGGAGGCGCGGATGCGCAGCTTCCCGGCGGGCAGCGACACATCGTCGCTGATCACCAGCACCCGCTCCGGCGGGATTTTATAGAAGCGGGCGGCCTCGCCCACCGATTCACCGGACAGGTTCATGTAGGTCTGGGGCTTCATCACCAACACCTGTTCACCCCCCAGCCGCCACAGAGCCGTCCAGGCCCGGAATCGCAGCTTGTTGAAGCGGAAACCCTCCCGGTCGGCCAGACCGTCCAGGGCCAGAAAGCCCATATTGTGGCGGGTGCTGGCATATTTGGCCCCGGGGTTGCCCAGGCCCACCAGCAGCCAGCTTACGCCCCCGCCGCCGCGATGAAAAAACATCGTCTCACTCCTTGCCGTTGCATAAAAAAATACTTGGGCGACAAAGTCGCCCAAGTATTATAGCATAGTTTTTCTCAGTTGAACAGCTTTGCGATGGAAATTTCCTGATAGATGCGCTCGATGGCTTCACCGAACATGGGGGCCACGGACAGGTACTTGATCTTGCTGCAGCCGGCACCCTGTGCGGTGGGGATGGTGTTCAGCAGAGCCAGCTCCTTGATGACGCTCTTCTCCAGGCGCTCCAGCGCGGGGCCGGACAGCACGCCGTGGCTGGCGCAGGCGCAAACGCTCTTGGCCCCGCCGATCTCCACGATGGCCTGGGCGGCGTTGCAGAGGGAACCGGCGGTATCCACCATGTCGTCGAAGATGATGCAGTCCTTACCGGCCACGTCGCCGATGACGTTCATCACCTCGCACTGGTTGGCCTTCTGGCGGCGCTTATCCACAATGGCAAGGCCCATGTGCAGCTTCTGGGCAAAGGCGCGGGCGCGGGCCACGGAGCCCACGTCCGGGGACACCACCACCATGTCGTCGGTGCGCTCGCCGAACTTCTTGGCATAGTAATCCACAAAGATGGGATTGCCCACCAGGTTGTCCACCGGGATGTCGAAGAAGCCCTGGATCTGGCTGG
>CAZUYE010000026.1:0-22988 GCA_964624925.1 uncultured Oscillospiraceae bacterium | reverse complement strand
TCGACCGGCCCGACCAGCGCATCCACGAGGTCATCGACGAGGTGCTGGAGCTGCTTCTGGATTTGGACGCCACGCCGGAGCAGCTGGACAGCCCCATGCTGTTCTGCTCCGCCCGGCAGGGCACCGCCTCCTACTCCCCCGACGTGGCGGGCAGCGACCTGACCCCGCTGTTCGACACCATCCTCAGCTACATCCCCGCCCCGGAGGCGGATCTGGAGCAACCCTTCCAGATGCTGGTCTCCGCCATCGACTACAATGAGTTCGTGGGCCGCATCGCCATTGGCCGCGTGGAGCGGGGTACCCTGAAGCAGAACCAGGAGATCGCCGTGTGCAACTATCACGACGCCGACGCGCCGGCCAAGAAAGCCAAGGCCGTGTCCATGTATGAGTTCGAGGGCCTGGGCAAGAAGCCCATCGCTGAGGCCACCGCCGGCAACATCATCGCCATGTCCGGCATTGGTGACATCACCATCGGCGACACCATCTGTGTCCCCAGCTGCGTGGAGCCGCTGCCCTTTGTGAAGATCTCCGCCCCCACCATGGAGATGACCTTCTCCGTCAACGACTCCCCTTATGCCGGCCGGGAGGGCAAGTTCGTCACCTCCCGCCAGCTGCGGGATCGCCTGTTCCGGGAGACGCTGAAGGATGTGTCCCTGCGGGTGACGGAGCTGGAGGGCGCTACCGATGCCTTCAACGTGGCGGGCCGCGGCGAGATGAGCCTGTCCATTCTCATCGAGACCATGCGCCGCGAGGGCTATGAGTTCCAGGTCTCCCCGCCCCGTGTGCTGTACCGCGACATCGACGGCAAGCGCTGTGAGCCCATCGAGCGCCTGGTGGCGGACGTGCCCAGTGAGAGCGTGGGCGCCGTCATTGAGAAGCTGGGTGCCCGGAAGGGCGACCTGGTGGAGATGACCCCCGTGGGCAGCCGCATGAAGCTGGAGTTCCTGATCCCCTCCCGGGGCCTGTTTGGCTATCGCAATGAGTTCCTGACCGACACCCGGGGCGAGGGCATCATGGCCTCCGTCTTCGACAGCTATGCCCCCTACAAGGGCGACCTGAACCGCCGCAACACCGGCTCCCTGGTGTCCTTCGAGACCGGTGAGTCCGTCAGCTATGGCCTGTTCAACGCCCAGGAGCGCGGTGCTCTGTTCATCGGCCCCGGCGTGAAGGTATACGAGGGCATGGTGGTGGGTGTGAGCCCCAAGCAGGAGGACATCACCGTAAATGTTTGTAAGCGCAAGCAGATGACCAATATGCGGGCCGCCGGTTCTGACGAGGCCCTGCGGCTGGTGCCGCCCCGGAAGCTGAGTCTGGAGCAGTGTCTGGAGTTCCTGGCCGACGATGAGCTGCTGGAGGTCACGCCAGAGAGCCTGCGGATGCGCAAGACCATCCTCAACCATGAAAAGCGCATGAAGGCCACCCACGGCGGCAAGAAAAAGTAATACAAAAGGCAGATGTCGTTGCAGACATCTGCCTTTTATCATGCGTATCTGTTTTATCTCCGGCCTCCGCCGAAGCCGCCCTTGCCGCCGAAGCCACCGCCACGGCTGCCGCCGGAGGAGCGTCCTCCGCCGCCAAAGCCACCGCGATTGCCAAAACCGCCGCTGCGGCTGCCGCTGCTACGAGAGTTGCCGCCAAAGCCGCCGCTGGGGCGGGAAGAACGGGAACTACTGGGCCGAGAGGGGCGGGAACTTCCGCCGGGACGGGGTCCGCCGCCGATGGGCCCACCGGGACGGGGGCCATTGCTCCGGGGCGAACGGGGTGCCGGGCCACTGGGACGACGCGGTGCGCGGGGCGGCCGGGGTGCGCGGGGCGGCCGGGGTGCACGGGGCCGCCGGCCCCAGAAGATGGGATAATAGACCCGGCTGGCATAGCGGGTGGGATTGCGGCGATAGCGGTTATAGCGCAGCCGATCCAGCAGGGCCCATATCACAAAGATCACCACGATCAGCACGATGACATACACCAGGGACGTGCCGCCGGAGGAGGGGGTATAGTAGCCTCCCTGCTCCCAGTCCTGGCCGCCGGCTGGCTGCTGCGTGCTGCCCAGCAGCTGAGCCAGCACCACATCCGCCTGGCGGAAGAAGGCCGCCGCGGCCTCGTCGAAGTTGCCGGCATAATAGGGCTCGTCGATGGCGGTTTTCAGCTTGGTCTGCTGTGTGTCGGTCATGCTGTCGGCGATGTTGTCGCCGCAGGCCACATACCAATCGCCGTTTTTCACCAGCAGCAGCAGCATATCGTTGCCGCCCAGGCCCCATTCGCCGCCCAGCTCCCGGGCGAAATCATCGCTGTCCCAGCCCCGGATATCCGACACGGCGGCCACGGCCACCACGGCGTAATACTTGTCGTTCCACTGGCTGTTGTAGCTGCGCAGCGTGTCCTCCGTGCCCGCGGACAGGAGACCCGCCTCGTCGCAGATCCAGTTATAGTAGCTCACCTCCGGCAGGGCGGCGGGCTTTTTGCTCAGGCCCCATGCACCGGAGGCCAGGATGACCAGGATCAGCACCACCAGTGCGAAGCCTCGTTTTTGATAGAATTTCATATGGTGCTGTCACCAATCCTTTCGTATGTTGGTTTGATGGGGACAATTGTACGCTTTCGGTATTTGCCGACCGCGGGGTACTTTTTGCCCACGTCCCGTTGTAGGGGTGGACGACTCTGTTCGCCCCGGGAAAAACGGATTGCCACGTCGGCCTTCGGCCTCCTCGCAATGACAGGTGGGATAAATTTTCAGGGGTTTCTGCTCTGTCGCCGCGTCTGTTCTCAGCCCCGCAGTTCCAGCAGCTTCTGCTTCAACTCGCCCTCGATGCGGCCCAGCATTCCCCATTTTGTCGCGCAAAATGGGGGCCCCGTTGATTTCATCTCCTCCGGGCGAAATGAATTCGCCCTGCGGCAAGGTTTCGGCTCCGCCGAAACGCTTGGACGCGCATTGGCGCGGAACGGTGGAGCTGGGCGGCGCCTATTGCGTCTATTCTCAGCCCCGCAGTTCCAGCAGCTTCTGCTTCAACTCGCCCTCGATGCGGCCCAGCTCCACCTCGGCGGCGCGGCGCTTCTCGGCGCCCTCCCGCTGGATGGTCATCACCTCATCCAGGGTGGAGATCAGCTGCTGGTTGGTGTGCTGCAGCGTCTCAATGTCCACGATGGAGCGCTCGGCCTCCTTGGCGGTGGCGATGGTGCCCATCTTCAGGGCGTCGGCGTTCTTGCGCAGCAGCTCGTTGGTCATCTCGGTGACAGCATTCTGGGCGGCCGTGGCCTGGCGGCTGTGCTCCATGCCCAGGGCCAGCACCATCTGGCTCTTCCACAGGGGGATGGTGTTCACCAGAGAGGACTGGATCTTCTCGATCATCTGGGTATCGTTGTTCTGCAGCAGGCGGGTCTGGGGGCCCATCTGCACAGAGACCATGCGGGTCAGCTCCAGGTCGTGGAGCTTCTTTTCAAAGCGGTTGCACAGGTTCACCAGGTCGTTATAGGCCTGGGCATCCTCAGCCAGGCCGGTCTGCTCGGCCTTGCGGCGCAGCTCCTCCAGCTCGGTGGCGCGCACCTCGGCCAGGCGCTTCTTGCCGGCCAGGATATACATGGTCAGTTCCTTGTAGTACTTCAGGTTCAGCTCATACATCTGGTCAAACATGGCCACGTCCTTGAGCAGGGTGATCTGGTGCTGCTCAAGGCTCTGGGCGATCTTGTCCACATTGGCCTCCACCTTGCTGTACTGGGCCTTCATGGTCTCCAGGCGGTTGCCGGCCTTCTTGAACAGGCCCGCCAGGCCACGGCGCTCCTCGCCCTCGCCAAAGCCCTTCAGCTCCACCACCAGGCGGCTGAGATCCTCGCCGATCTCGCCCAGATCCTTGCCGCGGACACTGTTCAGTGCGTTTTCGGAGAAGCTGGCCACGCTCTTCTGGGCAGCCGCGCCATACTGCAGGACCAGATTGGTGTCGCGGATGTCGATCTTGTGGGAAAACTCCTCCACTGCCCGCTTTTCCTCCTCGGTCAGCAGCTTGTCGTCCATCTCCACGGGTTCGATCTTCTTTTCCTCCTGCTGGGGTACGGCGGGAGCCTCGGGGGTCAGGGTCAGGGTGGGCACCTCCGCGGGGGCGGGGGTGGGATCCAGCGTCAGCTGGGGGGTCATGTTATCCGTCATGCTCTTTCATCCTTCCTGTTATAGTTCAAATGGTTCAAAGCTGCAATTGAATGCCGTCGTCCCGATCCTCGTCATCAGAAGCGGACTGGCTGCGGTGGATAGGGTCGTCGGACAGGCCCTCCCGGGCCATCATGTTCTCCAGCACCGTGATATCCGTGGAGATATCCAGGGCCTGGTCGCCAAACAGGCTGTCCAGCTGCCGCTCGAAGGCGGTGACGATGGTGCTCATCATGCTCCGCACCCGCTCCATGGTACCGCTGATGTTCTCGCCCTGAACGCCCTGGTGGCTCAGCTCCTCATAGGCGCGCAGCAGCTTCAGCGTGGTGGGCAGGTAGTAGCTCATAAACTTGCGGATCTGGGGCAACTGCCGGGGCTCCTTCTGCACCTGCTGGAAAATTTTGGCGCTGATGGTCTCCAGTCGGTCGATCTGGGCGCTGATGGTCTCGTCCTGGATGCTGTCGTTCAGGCGGCGCATCTCCTTCAGCGCGGCCTGGCCATCCGCGATCATGCGATCCAGCTCCTCGTTGCCGGTGCGCTCCGGCTCCTCCTCCACCTCCTCCACAATGTCCTTGCAGAGCAGGCGGGCTATGAAATACACCACGGCGGAGGCCGCCGCAGCGATCAGAAAATGTCCCACCCGATACAGGGGGAACAGCAGGGCGTACAGCGCCCAAACGGCTGCTGCCGCATACAGCGGGGCCGCCGATTTATGCACGATCGTTTTCATTCCCATCGCCTCCATTTCTTCTGCTTTTATTATACTCTGCCGCATCTCTCCGGTCAAGAAAAAGCCGGACTTTGCCGCAAAAAAGCCGCTCAGCTCAGGCGCGTCCACTGGATGGGCAGGGGCAGGCCCAGCGCTTCCGCCGCCGCGCCGCTCCCCTGGCTCCAGATCATGGTATCGCCGCTGATGGCATAGCACAGCCAGCCACCCTCCTCTGCGGGCTCCGGCTTCTCTCCCAGGAAGAGCTTATCTCCCTCCGTGCGGTAATAGCCGGAGGGCAGGCCATCCGCCAGCAGCGCCTCCACGTCCGTCATATCCAGCAGCTGCTCCACAAAGTCCGACACGCTGCTGCCCTGCTTCTCCAGGGCTGCGTCAAGCGCGTCGCGGCTCATTCCCTGCCCCTCGGCATCCCGGTAGATCTGCTCCGCCAGCTGCGGAGCCACGGACTGGAAATAGGCCTCCAGTGTCGCCTGATTGTCCGCCCAGCTCATGATGACGCTGCCGTCCTCGCCCAGCTCGACCACCAGCTGCAGCCGTAGCTGGGTATTCACCTGGGCCTCGTCACCCAGGGCCATGCTAACAGCCTCCTGCATCTGCTCGGTCACGTCGCACTCCCAGGCCCAGGTGCCCACGGCGTCCGGCTGCCGCCGGTGCAGGCCGTCAAAACCAGCGCCAGCAGCGCCATAAGGGCCACGAGATATATCCGCGTTTTCTTCATATCCTTCTCCTTTGCCGCCCCTGCAGGGGCTTTTCTCTTGGCCTTCATTATAACAAGGCCGTAGTTTTGTGTCAACAGAGCGTAGTTTTCTACGCCAAAATGCGCAAGTTATTATCAGATTCGCGCATAATTAATATGCGAATTTTCCGTTTTTATTTTATTCCGGCCTGTGCTATAAATAGATAAACGAATTCGTGCAATTTATACAGGAAGGATCGTGATTATGGTCAGGCTATTTGACACCACGCTGCGCGACGGCGGCAACGTTGTGGGCCACGGCTTTTCCATCCCGCTCACACAGAGCATCGTGGAGGGATTGCTGAAGGCCGGCATCAGCGATATTGAATGCGGCAACTGCAAGGGGCTGGGGGCCTATGACAAGCTGGGCGCCGTGCAGGCACCCGACGACGCGACGTATTTTGCCGCGCTGCAGCCCTATCTCTCCCGCGGACAGATCGGTATGTTTATGCTGGCGAAGCTGGCCAGTCCGGAGCTGGTGGCCGGGGCCGCCGATGCAGGTCTGCACTTCCTGCGGGTCGGCACGGATGCCGGTGACGCCGCCTCCGCCCTGGCGGCGGTGCGCCTGGTGAAGGAGGCCGGGCTGCAGTGCCGCTACTCCCTGATGAAGGGCTACATCCTTCCTCCGCAGCAGCTGGCCCGGGAGGCGCTGCAGCTGCAGGAGGCGGGTGTGGACGCCATCACCATCATGGACTCCGCCGGAACCATGTTCCCCCAGCAGACGGCCAATTACGTCCGGGCACTGAAGGACTGTCTCCACATCCCCGTGGGCTTCCACGGCCACAGCAACCTGGGCCTGTCCCAGGCCAACGCGCTGGCGGCGGCGGCGGCCGGTGCCGACGAGATCGACTGTGGTCTATTGGGCATGGCACGCTCCGCCGGGAACTGCGCCACAGAGCTGGCGGCGGCCACGCTGCTGCGGGAGGGCTACATCCAGGACATCGACTTGTACGGTCTGCTGCACTATCTGGACGAGAGGCTGATCCCCGCACTGCAGCCTTATCACTACCGGCCCGCCGTGACGCCCACGGAGTTGATGCTGGGTCTGTCCGGCTGCCACTCCTCCTTCCTGCCCCTGTTTCAGCAGGTGGCCCGTGAGGAGAACGTGTCCCTGCTGCGGCTGATCGCGGAGGTCTCCGCCGCAGATCGCAAGGCCCCGTCGGAGGCCCTGCTGCGGGAGACCGCGCAACATTTGAAATGAGGATATACAGATGAATCATCGTATTGAAAGCATGAAGCCCTCTGCCTCCATGGTGCTGATGAGCCGCGCCAGGGAGATGCAGAAAAACGACCCCACGGTCATCGGTCTGGCCGGTGGCGAGCCGGATTTTTCCACACCCGACCGCATTTCTATGGCGGCCATCCGCAGCCTGACGGAGGGCTACACGCACTATGTCGTGGGGCCCGGTCTGCCGGAGCTGCGCGGTGCCATCCGGGAAAAGCTAAAGACGGAAAACGGCTTGGACTATGACGCGGACTGCATCTTGGTCACCCCCGGCGGCAAGAACGCCATCTATCTGGCCGTACAGGCCATTTTGAACGAGGGGGATGAGGTACTGGTGCTGGATCCGGCCTGGGTCTCCTATGAGCCCATCATCCAGGCCGCAGGCGGCGTGACCGTGAAGGTCAGGCTGGATCACCGCAGCGATTACCGGATCACCGCCGAGGCGCTGGATGCGGCCTGCACCGAAAAGACCCGCCTGATCATCATCAATTATCCCAACAACCCCACCGGCCGCATTCTGCACCGGGACGAGGCGGACATTCTGGAGGCTTTCCTGCTGCGGCACCCTCAGGTGTATATGCTCAGCGACGAGGTATACGAGAAGCTGGTATACGATGGCTGCCGGAGTATCAGCATGGGCTCTTATCCCTCCATCCGCGAGCGGGTGGCCACGATGAACGGCTTTTCCAAGAGCGTGGCCATGACCGGATGGCGCATGGGCTATCTGGCCGCGCCGAAGCCCATCTTCGATGTGGCCTACAAGTTGTATCAGCACAGTCTGTCCTGCATGAGCGGCTTTTTGCAGAAGGGAGCCGTGGAGGCCTTCCACTGCGAATATGAGACTGAGCAGATGCGCAAAACCTATGAATACCGCCGGGATCTGTTCACCGGCGCACTCAACCGTATCCCCGGCGTGCGCTGTCTGAAGCCGGAGGGCGCGTTCTACGCCTGGGTGTTCTTTGAGGACACGGATATGGATTCCGCGCAGATGTGCGAGTACCTGCTGGAGCACGCTGGTGTGGTGGGTATGCCCGGCAGTGCCTACGGCGAGGAGGATGCCTGCTGCATGCGCTTCTCCTTTGCCAACGCCACGGAAGATCTGGAGCAGGCAGCCGAAAAGATTCGCGCTGCCCTGCTGCAGCTACGCTGAAGCACGGCAGCAGCAAAACAGAAAAAACAGAAGAATGGAGGCACTTAAAGTGGAAAAGAAAGCGGAATTTTATGGCGGCCGTCTGGGGCCGTGGATCCCCATCCTGTTCATGCTGGTCGGTATGCTGGCCAGCACCATCATCGGCGGAGGCGGCATGAACCGCCTGACCGGTATCACCTTCTTCGCTCTGGCCATTGGCTTCCTGCTGGCAAAGGATAAGAAGCACTATGGCAAGCTGACCCTAAAGGGACTGCAGAACCCCATGCTGGGCACCATCCTGATGGCCTATATCATGGCGGGTATGCTGGCACAGCTCCTGCGCCAGAGTGGCCTGATCGACGCGCTGATCTGGGGCATCACCAAGCTGGGCCTGAACGCCGGGTGGATCCCCCTCATCGCCTTCCTGACCTGTGTGCTGATCTCCACCTCCTGCGGCACCTCCACCGGTTCTGTGGCCGCCGTGGCCCCGGTGCTGCTGCCCCTGGCCCACAGCCTGAACATCGACATGAGTCTGATGTGCGGTGCCATCATCAGCGGCGCCATCTTTGGCGACAACCTGGCCCCCATTTCCGACACCACCATCTCCTCTGCCCTGACCCAGGAGGCGGAACTTAGCGATGTGGTGCGCACCCGTTTCCCCTATGCGGCCATCTCCGCCGCCGTCTCCGCCGTTCTGTTCGCGGTGATGGGTCTGACAAGGGACATTCGCGTGCCCGCCGGTCTGGAGCTGGACGGGAGCAGTGCCAAGGCGCTGGTGCTGCTGTGCATCCCTGTGCTGATGGTCATCATGATGCGCAAGGGCTGGGATCTGATGGCCACGCTGATCGTCTGCAATCTCAGCGGCATTACGCTGAACCTGCTGCTGGGCACCATCACCCCGGCCAGGATGTTTGCCAACGACGGGCCCATCATCAGCGGCATGACCGGCATGATGGTACTGGTGCTGTATGTGATGCTGCTGTTCCAGCTGCTGGAGATCCTGAACAACAGCGGCGCCTTCGACCACATGACAGCGGGTCTGATGAAGCACTGCAAGACGCCCCGCTCCGGCGAGCTGATCTGCTATCTGGTGGCCTCCGTGGGCTCCATCGTCACCGGCGGCTCCGGCATTGCCATCGTGTTCTTTGGCTCCCTGGTGCGCCGCATCACCAAGGCTTTCCACATCGACCGCTGCCGCGGCGCCAACATCCTGGACGGCGTGGCCTGTGGTGCCACGGGCCTGATGCCCCACGGAAACCCCACGCTGGTCTCCTTGGGTGTGGCCCTGGCCATCGACGGGGTGGATCCCAACTTCTCCTTCCTGGACATCATCCCCTATAACTTCCACTGCTGGGGTCTGCTGCTGATCTTCCTGCTGAGCATCCTCACCGGCGTAGGACGCCGCTTCGAGGTGACAGAGAGCCAGAGTAGCGAAACTGCGTAAGACACATTTCTCTCCTTTTTCTCGTCCGGATCCCGGCAAACGCCGGGATCCGGACAGCCTGTCAAAAAGTCTTTTTGACAGGCTGAAGCGGATTTTCCAAATTTTTTCAAAGTTTGAAAAATCCGGTGATTGAAAACGAAAGACACCCCTGATGGGTTTCTTTCGTAACTATCTTCCTTTCCGAAATCGAGGCGTCTTTGGATACTCTGACCGTCTCGTCCGGATCCCGGCAAACGCCGGGATCCGGACACACTTGCATTTTCCAGCGGACTACGGTAAGATAACAGCATGGAAAGGAGGCGGCGGATATGAATTCCAAGGACATTGAGGTGTTTCTGGAGCTGGTGCGCTGCCGTAACATCACCAAGACCGCAGAAAACCTGTTCATTTCTCAGTCGGCCGTCAGTAACCGTCTGCAGAACCTGGAGCAGCAGCTGGGGACGCAGCTGATTCTGCGGGCCAAAGGGCGGCGCAGCGTGGAGCTGACCCGCGCGGGCCGGGAATTCATCCCTGTGGCTGAGCGCTGGCGGGCGCTGTATGAGGAGACGGAATGGATCGGGAGCCTGGCCCTGTCCACCATACGGATCGCCACCAACGAGAGTACTTACGACCGGCTGTTGGCCCCCTTTTTGCAGCGCTATATCCGGGACAACCCCGACAAGAAGGTGCATATCAAGATCTGCGACTCCGATGAGGTATACGACCTGGTGTCGAAAGATCTGGTGGACTTCGGCTTTGCCGCCCACGAGTCCACCCTGGGCGGCGTGCTGGTGCGCTGCATCGACGAGCAACCCCTGTGCATCGTGCGGCGCTGTGCTGCGCCCCAGCCGCCCATGCTGATCCACCCCAGTGAGCTGGATCCGGACAAGGAGATCCAGGCAGTGGGCGGCAACTTCACCTGCATCTCCCGCTGGCGGGAGCGGTGGTTCGGGCGGCGGCGCCTGTGCCGCATTGAGATCAACACCTCCAGCGGCGTTCTGTCCCTGCTCAATGACACGCAGCAGTGGGTCATGCTGCCGCTGGCCTCCGCCCTGCACCACGCGCAGAGCGAGTCGCTGCAAATCTGTATGCTGGAGGAACCGCCGGAGCCCTGGTGCATCTATATGCTGCGCAGTGTCCGTGGCCAGTCACAGGCCCTGGAGTTCTGCCGCCGCTTCGAGGAAGAGCTGCTGGCCTTTCTGGACGAGATGCGGGCCCGGGAATAACAGAAAACAGCGTTTCAGGGCCCCCGGCGAAAGCCGGGGGCCCTGATTGCTTATGGTCTCTTATGGACGCTCGTTTGGGTCAGGTTTGGGTGACTCAGCGGGCGTTTCTGCGCTTGCGGATGACCATCCAGGCCATGGCGGCCAGGGCGCCGGTCATCACGCTGCCCCACAGGGCGAAGCTGAAGCTGTCGCCGGTCTTGGGAGGCGTCTCGGGGATCAGCTGCCACACGGCGGTGAGGGTCAACTCACCGGTGACGGTCGTCTCAGCGGTGACGATCTGGCCGTCTGCATCAGCCCAACCGACGAAGGTGTAACCCTCGCGGGTGGGTACGGGCAGCTCGCCCAGGGCCTCGCCGTGGGTGTAGGTCTTGGTGTCGGTGTTACCACAGCCGTCGTCCAGGGTCACGGTGTAGGTGTTGATCTCCCAGTGGGCGGTGAGGGTGATATCCTCCTCGCCGTTGAAGACGGTCTCGGCCGTGTACTGGTTGCCCTCAGCGTCGAACCAGCCCAGGAAGGTGTAGCCCTCGCGGGTGGCCACAGGCAGGGTGTTCACGGCATCGCCCTTCTCCACGCGGACGAAGGTGGGATTCACCTGACCGCCATTGGGATCCAGGGTGATGGTGAAGGTGTGCTGAGACCAGCGGGCGGTGAACACGCTGTCGTGGGGGATCTGATAGGTGCTGTCGGGCAGAACCTTTTCGCCGTTCTCATCGAACCAACCCAGGAAGGTGTAGTCCGCGCGGGTGGGCTCGGGCAGCTCGCCGATCTCGCGGCCGAAGGTCACGGTGATGGGCTCCGCCTCCAGCTCGCCGCCGTTGGAATCCAGGGTGACGGTGTAGGTGTTGGCCTGCCACTTGGCATACAGGGTCAGGTCGGTATCCAAGGTGTAGACCGTCTCGGCGGTGTACTCGTTGCCGTCCAGGTCGAACCAGCCCAGGAAGGTGTAGCCCTCGCGGGTGGCCACGGGCAGGGTGCCAATGGCGGTGTTGTAGGTCACGGTGATGGGCTCGCCGTTGACCTCGCCGCCGCGGGCGTCGAAGGAGACGGTGTAGCTGTTGACGGACCAGGTGGCGGTGTAGGTAGCGTGAGCGGTGACGGTCTCAGCCACGGCAGGATCCCAGCCGGTGAAGGTATAGCCCTTGCGGGTGGGGGTGCCGCGGAACTCGGGAGTGGCCCCGCCGGCAGCCGCTGCGAAACGCTGATCGGCGAAGATTTCCTCGTCCTCCACGCCGTCGGTATAGACGACGGTGTAGCTGAGGGTGGAGTCAATGGCCAGGCCGCGCGGCTCGATGCCGTCCTTCAGGGTATCGATGAAGGTAACATCGGTGCCATCGGGCTTGATGGAGTAGATGCGGTTGAGGCCGTCGGTCAGGTACAGCAGACCGGTGCTGGCATCATAGTCCATCTCGGTGACGTCCTTGCCGATGTTGATGTCGAAGCCCTCGGCCACGACGGTGCGGTCGCTCATGTACTTATCGCTGTAGCGGATGAGCTGAGGCTTGGGAACCAGCTCCCAGCTGGTGGCAGCGATGTAGATGGCGCCATCCACAACGGCCACGCCGGCCATGGTGGCGTAACTCTCGTCCTGACGATAATCCACCTGGGGGATGTACTCGCCGTCGGCCTTGCTCAGGTCGTACTGGTACAGGTAGAAGCCGCCCACCAGGTACAGGAGGTTGTTCTCCTTGTCATAGGCCATATCCACAGCGCCGGTGAAGACTTGGCTGCAATAGCCCAGGGACACGCTCTGGCCGGTGACGAAGTCATAGCGGTAGAGGTAGTAGGAGTAGCTGGACTCCGTCAGGTAGTACAGGCAGTCATCGCCATAGGCCAGGCCCGCGACCTTGCCGGCGCCGGGGAAGTCGGCGAGGACGGCAGTGGTCTCATAGGGCAGCTGGGGATTGAAGGAGATGAGCTTGTCGCCGTCGGGAGTGACGGTGTAGGCAGTGGAGGCAGCCTGGGTGTTATCCACCACGATGACATCGCAGACGGCGGTGAGGCCGTTGGCGGTGGTGATGGTAACGGTGGTCTTGCCCACAGCCACGCCGGTGATGACACCCTCAGCGGAGACGGTGGCGATGGACTCGTCAGCGGAGGTGTAGGTCAGGGTCGGATCCAGCGCGTTGGCAGGACGGGTCTTGGCATTCACATCCACGCTGCTGCCCACGCCCAGGCGATAGGCGGTCTTGTCGATGGAGATGCCGGTAGCCTCGGTCTGAGGCACCTCGTCCTCCTCGGGGATCAGACTCAGCAGGCCCAGGAACACATCGCCGTACTTAATGGCGGAGTCGGCGCGGGTATAGAGGCTGATGCCGCCCAGGTTGTAGCAGGCAGGGGTCTCGCCGCCCAGCTGGATCAGGTACATACCGCTGGCCTCAGCATCCCACTTGCTCTTGGCGGTGGCGTTGAGGTACAGGCGGTTGGTGCCGAAATCGTAGGTCATCTGGGAGTTATACTGGACCTCACCGTAGTAAGTGGAGCCGGTATACACCCGGGCGCCTTCGATGGTGGTGACCTCGGTCAGCTCGCCGGTGGTCTTGTCCACGGTATAGAGCACCGCGTCGCTGTAAGCATCGGGGGAGCCGGCCGCATAGAGGGTGCCGTCCTTATCCGCGGCCAGGGCATAAACCGGGCGGTTGATGTCCAGCGTGGCCACGGTGGTAATGGCGCCGGTGTTCAGGTCGACGGTGACCAGGCGGGCGGCCTCGACGGCCTCGGTGTAGGCGCTGTAGTTATAGGTGGTGGGCATGGTCAGGCCGTAGACAATGCCGGTGTTGTAGTCCACGGTCATGGCGCTCATCTGCTGATAGCTATAGTCCAGGCCGCAGCTGCCGATGGTGCTGTAGGCCGTGGTCTTGTTGGGATCGATGCGCATCAGCAGGCCCGAATTGGTATAGGCGTAGAAGTAGCCGTCATAGTAGGTGCCGCAGCGCAGGGACAGAACGTTGATCATGCTGTTGCCGGCGGAGGCATGGCGCAGATCATAGTCGTTCATGCTGATCCAGAAGTCATAGTAGAAGGTGCCGTTCATGTCGTCGCAGAGGAAGGCCTCCATCCGGCCGGCGGCTTCCAGAACGGTGACGCTGATGGACGCGGTGACGGGATTGCCATCGGCGGTGTTCTTGGTGATGGTGGCGGTAACGGTGGCAGTGCCGACACCGGTATAGGTGAGCTTGCCGAACTGATCCACGGTAACCACGCTCTCGTCACTGGAGGTCCAGGTCTTATTCTGGGTGGAGGGACGGGCGGGGACGGTGCTGGTGTTCAGCTGCAGCTCGCCGCCCACCAGGCCGGTGACGCTGGAGCCATTGGTGATGGAGAGGCCCTCCACAGGGATGTAGTGGGTCTCGGGCTCCTCGGCGGGGATGGTGAACATAACGGTCTGCTCAACGCCATCCTTGGAGGAGACGTTGCCCAGCTTCACCACATCGGCCTCGAGCTTCTTACTCCACTCATTGAGGCCCAGCTTCACCATGTACAGGCTGGACATACCGCTGCTCATGCAGGGGTTCCAATAGACGTTGCCGGTATTGTAGTCATACATCATGGCTGCATAGTACCAGCTGTGAATATCATTGGGCAGAGAGCCCAGGCGGGTGGTGTTCAGGGTGTCGGGATCAACACTGTACAGCTCGCCATACATGGAGGAGATGAGGATGGTGCCGTCGGCGGTGACGGTCATGGCGGGGGCGATGGCCGGGCCGCCGATGTCGCCGGAGAAGGTACCCAGCGGGTCAATGGCACCGGTCTCCAGATCCAGGATGGCCAGGCCGCCGTAGGTCAGGTCAACGGCGTACATACGACCGGTGTTGTAGTCGAAGGCCATGTTGCCCAGCTCGATACCGGTGGTGTAGCCGATCTCCTCGGGGGTGCCGATGACGGTCTCAGCAGGCGTTGCGCCCTGGGTGATCTTGCTGCGGTAGAGGACGGAGGCACCCACGCCACCGCGGCCCTGGGCCATGACGGTGTAGAGGTAGCCATTGTAGTAAGCGCCGCCCTGCCACAGTGCGTCAACGGTCTGCAGGTTGCCGTCCATATCGGGCACCTGGACGGTGACTTTGCTGCCCAGCTTGCTGACGGCAGTGGGGTTGCTGTCGGAATAGGTGACCCAGGTGAAGCGGTTGCCGATGTTGGCAAAGTCCTCCACGATGAAGCCATAGATGGAATCCTGGCTCTCCACCACGGTGACCTTGCAGGAGACCGTGCGGTCAACCCATGCGCCGACGTACTGGTACGTCTCATCGTCGTAGTCTGCATAGGGGTCATAGACCTGGGCGGTGGCAGTGATGTTGGTCTCGCCCTTGCCGACGGCGTTGACATAGCCAAACTCATCGACGGTGGCGATGCTCTCGTCCTCGCTGGCCCAGGTCAGCTCGGTGGGTGCGCAGTTCCAGGGCGTCCAGCTCACCAGGAGCTTCCGAGTCTGGCCCTCGACCATGGTCATCTGATACTCGCTCAGATTGAACTGGTTGGGATCCACACCCATGGTGAACAGATCGGACTTCAGATCCGTGGGGATGAACATGGCCGTCTGGCCGCCGGGGCCATAGGTGCCCACCTCGGTGCAGTCGCCGGTGGCGGTGTCCACCTTATAGGTCATGTTAACATTGACGTAGGAGTAGCCCACGAGGGTCTGGCTGTGGGCGAACCAGTACAGGGTGTCGGTGTTGTGGTCAAAGGCCATGGACTGGATGACGTTGACACCGCTGTAGTTGGTGGCATTGACGAAGGGAGTGGTGCCGATGTAGGTGGTGGTGACACCTGCGACGAAGGCACCGCCCCAGGGATACTCGCCGGTAGCGAGATTCAGGGCATAGAGGGCGCCATCGGTGCCGATGCAGTACATATCGCCCTCGGCGTTGATGCCCAGGGTCAGCATCTCAGCGCCGCTCTCGGGGGACTCGATCTGAGCGACCTCATCCACGAACCACTGGCCATTCCACCTGGAGGTCCAGATGCGGAAGAGGGCATTGTAGCCGTCGTCCTTGCCGTCGTTGTTGTTGTCGCCCTTATAGGCCCAGCCCACGGCAAAGAGGGTATCGGTGCCGTTGGTGCTCTGGTAGGGATCCAGGACGTCGGCATACTCGCCGGAGTAATCCAGGGCCATGTCGTACAGCACCCAGACGCCGTTGTCACCAACGGAGCCGTACTGGGAAACCAGAGTCTGGGTCTTCCAGTAGGTGCCGGAGGGGGTCACCAGCTCCAGAGCACCGGTGTTGGCGTTCTGAGCCAGGAGGTAGCCGTTCACATACTCGGCGGAGTAGTAACGGTTGGTGTCGTCATAGGTCTCGTTGCGGGGATCGGAGAGGTCGCTGATGGAGGCGGAGAACCAGCCGGGCTCCACGGCGGCCTGGGTGAAGGTCTCACAGCCATAGATGCGGTCCTTGCTCAGGGCGTTGGCATCGGGCTTGTCGTTGTCCTTCAGCTTCAGGTTCACGTCCACCAGGGTCTCGTTGCAGGCATAGTCCGCAGCGATCAGGGTGAAGGAATTGCCGAAGCCGGTGATGTCGAACTTGTACTCCTGGGCCTGACCGGGCACGTTCTCCACGTCGAACTTACCCATGATGGCGCCGTCGGAGCTCTCAAAGAGCACGGCGGCCATGTAGGCGTTGTCCTGGAGCTTCACGGTCAGGTAGTTGCGGCCGTTCTCGGTGGTCACGGCGTTCTGAAGCTCGTCGGCGTTGAGCACCTGGGGCTTCTGGCTGTCCAGGGTCATGTCAAAGACGATGCTGTCGTCCACTTCCTGGTCGCCGTCATCCAGATAGGCGTCCATCCGGAAGTTGACCTTGGTGCCGTCGGGCAGCTCCTTGCCGTCCTTGTCCATGCCGTCCCACAGCTCACCCTGCTGCAGGTAGGCGGGAATGACCATGCCATAGCCGGTGTTGTAGTAGCTCTTGGTGACATAGTCATAGTTGACCTTGTAATACTCGGCGCCGGTATTGACATCGGTAACGGTGATGGTAATGGTCCGGGCGTTACGCAGCATACCGAAGTCGATCTCCGCCAGGGGGTTGGTGTAGGAGAATGCGTTATACTGGTCGCCGGACTTGCCGGTGCGGATGTAGGGGTTGGTGCCCAGCTGGGCATAGTTGGTGAAGATCATCACGGGGTACAGAGAATAGTTATTCTCGTCCTCGGTGTCGTACACATCGGCGGCAGACCAGTCACCATAGAAGCCAACCAGAGGCATGGCCAGGCTCACGGTGCTGCCCGCAGTGGGCTCAGCATAGATGAAGCCTTCCACGAAGATGCCGTTGGGGAACTTCTTCAGGTAGTTCTGATCGGCCTGGGTCAGGGTGATGCTGCCCTTGACGGTGACGCTGCCACCGGCCGGAACGGTCACGGTGTTGCCGCCGTCAAAGACCACCTCGGTCTCCAAACCATAGGGGGAGGCCGCGATGAACTTGTCCTGATAGATGGACTCGGTGATGAGGCTGCTGCTGAGGGTATAGGTCAGGGCCTCGTCCTTCAGGTTGTTGATCTGGAAGGTGAAGCTGTACTTGCCGTCGCAGCTGTCGTTGTCACCCAGCTCCAGCTTGGGACGGCCCTCGCTGGCGTCCGCATTGGACAGGTAGGCCGGGCTGGTGGTGGCGCTGACCAGGTTGGCCAGGCCCGCGCCCTGGACTCTGGGGGAGTACTCCAGGCCGCCGGAGACCATCAGAGGCTCGGCGGTGGACATCAGCAGATCCGCAGCGATGCGGCGCTGCTCGGAACCGGTGATCTCGGGATAGTTCTCGTCCAGATACTCAATCAGCACGGCCATGGCACCGGTGATCTGGGGGGTGGCCATGGAGGTACCGCTCATGTAGTCATAATAGGTGCCGGAAATGGCGGGGTCGGTGCAGGAATAGATGCTGCCGCCGACACCGGCGATCTCAGGCTTCAGCTTCAGGTCGGGAGTGACGCCCCAGGAGGAGAAATCGCTGACGGTGCGCTCCAGACGGAAGGCCTTGGTATCGCCGTTGCAGACCTTCAGCTTGCCGGAGCCCTTGGCCAGGGCGGTGCCGGCGCTGAGGGTGGTGCTGATGCAGGGGATGTTGTCGCCGCCGTCGTTGATCTGCATATTCAGAATGCCCAGGGCATTGTTATAAATGATGCAGGCGATGGCGCCGTTGGCCTGGGCAATGGCCTGCTTCTCCGGGAAGGAGCTCTGGCCACGGGAGATGACGGCCACCTTGCCGGTGACGTCGATGCCGGCATAGTCAGACTCCAGACCGTAGCCGGGAACCATGACATACTCCAGCTCCTGGTTGCGGAAGTTGTCCAGGAAGCGGGTAGCAGCCGTGGCGGCGGTGTCGCGATAGGGGAAGTCCGTGCCGTCCACGGTGAAATACAGGGCGGTCTCGCCGTCATTGTCGACGGAGGCCACGGCCAGGGCCGCGGAGTAGGTGGAGGGGGTGCCGGCCAGGCCGGTATCCGGGTTCTCCAGCAGGGACATATTGTTGCCCCAGTTGTTGCCATAGGCATTGTTGGTGTCGTTACCGGAGGCGATCAGCAGCTGGATGTCGGACTCCTGGAACTTGTCCATCACGCTGATCATGTCCGGGGTGTCGGTGAAGCCTGCGGCAGCGCCCAGGGACAGGTTCACGCTGTCCACCTTCAGCAGCACGCAGTCCTCCAGCGCGGCCAGGATGGTAGCCCAGCCGGCGCCGCCGCTCTGCTGGAACACCTGCATGACCACCAGCTGCGCGTCGGGGGCCACGCCCACGACCTTGGAGTCGGCGATCTTGTTGGCAGCCGCAATACCGGCCACGTGGGTGCCGTGGTCGGAGCCGGCGAAGGTATTGGATACGTCAAAGGTACCGCTGACGTAGTTGAAAGCATAGGGGATCTTGGTGTTCTTATAGGACTGGTTCAGGCGGTTGGTGATCTTGCTGGCCTGCAGCGCGTCCCAGATATCGTCCACTTCCTGGCGGGTCATGGGATCCACCAGAACGTCATCGGGCAGCGCAGCAAAGCTGGGGTGATTCACCAGGATGCCAGTGTCCAGAATGGCGATGCGCATACCCTTGCCGGTGTAGCCGGTGCTGTTGAGGATATCCGCGCCGATCATGCCGGTGGCATTGTCGGTATAGGGAGTGAAGTCACCATCCATGCCGTCCTCGGGCAGGAAGAAGGTGGGAGCCACATACACGCTCTTCACACCGGACAGCTTCTCCAGCTTGGCCAGATTGGCATAGTCCGTGGTCACGGAGAACGCGGTGGTGGCGATGGTATAGTCATAGCCCAGCTGGCAATCCTTGCCCAGAAGCTTCTCCGCCTTATCCTTGACGTTGTTCAGCTTCTTCTGCTGGGTAGCTTCCATCCGCTGCACTGCGGCCGTCTGCTGGGCGATCTCCTCGGTGGTGTACAGATCCATCAGCGACTGTTCGTCCACCACGACGATGAAGGTCACCTGGTCGCCGGCCTGATAGGCGGCGGCAGCGGCCTGCTCGGAAAAGCGGTTGGCGGAGGATTCGTATTTGGTCAGTTCCTCCGTGTCTGTTGTCTGGCTCTCATCTGCCAGCAGGCCGCTCTGGGCGCTGCCGTTGGCAGTAAGAGACAGGGGGCCATTGATAGCGCTGCCGGCGCTCTGGCTGCTGCCCGTCTCCGCTGCAAAGGCGGCGGTGGGAAGCACACTCAGAAGCATGACAAGCGTCAGCAGAATGGCCAATGCTCTTTTGATGGTCGATTGATGCCCTCTCAATGTCATTTCCTCCTTCAGAGATTATCCTGCCCCGCCTCCGGCGCATATGCCCGTCGCTGTTGGGCCCAGAGGCTAGCAAGGCATATATATTATACTTTACCCCGCGCTTTTTCGTCAATTTGGCAGATGTACAAAATTTGGTAATTCTTTTTATCTAAAAGCACGGGGAGTTGGAGTTGTATGAGTTTTTCTCATGTTTCTATTGGAATATCGCATATAATGTGCTATTTGCATATTTTATAGCTGCCATAAGAGGGACTTCTTGTGCGGTACGAACGAAAAATCGGGTGTACAGTGAAAGCACCGTACACCCAATTCATTATATTATAGTAGTATAAGCACCGAGCGGTGGATGGACAGGGAGTCCGGCGTGACCAGGCAGCTATAGGCCTCCAACTTCACACCGTCCGCCGCCGCCTGACGCAGGGCCGCGCCAAAGGCGGGATCCGTCTCGTCGTTGGGGGCGAAGTCCAGCACGTCCTCCATCTGGATGACAAAGCACACCGTGGCCCGCAGGCCCTCCCGGGCAGCGCGGCTCAGCTCCCGCAGATGCCGCGCACCCCGTTCCGTGGGCGCATCCGGGAAGAAGCAATGCCCCTTCCGCTCCAGGGTGACACCCTTGACCTCCACATAGTGGCTGCCGCCGATGCAGAAGTCCAGACGGGAGTCCCCATAGCGCACCTCGGGGCGCACATCCGGCCACTGCTGCCGGGCCCACTCGGCGAACACCCGGTTGGGGGCCTGGGCATCCATATTGACCAGGCGCTCCCCTTTCCGCACCGCGATGAGATCCCAGGCCGTTCGCCGCCGGGGATTGGTACCCTTTTCCAGCCATACTGTGGTACCTGGCACCAGCAGCTCCCGGCAGCGGCCGGTGTTTTTCACATGGCACACCACTTGTTCCCCGTCCAGCAGCACCTCCGCGATGAAGCGGTTGGGCCGGGCCAGGAAGGTGGCCTCCGCCACCTCGCCGTAGCGCATTACTCCACAGTGACGCCGCGCTTGGCGAATTCCTCCACCATCCGATCCAGATCCGGCTCGATGTGCAGGGGCTCACCGGCGGACTTAATGGCGTTGGCCACGTCCTTCAGGCCGTTGCCGGTGACCACGGAGACCACGGTGGCGTCGTGGGGAATGAGGCCCTCCTCGCAGGCCTTCTTCAGGGCCGCCGCGCCGGTGACACCGGCGGGCTCGCCGAACACGCCGCAGGTACGGCCCAGCAGGCGCTGGGCGGCCAGGATCTCCTCGTCCGTGACGCAGATGGCCAGGCCGTTGGACTCGCGGATGGCGGCCAGGGCCTTGTCGGCATTCCGGGGCACGCCCACGGAGATGGAATCGGCAAGGGTGTTCTCCTCCATGGGCTCCCAGGGCTTGTCCTCCTGGATGGCACGGTTGATGGGATAGCAGCCGTAGGACTGGGCGGAGATGAGCCGGGGCAGCTTGTCGATGAAGCCGATGGCGTACAGGTCCTTGAAGCCCTTCCACACGCCGGCGATGGTGCAGCCGTCGCCCACGGAGATGGCCAGGTAGTCGGGCATCTCCCAGTTCAGCTGCTCCGCGATCTCCAGGGCCACGGTCTTTTTGCCCTCGGAGAGGTAGGGGTTGATGGCGGCGTTGCGGTTATACCAGCCGTACTTCTCGATGGCCTCGGCGGACATTTTGAAGGTCTCCTCGTAGTTGCCCTTGACGGAGATGACGTTGGCGCCGAAGATCATCAGCTGGGCCACCTTGCCTTTGGGAGCCCGCTCGGGCACGAAGATATAGGTCTTGAAGCCCGCCGCCGCGGCGTTGCCGGCCAGGGAGCTGGCGGCGTTTCCGGTGGAGGAGCAGGCGATGGTCTTGGCACCGGCCTCATAGGCCTTGGCCACGGCCATGGCGCTGGCACGATCCTTCAGGGAGGCGGTGGGATTCTGGCCGTCGTCCTTGATCCACAGCCGCCGGATGCCCAGCTGCTCCGCCAGCTTCGGCTCCTCATACAGGGGGCTCCAGCCCACCCGCAGGGGGGTGTCGGGGGTACTCTCCTCCACGGGCAGCAGCTCGCGGTAGCGCCACATGGAGCGGTTCTCCCGCCGGGCCAGCTTCTCCTTGGTCAAGACGGACTTGATATAGTCGTAGTCATAGACGATGTCCAGAATACCGCCGCAGCTGCAGTTGGTCAGGTCGGGCGTGGCCGCGTAGGTCTTGCCGCAGCGGACACACTGGCCGTATTTCACGTTTTTCATGGTGCTTCTCCTTAAACAAAGAAATACAGGGCGGGGCGAAAGCCCCGCCCTGTGGTGTGTATGGAACGGATACGATGTTTTCTTACAGTGCCTTCAGCAGGCCGGTGGCCTCGTTGAACTGGTTGATGAGCTCGTCCAGCTCCCGGGCCTGGGCGTGCACGGCATCCCAGGTGCCCTTGGTGTCGTACCACTGGGCATTCAGATCCTCCACGTTCATGCCCTGCTGCTCCACCCAGGTGTAGTACTTCAGGTTGTGGACGCGCTTGCGCTCGGCGTAGGTCAGCTCGATCATGCTGTCGGTCTTCAGGTTCAGCATATGCAGGGCGTGATCCATGGCGGCCTCGTGAGCGTTGTACTCGCCGTGCATCTCGTTGAGCTCCTCGATGCGGGACTTGTACATGACGGCGGAGTCGGTCAGCACGGTGCCGACCATGTCGTTCTCGGTCAGCTCATAGTACTTGGCCATCTTGATGCAGCACAGCACATTGGCGATGCCGGAGATGCCCAGCCAGGACATCTTCTCGATCTCCTCGTCGCTCATGCCCAGCTCGTTCTTCATGTAAGCCTTGCCCTCCTCGGTGTTGAACAGGCGCAGCAGGCGCTGGCTGTCCTCGTCATCGATGGCGATGGCCATGTCGGTGTTCTTCACGTTGTGGATCCAGGGGATGTGCTTGTCGCCGATGCCCTCGATGCGGTGGCCGCCGAAGCCGTTATCCAGGATGGTGGGGCACTGCAGGGCCTCGCCCACGGCCAGCTTCAGCTGGGGATAGCGCTCCTTCAGCAGATCACCGGCGGACATGGTACCGGCGGAGCCGGAGGTGAAGCAGGCGCCGGCGAAGGTCTGGCCGGGCTTCTTCACGGCCTCGAACAGCTCGGCCAGGGCGTAGCCGGTGACGTTGTAGTGCCACAGGGGGTTGCCCATCTCGGCGAACTGGTTGAAGATCATCATGGTGGGATCCTGCTTCAGCTCCCAGGTCTTGTCGAAGATCTCCTTGACGTTGGACTCGCAGCCGGGGGTGGCGATGATCTGACCGGCGATAGACTTGAGCCAGTCGAAGCGCTCCTGGGACATATCCTGGGGCAGGATGGCCACAGACTCGCAGGCCAGCAGCTTGGAGTTGAACGCGCCGCCGCGGCAGTAGTTACCGGTGGAGGGCCACACGGCGTGGTGATAGGTGGCGTCGAACTGGCCGGTGACCAGGCGGGGGGCCAGGCAGCCGAAGGAGGCGCCGACCTTGTGGCATCCGGTGGGGAACCACTTGCCGGCCATGGCGATGATGCGGCAGGGCACACCGGAGAGCTTGCTGGGGATCTCCACATAGTTGGGCACCGCCTGGAACAGTCCGCCCTGCTCCTTGGCCTCGTTGTGCCAGGAGATACGGAACAGGTTCACGGGATCCACATCCCACAGGCCGGTATGCGCCAGCTTGGCCTTGATCTTCTCGGGGATCAGGTCGGGGTTCTGCATCTGGGCGATGG
>CAZUYE010000025.1:0-24063 GCA_964624925.1 uncultured Oscillospiraceae bacterium | reverse complement strand
TTTCCTTGATGCTTGATAGCCTCCAACTTCATCTTATATGCAAACGCCTTCTCGCGGGGCAGCAGGTTCTCTCGCTGGATATTGCTATCCACCATGAGGATGATTGCTTCATCATCGCTCATCTCTCTGACAAGCACTGGAAGCTTCCCAAGGCCAAGTTTCATAGCGGCAGCTTGCCTGCGATGGCCGGACACGATCTCGTATCCAGACTCGGTCGGTCTCGCCAGCAACGGCGACAGCACCCCATATTCCCGGATACTGTCACACAGAGCCTGTAAGGATTCGTCGTCCCTTACATAGAACGGATGGTTCTGGAATGGATGCAGTTCGGTGAGCTTGATTTCCTGTACCTGCTCCTTCATTGTGCCGCACCTCCCCTCTGGAAAGTATGGCCATCCGGCAGTGCCACACAGACATCAATTTGCCACACTGGCTTCACTTTTCGTCGTGTCCCATCCTGCTCCATGTTCATAGAAAACAGGTATCCCGGAATCGGCACATTCGTGTTTTCGGCTTGATACAGCGCCGGAAACCCTTGCAATTCGGGCATTTTTCGCTTCTGGTTCCATTTTGACCCGTTTGTAGGCACGGAAGAACTTGGTCACCTTGAGATCGTGGGGACCATCGTGCACCAGCTGACCCGGAACCTGACGGTGGAGGAGGTCAAGAAGGCGGGCTACGACGCCTACTTTGTGGATCACACCGCCGGCGTCTATCCCACGGCGGCCTCCGGTGCGCCCTGGAATGCGGCCTCTATGGCCGTTAAGGGCGACTTGATCGCCGACCTGACGGAGGATCTGGCAGCAGAGCAGAAGGCCCGCGTCACCTACGACAACATCCTGCGCCTGTCCGATGACCCGGATGTCAACGACGTCATCAAGTTCCTGCGAGCCCGTGAGATCGTTCACTTCCAGCGCTTCGGCGAGGGCCTCCGCCTGGCCAAGGAGAAGCTGGATCAGAAGAACCTGTACTTCGTCAATCCGTCTTTTGACCAGTAAATAATAAGAGAGCCGGGTCTGTGCCCGGCTCTCTTATTCGTCGTTCTTTCCCGGTGCGCCATTGCGGCGGATCAGCTGGTAGGTGTCCGAATAGCTTATCCAGTCATATCCCCGTTCCTTGAACCACTTGATGATTACATCCAGTGTCTTTTTCGAGGCGAACACATACAGGTCGGAGCAGTGATTAAACATCTGCTCGCGGGAATAGCCGGACGCTTCAAGTGCTTCCATCAGTGTCTTCTTCATCACGCATCCTCCATATACTTGCTTCTCTTCGGATGGTGGGACGACTCCCACCTGTACCCGTTCTTCCGATTCGCTTCCGCTCTTGTCCTATTCCCCTGACGTTCGGTTTCAAGCTGCTCGTTTAGGCGGTCGATGACCTTCAGCAAAGCAGCCGCAAGGTCTTTCCGTATTCCCTCGGCGTTCAGGTGCTTGTAGACCTCCACAAGCAGATTCAGTTCCTCAATTCGGATTCGCATCTGCCTTGATCCTTTCTCTGCCCTTGACGACCTTCACCGGATACTGCGGGCAGTTCTCTCTGTACTCTTTCTGGCGCTGCCGGATTTCTTTGATGCTGTACTCGTCCAGTTCGTGTTCCCAACCGCAGCCGTAGTCCACATAGAAGTGCCAGACGTCTCTTGTCTTTCTCTGGTATGCCATCAGCTCTTCACCTCCTCGATTGCGCCGTTCCCATCACACCACCAGAGCTTGCCGCAAAACATCTTCTTTACATATCCTTTGCGGCTCATCTGATATTCGTGCTCAGCTTCCGGATCATGCCACTGAAGCCCACGAGCCTTGTAAAGCGGAATCCAGAAAGCCTCATAAAAATTAAACCCCGCCGCATCAATGCCGAAGATATATCCGAAGTCCTCCGACTTGTAGATTCGGAACCCGCATTCAGACATGAGCTTGACGCCATCATCTTCTTCCAGCCAGTAGTCATCGCAGCTGTCTCCGAACGTCCACATCGTTCCCCACATCGGGAGAATGTCATCTCTTTCGACCTCGAAGTCATCCCGTTCAGCATCCGTCCATGACCCATCGTCCATCTGAAGGTGATACCGGCCATCCTCATAGATGTCATCGATCACGCCGCAGCGCTCGGTGATGGGCTGGTAGCAGTAAACTCTGTCGCCCACCGCAGGTTCAGTGACTTCCTCGATGTCTCCGTCACCGAATCGCATCAGCTTCTGGATCACGCCCTGCGGGATCGCATTCATTTCCCGCACCCACATTTCTGCCGCTTCCTTGATCGTTACGCCTTTACGCATTTTCTTTTCCTCCTTACACTCTGTAATGCGCGTCCCGAAGAACGCCATCCACGCAAGCAAACAGCCCGTAGACCGCGTTGCCATTCGGTGCCCATCCGGTCTGCTTGATGAACCAAACAATACCGAAGCTGTCGGTGTAGCATCTGCCGCTCATGCAGAACGAGTAGCTGCTGCCGTCGCTTTCGTACCACGCCCTGTGAGCCATCTTGCCAAGCTCGCGGACGATCCGATTCTGCTCCTGAGTGGGCAGTCTGTCAAAATCATCTACCGGAGAGAGGAGCATATTGGCTCTGTCGAGCATTCTCTTCTTCCGGGCTTTCAGCTCCTTGCCGTAGGTCTTCTTCCAGATGCTGTAGGCTTCTGCCTTGCTCATCTGCTCGCAGTCCATATAAATCTTTTCGATCATCTTGAACTGGTCGTAGGACTCCTTGTTCTCCGGAGCACCCGTTCCTGCCAGAAACTCGTTGTACAACATTGTCTTAGCCCTCCTTAACGGTGATGAAGTTGTTGCAGACACGCATGATCTCGAACGCCACGCTCTCGATGACTTCCGCTTCCGTGCGGCCATCGGCCTCGATCACGCTGTGAGCGATGATGTCTTCCGCGATCTCCACGATGTCTTCGGTGGTGAGGTTGTCCTTCCACTCGCCAAGATCGTAAAGGAGATGCTCGTACTGAGTGTTGGTTCCTCTGGTGTACCAGTCATTCTTGATGCACAGTTTGCGGATATCGCTTGCGCCGATGGTTCTGATTTCGGTAAATTTCATTTGGTTTTCCTCCTATCAATTACCGTTCGGTAATTTTTTATCGTGCCCGTATCGTAACAGCCTTCACCGGAGCCTGTCAAGCATTTTAGATAAGTTTTTGCAAATTTTTTTGAAGTTCTCTTTTCCGTTTACTGTTCAGGCATAAAAATAGAGGCAGGGCTTTTCAGCTCTGCCTCATTTTCTCACGCACCGAGCTTTTTCATCAACTTCTGCGCGTCTTCTTCCCCGATTGGCGAGATGGCGCTGACGCCGCCCTCCCACTTCACATACTGTGCGACGAAGTACCGGCCTTCATCATCCCGGTACAGCTCGTAGAATATGTCCTCGCTTTCGTCAGAGTGGCAAATCGCATCCGCTTTGTAGGTGTCGTACCTCACGCCGTTCACCATCATCTTCAGGCGCTCGCCAACACCCTTGCGACGGGTGTACACCTCGTCGTTGGTGTCCACCTCTACGATCTTCATCTCGTATCCAAGGATGGAGAGAATCTTTATGAAGTCCTCAGCAGACAGCGTGTTTCTGCGGAATCTATTGCAGATGCCCTGCTCAGTCCATCCCATCTTTTCTGCTACTTCCTTCTGCTGCAAAGAGCTTCTTTCGATCAGTTCCTTGCAAATCTGTGCCGGTGTCATATCGTCGCCTCCCACTTGCATCTCGATGCAAGTATAGCACGACCGTTTACTCGTGTCAATATTCTCCACAGTACACATCATCGTTTACTTGTCGCCTTCTTTCTTTTTGACGGATGCACTGCCGCCACTGTCGCCTTTGTGCATACCTCAACTGATTTCACGGTCAACAGAACCGGCAGTGCGAAAATTCTGAGGATGCCCTTCATTTTCTTCATCTTCCCGTACTCCCAAATCCACCATTACCGCGTTCCGTGTCATCGAGGCTGTCAACCCGTTGGAGATCAACGAGCGCGACCGGCAGGATCACGAGCTGGCTGATTTTGTCGCCGGCGTTCACCCGGTAATCATAGCCGCTGTGAATATCTTCCCAGTCCTCGTTGTCCAGATAGCGCATCCGGATGACTGCCCGCTCGTTTACCTGCTTCAGCTTTCGAGTCAGGGCGGCGATTGCTTTTCTTTCCGAGTCCCGCTGCTCGATCAATTCCTTGATTTCTGCTTCGAGGTCGATCTTTCGAGCTACGTTGTCGGCCATTCTGTCATACACTGTGCTTGGAGCTTTTGGCATATCGCTGAGTACAGGGCTTCCTACGCCTGTGATCCTCATTTCCATTCGCTCAAGCCGCTCGATCTCATTGTCGATCTCCTTATTCAGCGAACGATAATCTCTCAGACGCTCCCGCATGGCATCTACCGCTCTTGTGTCCATCGTGTCCTCGGACTGCCCGTGGACAAGACTCGGATTTTCCTTCATCGAACAATCCTCCCGCCCTCTTGCATTTTCCAAAATGGTGTGCTACAATGTTCTTTGCTACAGAACTTGCAGTCGCTTTGCCACATTTGGTAGGGCGGCTGTTCTTTTTATGCCCTCAGCTCAAGCGAAACAGACAGGGCTTTATTCAACAGCGCCTCGTCTCTTGTGTTGACGATAGTCCCGATGTAAACCATGAGCATATCCCGCCTTACGGTGACGAGGTGCTCGCAGAGGACGGTGCTGTTCTTTCGCAAGCCGCAGGATGTGTCAAGCGCTATGTGCGCCGGCAGATGCTTCTTCGGCTTGCTGGTTATCAGCGCAGCGATGTAACTGCTGCTGTGCGCATTGCCTTTGTTGTTCTGGACGATGAGGACGGGGCGAACACGGCATACTGCATCAACACTGTCGCCGGACAGGTCTGCCATGTAAATATCCCCTCTGCGTACATCCATCCCGATTCCTCCTTTAGAACGGAAGCTCTTCATCGTCTTCTGCGATTTCGGTGAAGTTTCCCTGTTGCGGTGCTTGGTACGGCGTCTCAGGATTTCCGTGGCTTCCGTCGCCTTTCTGCTTTTTCCCAAAGTCTACCTCCTCAGCTACAATCTCCGTAGCGTACCGGTTATTCCCGTCCTTGTCCTGCCACTTTCGGACAGTGATGATTCCGCTCACCTCGATGCCGCTGCCTTTCTGGAAATACTTTGAGATGAACTCGGCGGTATGTCTCCAAGCGACAACCGTCAGGAAGTCGGTCGTATCATCCTTTGTCCTCGGTCTTCTGACTGCAACGGTGAACGAAACTACCGGCGTGCCGCTCTGCGTTGTTTTCAGCTCGATGTCGTTGGCGACATACCCTGTCAGGATCACTTTATTCATACGCTAGCTCTGCCTGACTCGTTCAGCTCGAAGTTCACTGGTGTTCATCCGTGTTCCTCCCATCCTGTGTTTTTGAGCTTGTCTCTATTCTAACTTACTGAACAGTACATTGTCAAGCGATTTTGAGAAATATTTTCTGAAATTCGTAAGTTTTTACTTATTTCGATAGCTTTCTGCTATAATGTGCAAGAGGTGATGCTTCTATGACAGATTTCGGGCGAATTTTGAAACAGCTTCTCGATGAGCGCGGCGTGACCCAGCGCTGGCTTGCAGATGCTTCGGGCACAAAAGAGGCTACAATCAGTCGGTACATTACAGGCGTAAACAAGTCTTCTCGCATGGACATACTGGCAAATATCGCTACAGCACTTAACGTCTCGACCGACTACCTTCTCGGCCTTTCCGACGTCCAAACTCCAAAGTACGACGCGACCGCAGAAGAGCGCATTCTTATTTCTGCGTACCGCAGGGCGTCGGATCGCGATTCTGCTGTCATCTGGCAGCTCCTCGATCCATACCTCGACCCGCAGGAAAAGGAACTCTTGTCGCTATCCAAGCAAATCGAGCAGCGGGTAAAAGTCGGCTGAAGAGCCGAGTTATCAACATAACCGATTTCATCAAGAGAAAGTAGGAGGCACTTATTATGCGCAGATTTATTGCTCTCATTCTGGCGCTTGTATGCGCAGCATCTCTCGTGGCCTGCGGTGGCACGGAAAACTCCGGCAAGTCAGACACTGGCATCACCGCACTGAATCTCATGGTCGTTAAGGGCGAAGTCGGTCTGGATGCCGGTGACTCCAAGGATGGCTACTTCAAAGTCGAAGGGAACGACAACTTCTCCATCGACGACATCGAGTTTGTGAGTTCCGATCCGTCTGTTGCGACGGTTGCGTATGACAAGACCGCGTTGACTACCTGCGTTTACTACAAGATCAACGCCTTATCGGCTGGCACGGCAACCGTGTATGCGCAGACGAAAGATGGGCAAGTTAAAACCGACGATATCTCCGTAACCGTGACCGGCTACATCTACGACGTAGAAGACTTCGATGACACAAGCATTCCGTCTGCCAAGCGCATGACACTCCGTGTATCCGCCGCCGAGGATTACCTGTACGCGATGACCGACAATCAGCTTTCAGACATGGTCAAATTCATTGCAGACAACTACGCCTCATCGCACAAGATGAACGCAGTTGTGGTTTACCTCTACTGCACAGGTGATGACACATCTGGTGCGTTCACGATTGCATCCTGCGTATACGCTCCGGGTGGTAACATTGAAAACGCTCCATCCGTCACGGCTGGTGACTATTCAACGTTTGACTACGATGTTCACGTCAATTCTGCATCGGAACGTGAACTCTATCGAGCCGCGTCGTGAGTCCATATATGTTTCTCTTTAGAGAAACTATTTGATTTGGTCTATTTGATTTGATTTGGTTTGGTTTGATCTATTACGAAGGATTTTCCACGGACTGTCCGTGGACACATAACGAAAATAAGCCTGCCAGTAACGGCAGGCTTATTATGTCAGGAGGGATTCTATGAGCAGGCGTTCGGTAGAGGATAAGCTGTCAGTCAAAAAGGCAGCGCTTTATATTCGCGTTTCAACGCATTGGCAGATAGACAAGGATAGTTTACCCGTCCAGCGTGAAGACCTGATAAACTACGCAAAATACGCCCTTGGGATCGACAAGTACGAAATCTTTGAGGACGCCGGCTATTCTGCGAAGAACACCGACCGGCCAGCTTTTCAGCAAATGATGGCCAGACTTCGCACAGGCGAGTTCTCGCATTTGCTTGTCTGGAAAATCGACCGTATCAGCCGTAACCTCCTCGACTTCGCCGAGATGTACTCCGAGATCAAAAAGCTCGGTATCACATTCGTCTCCAAGAACGAGCAATTTGACACATCAAACGCGATGGGCGAGGCTATGCTCAAAATCATACTCGTGTTCGCAGAGCTTGAGCGCAACATGACCTCCGAGCGCGTCACCGCCGTCATGCTGTCCAGGGCCAGCAATGGGCAATGGAACGGCGGCAGAGTGCCATACGGCTACGACTATGACAAGGGGACGCGCACATTCTCCATCAACGAGACCGAGGCATCTGTCGTCAATCTGCTCTACGACACCTACGAGGCGCACAATTCGCTCCTTCTGGTGTCGAGGACACTCAACGAGAAGGGCATACTTCCACGCAGCGGAAATCCATGGAACCCAACGACTGTATCGATAATACTCAAGAATCCGTTCTACACCGGTGCGTATCGGTACAACTACCACGACGAAACCAAGAGCGGCGGCAACATTTCCAGCAAGCATCTGAAAAGCGAGCGTGACTGGGTGCTTATCGAAGATCATCATCCTGCCATCATCGCTCCAGAGCGGCAAGCTCGCATCATCAGCATTCTCGAAGAGAACAGGCGCAGCAACAGGCGATCCGCTAAGACATACACTCGAAAGAACACCCACATCTTCGCCGGCCTCCTGTGTTGCGGCTACTGCGGTGGACAAATGCAAGCGACCGTTGACCGGGAACGAGCTGACGGGTACAGACCGTCCATCTATGCGTGTAGCAGAAAGCGCCGGTTCAGCGACTGCGGCAACAAATATGTGTCCGATGTCACCGTCGCACCTTTTGTACTGAACTACATTGCCAACATTCTCAAAGCGCAGAACAACTTCGGCAAGTCAACTCCGCTTGGCACGTTCGAGCGGAAGCTCTTGCGTGGCGAAATGTTTTCCGATGTCGAGCATATCGAGCAAGTCGGACTTGTCGAGATGTACGATATGCTGAAACGCGGCAATCTGTCCGATGCCGTTTATTCTTCGAGGCGCGTTCAGGACGCAGCAGATCAGGCCACAGCAGACGAGCGCGATCTGCTCGCGGCAGAAAAGCGAAAAAAGGAACGCGCTCTTGCTCGCTTAAAATCTCTCTATTTGTACAGTGAGGATGCAATATCGGAGTGCGATTTCCTAATCGAGCAAAAGGCGCTCAACGACGCCATCAGCAACATCGACAAACGTCTCGAAGAAATAGAACGAACCAGCGCATCGCATTTCTCACTGTCGGACGACGAGTTCATGGCGAAGGCTTCCGTGTTCATCATGACCCACCAGCTCCAAGGGAAGCGCTTTATCGACTTCGAGAAAATGGTGCGGAAAATCGACCCGCAAGTCATCAAGGAGTTCGTGCGATCCATCATCCAAAAAATTGTCATAAAAGACGGTCGAGTGCTCTCTATCCGCTTCAAAAACGGCCTTGAACACAAATTTTTGTACAAGGACTCATAACGTCAAAAAGCCGGAAAGCCCTGATATTCCAAGGCTTTTCGGCTTCTCTTTTTATCTGTTGGCATCCTTTACAGGATAAGCATCGCATCCCCGAAGCTGAAGAAGCGGTAGCGCTCCTTCACGGCCTCTCGGTAGGCGGCCAAAACGTGCTCCCGGCCGGCCAGGGCCGACACCAGCATGATGAGCGTGGACTCCGGCAGGTGGAAGTTGGTTATGAGACCATCCAGCACCTTGAAGCGATAGCCGGGGTAGATGAAAATATCCGTCCAGCCGGCGCTGGGGTGCATAGTGCCGTCCTCGTCGGCCCAGCTCTCCAGTGTGCGGCAGGAGGTGGTACCCACGCAGATGACCCGCCCCCCTGCGCGCTTCGTCTCGTTGATGAGCTCCGCCGTCTCCTGGGATATGACGCAGTATTCGCTGTGCATCTCGTGGCCCTCCAGCTCCTCCTCCTTCACCGGACGGAAGGTGCCAAGGCCCACATGGAGTGTAACGTATCCCACCTTTACACCCATTGATTTTACTTGCTCCAGCAGCTCCGGCGTGAAGTGCAGGCCCGCCGTGGGCGCGGCGGCAGAGCCGCTGACGCGGGAGTAGACGGTCTGGTAGCGCTCCCGATCCTGCAGCTCCTCCTTGATGTAGGGCGGCAGGGGCATTTTTCCCAGCCGATCCAGCACCTCCAGGAAGATGCCCTCATAGTCGAAGCGCACCAGGCGGTTGCCGCCGGGCAGCTCCTCCACCACCTCCGCCGTCAGCTCGCCATCGCCAAAGGAGAGCTTTGCGCCTGTGCGCAGGCGCTTGCCGGGGCGCACCAGGCACTCCCAGGTCTTCTCCCCCCGGTCGATCAGCAGCAGCACCTCGCAGGCGCCGCCGCCTGGCAGACGGTGGCCCAGCAGCCGGGCGGGCAGCACACGGGAATCGTTGAGGATCAGGCAGTCGCCGGGGCGCAGATACACCGGCAGGTCAAAGAAGTGGCGGTGCTCCCAGGCACCGCTGTTTTTGTCCAGCACCAGCAGCCGGGAGGCATCCCGCCGCTGCAGTGGCGTCTGGGCGATCAGTTCCGGCGGCAGTTCATAGTTAAAATCGCTTGTTTTCATGTCGTTGTCCTCGCCATCGTTACATCACAATCAGCCGCGCTGCGGTGGCAGCGCGGCTGACGGATCAATTTCGGAAAATTACTCCTCGGTCTCCTCGACCTCGTCGTTCAGCAGAGCACGGATGGACAGGGAGATCTTCTGCTTCTCCTCATCCACAGCGGTGATCTTGGCATCCAGCAGCTGGCCCTCGGACAGGACGTCACCGGGCTTCTCGATGCGGCGATCGGCGATCTGGGAGATGTGGATCAGGCCATCCACGCCGGGCACGACCTCGGCAAACGCGCCGAAGGTCATCAGCTTGACGATGCGGACGTTGGCCACGTCGCCCACCTTGTAGGTGTTCATGAAGGTATCCCAGGGGTTGCAGGCGTGATCCTTGACGCCCAGGGAGATCTTGCGCTTCTCGGGGTCGAAGGAGATGACATAGACCTCCAGGGTGTCACCCACGGAAACCACCTCGGCGGGGTTCTTGATGCGGGACCAGGACAGCTCGGAGATATGTACCATACCGTCCACGCCGCCGATGTCCACGAACACGCCGTAGCTGGTCATGGACTTGACGGTACCGGTGTAGCGCTTGCCGACCTCGATGCTCTCCCAGATGGCAGCCTGGGCAGCCTGACGGGCCTCGCTCTGCACGGCACGGATGGAACCCACCACGCGGCGACGGGCACGGTTGACCTCGGTCACGCGCAGGGACACGGTCTGGCCGATCATCTCGGACAGTTCAGCGCCGCGGGGCTGGCCGCTCTGGGAAGCGGGCACGAACACGCGCACGCCCTTGACACTGACGACAATGCCGCCCTTGTTCTCCTCAGTGACCTTGCCCTCCAGGGTGACCTTGTTCTCGCGGGCGTCCTCGATGTCCTCCCACACCTTCACGGCGTCCAGACGCTTCTTGGACAGCATGGCGTAGCCCTCCACGTCGTTGACGCGGATGATGTAGGTCTCGATCTCGTCGCCGACGTGCACCACGTCCTCGGGCTTCACGTTGGGGTCAGCGGACAGCTCGTCCACGGCGATGTAGCCCGCCTGCTTGCAGCCCAGATCCACCTGCACCTCGGTGGGGCCCACGGCCGTCACGATACCGGTTACCTTCTCTCCTGTATTTAAAGTCTTGAAGGATTTGTCCAGCAGCTCCTCAAAGCTCTCTTCCTTGATCTCGGTGTTCTTGATTTCTTCGCTCATCGTTGTATATACCTCCTTAATGATGCCCGCCGGTGTGGACGCGCCGGCCGTAAGTCCCGCCATTGAACATCCAATAAAAAGGTCCGGTGAAAGCTCATCCGCGCCCTCGATCTGGTAGACCCTGGGGCAGAGCTCTCTGCAAATCTCTGTCAAATGTTTGGTGTTGGCACTTTTACGATCTCCGACCACGACCATTACGTCCACCCGGGCGGCCAGCTCCGCCGCTTCGGACTGACGTCTATGCGTAGCATTACATATTGTATCAAATAATTTCAGGTTTGTACACAGTTTTTTTAGATTTTTTTTTGAACTTTCCCAAATTGCCCGCACGCAGGTGGTCTGGGCCACGGCGGTCAGGGGCAGATCCCGCCGCGCAGGCTCCTCCAGCAGCCATTTTTCCAGCTCCTCCGGCCCGGGAAACACCAGCGTGTGCTCCGACCAGCTGGCAATACCCATGACCTCCGGGTGCTGCGGCTCCCCGATCACCAGGGGCAGCCGCCCCTCCGCCTCCGCCTGGGAGACGATACGCTGGATGTGCAGCACGTTGGGACAGGTGGCATTGACGCAGCGGGCACCCAGGGCCTCCAGCCGCTCCAGCACCTGCTTGGTCTCCCCGTGGGAACGGATGATGACCGTGTCGCCGGGGTGAACCTCCTCCACCGTGTCCACTTGACGGGCACCCAGGCCCTCCAGCTGCTCCACCACATGAGCGTTGTGGATGATGCTGCCCAGCATCACGCAGCCGCCCTGTTCCCGGGCCGTCTGCTCCGCCAGCTCCACCGCCCGCTGCACGCCATAGCAGAAGCCGGCGCTCCTGGCCTGTATCACTGACATGATATCCCTCCCAGCTCATAGGCCTGCCGCATGATTTCGTCCGCGTTGGCCTGGTACTCCTCCGCCGTGCCCTTGCGCCCGGTGTATACCGGCTGATAGGGCTTGCCGATGATGATGTTCACCCGGTGGAACAGGCGCTTGGTGGTGTCGATGAACACAGGCACCATCTCCACCCCGGAGCGGATGGCCATCATGGCCGCGCCGCCCTTCACCGGGGCGTGGCCCGGCTCCTTCACCCGGGTGCCCTCCGGGAAGATCAGCAGGTTCCAGCCCTGCTTCAAACTCTGGATGGCGGTCTTCACCGCCTGAATATCGGAGTTGCCCCGATCTACGGCAAAAGCCCCGATCAGCTCCAGCACCTTGCCCACCACCGGGATGGCCAGCAGCTGCTTCTTGGCCATGATGCGAAGGGGGTAGCCTGTGCGGATTCCGGCCACGAACAGAATGGGATCCCAGGCGCTGCTGTGGTTGGCGCAGAGCATCACCGGCCTGTCCTGTGGCAGGTTCTCCGCCCCCTCCATCCGGATGGGAAACAGAAAGCGCACCAGTGGGCCCGCCAGCTTCTGAATACGGATGAAATGGGGATTTTTCAGCATGCTATTCGCCTCCTTATGGTGTCCAGCAGCAGCCGGAGACTCTCGTCAAAGTCCAGCTCCCCGGTGTCCAGCTCGATGGCGTCCTCCGCCCGGCGCAGGGGGGCGACCTCCCGGTGGCTGTCGGCCCAGTCCCGCTCCCGGATCTCACGCAGCACCGTCTCGAAGGGCTGCGGCGTGCCCCGCTGCTCCAGCTCGCGCATACGGCGCTGGGCCCGGATCTCCGGCGCGGCGGTGAGGAAGATCTTCACCGTGGCATCCGGCAGCACCACGGTGCCGATGTCCCGTCCGTCCATGATGACGCTGTGCTGCCGCGCCTGGCTGCGCTGCGTTTCCAGCAGGAAGTCCCGCACCGCCGCATGGGCGGAGACCTGGGAGGCATAGCGGGACATCTCTGGGCGGCGGATCTCCTCCGTCACGTCCTGGCCGTCCAGCTCCATCCGCTGCAGGCCCGCCTCATCGTACCACATCCGCAGCCGCAGACCCGGCAGGGCGGCGGCCACGGCGGCGGCATCCGTGGGGTCAATGCCAAGACCCGCGATGCCATAGCCGATACTGCGGTAGATGGCGCCGGTGTCCACATAGCAGATGCCCAGCGCGGCGGCGGCCGCCTTGGCCAGGCTGCTCTTTCCGGCCCCGGAAGGGCCGTCCACCGCCACGGAATAAAGCTCACTCATTTGTATCCTCCCCCTCTTCTGCGGCGCTGCGCCCTGCCAGATGCCCGGTGGCCCAGGCGATCTGCAGGTTGAAGCCGCCGGTATAGGCGTCCACATCCAGAATTTCCCCGGCAAAATACAGCCCCGGCACCAGCTTTGACTCCATGCTGCCCGGCTGCACCTGCTTGACCTGCACGCCGCCGGAGGTGACGATGGCCTCCGCCACGGGCCGGGGCCCGGTGACGGATACGGTAAAGTTCTTCAGCAGCTCGATCAGTGCCCGGCGCTGCGGCCGGGTGACGGAATGGGCCTTCAGCCCCTCCGGGAGCGCCAGGCGCTCCAGTGCCACGGGTACCATGCTGTGGGGCAGCAGCCCCGCCACGATGCGCTCAAAGTCCCGGTTGGGACTCTCCCCCATCTCCCGCAGCAGCCGCTGCTCCAGCTTCTGCTCGTCCAGGGCGGGCTTCAGGTCGATGCTCAGGCGGTAGTGCTCCTTCTCCCAACTGCGCAGGTGGGCGCTGGCAGACAGCACCAGGGGCCCGGACACGCCGAAGTGAGTGAACAGCAGCTCACCGAAGTCACGGAACTGCACCTTATTCTTCCCGTTCAGCACCCGCAGCTCCACGTTTTTCAGGGCCAGGCCCTGCATCCGCCGGCAGGCCTCGTCATCGCTGCACAGGGGCACCAGGGAGCCCCGCGGCTCCGTCAGAGCGTGTCCCAGGGCCGCGGCCATGCGGTAGCCGTCGCCGGTGGAGCCGGTGGCGGGGTAGCTGACACCGCCGGTGGCCAAAATCGCCGCCTGGGCGGGGTAATGCCCAGCCTCACCCGTGACGCCGCACACCCGGCCCGCCTCCGTGTCAATGGATACAGCCCGGTCACGCACCCAGTGCACACCCAACCTCTCGCAGCGGCGGCGCAGGGCGGCGGACACGTCGAAGGAGCAGTCGGACTGGGGAAACACACGGTTCCCCCGCTCGGTTTTCAGCGGCACCCCCAGCTCTTCAAAAAAGCGCATGGCGGCCTGGCTGTCGAAGCGGGCAAAGGCGCCATAGAGAAAGCGGCCATTGCGGGGGATGTTCTGCAGCAGCTCCTCCCGGGAACAGTTGTTGGTCAGGTTGCAGCGGCCCTTGCCGGTGATGTTGAGTTTTTTGCCCAGGCGCTCGTTGGGCTCCAGCAGCGTCACCTGCGCGCCGCCCCCGGCGGCGGCGATGGACGCCATCAGACCGGCGGCCCCGCCGCCGATCACCACGATCTGTTTATGCTTCATCTTCCGTTTTCCCGAATATATGGTATTTGGACCAGACCCCCTCCAGCTGGGAGAAGGTTCCGGACAGTTCCTCGTTCTTCTGCCGTCCCAGGGCCACGATCAGCGCGTTCAGCAGGCTCAGGGGCGCGGCCATGGAGTCCACAAAGGAGATCATGTCGCTGCCCACCAGCAGGGACAGCGTGGCCACCCGGCACAGCGGCGAGACCTGGCTGTCAGTGATGGCCACCACGTCTGCCCCGCGATCCCGGGCGTACTCCACCGCGTGGATGGCCATCTGGGAATAGCGGGGGAAGCTGATGCCCACCAGCACGTCGCCGGGGCCCACCTGGCTCAGCTGCTCGAAGATTTCGCCGGCGGCGGCGTTTTGCACCAGGGTGACGTTTTTGAACATCAGGTGCAGATAAAAGTGCAGATAGCCCGCCAAAAAGGACGACGAGCGCACACCCAGCAGATAGATGTGACCCGCCCCCAGCAGGCGCTCCACCACCCGGTCAAAGGCCTCGTGATCCACGCTGTCGATGGCGCTGTGGATGCTGTGCATATCCCGCTGCATCACGCCCGTCAGCACGTCCCGCTGCAGCTCCTCCCGGGAGGCCTGGATGCGCTGGAGGGAGGTGAGCTTGCCACGGATCAGCTCCTGCAGGGCTCGCTGCATATTGGGGTAGCCGTCATAGCCCAGCTGGGCGGCAAAGCGCACCACGGTGGACTCACTGACCTGCACCTTCTTGCCCAGGCACCCGGCGGTCATGAAGGCCGCCTTGTCATAGTTCATCAGAATATAGTCGGCAATGCGCTTCTGGCTCTTGGAAAAATCCTCCATACTGCCGCGTATGGTCTGCAGAACGTTTTTATTCACCGGACTCGCTTCCCTCCAGCTCCCGCAGCTCTTGCTGCGTCAAACGGCGCCACTTCCCTGGGGGCAGCTCCCCCAGCAGCAGCGTGTGCTCCCGCACCCGCTGCAGGCGGCGCACCGTCAGGCCCACCTGGCGGCACATCCGCCGGATCTGACGGTTCTTCCCCTCGTGTATGGTCACGGACAGCAGGGCTTCTCCCCCGCTGCGCCGCAGCTCCTCCACCCGTGCCGGGCGGATGGCCTCCCCCTCCAGGCTCCGGATGGCGGCCAGGCGGCGGGCCGCCCCCTCCAGGGGGCCCGTCACCGTGACGTAATATTCCTTCTCGATCTCGTGGCTGGGGTGCAGCAGGCGCTGCATCCAGGCCCCGTCGTTGGTCAGCAGCAGCAGACCTTCTGAGTCCATGTCCAGCCGCCCCACCGGGAACACCCGCTTGCCGCAGCCGGAGACCAGCTCTACCGCCGTGGGGCGGCCCCGCTCATCCGAGGCGGTGGTGACATAGCCCCGGGGCTTGTTCAGCAGCAGATAGACCTTCTCCGTCTCCTGCCGCAGCGGCTGGCCGTCCACGGTGATCTGATCCCGCTCCCCGTCCGCCCGGTCGCCCAGGGCGGCGGGCAGGCCGTTGACCCGTACCCGTCCCTGCCGCAGCAGTTCCTCCGCCGCCCGGCGGGAACACAGCCCGGCGGCAGCGATCAGCTTTTGTATCCGTTCCATCACGGTGTTTCCTCCCGCTCATCCCCTGCCCGGGCAAAGCCCCAGGCATACAGAGCCATGTGATCGGCCCAGTCGTTGCCATCCTGCAGGGTGACAGCCACCAGCCGCCGGCCGTCCCGCTCAGCGCAGCTGACCAGGGTACGTCCCGCGGCTTTGGTGTAGCCGGTCTTCAGGCCGATGCAGCCGGGCACCATGTCCAGAAGCCGGTTGTGATTGTGCATACTCCGGCCGCCGATGTGCACGCTCCGGGTGGAGCACAGGCGGCGCAGCGTGTGGTTCCCGGCGGCGTAGGCCCCCAAAAGGGCCATGTCCCGGGCCGTGGCATAGTGCCCCTCCTGATCCAGTCCACTGGGATTGGCAAAGGAGCTGCCGCTCATGCCGATCTGACGGGCCAGCTCGTTCATCCGGCGCACAAAGTCCGCCGTGCCGCCGCAGTAGTCGGCCAGGGCCGCCGCCGCGTCGTTGCCGGAACACAGCAGCAGACCATACAGCAACTCCTCCACCGTCAGCGTCTCGCCGGGCTGCAGATGCATGGAGGAGCCCTCCGTCATGTGCTGCTCCTCCACCGTTACCCGTTCCCACAGCCGGGCGCGCTCCAGCACCACCAGAGCCGTCATCAGCTTGGTGGTGCTGGCAATGCGCATTTGCTTATCCTCGTTTTGGGCATAGAGAACCTGACCCGTGTCCGCGTCCAGCAGCAAGGCTGCGGTGGCGGAGGTACTCATGCCCCAGGACGGCGCCGGCAACAGCATCAGCAGCGCCGCCCACAGGCAAAGAGCCCTTGTCTTCCTCATGGAGATCACCTCTCATCGCTTGGTGTCTCCATTGTATTCACTCAGACGGTTTCCTTTGCCGCCTTCTTCTTGTCGATGAAATTCTCCACCCGATCCATCACCTGGGGCACCAGGTCGATGACGCGATCCACGGTACCCACGGCGGGCAGGGCCACGGGCATCACGCGGGTGATGCCGTCCTTCACCACCAGGAAGGCCACCGGCTCCACCTTAACGCCGGCGGTGCTGGCGCCGCCAAACTTGGGGGCCTGCTTGCCGTAGTCGCCGCCACCGCAGCCGAAGCCGAAGCTCAGCCGGGACACGGGGATCAGAGTCACGCCGTCGGGGGTGTGGATGGGCTCGCCGATGATGGTGTTGGAGTCCACCATGTCGCGGATCTTGCTCATGGAAGCCTCCATCAGTTCGGTCAGGGAGTTGTTCTTCTTCTCGTTGTTTTCCATGGGTGTCATCCTTTCTCGTTTATATCAGGTGTCGTGTTTTCCTTGTTTGTCTGTTCCGTGCCGGTCTGCTCCGTTTTGGTCTCAGGCTCGGCCTCTGCGGCCCGGCGCTTCTTCTCTTTCCTCCAGCGCAGCAGCCACTTCAGCACCGGAATGCCGAAGGCCAGTGCGATGGCGAAAAAGTCCCGTATCTGGAAGGAGATGCCCACCTCGCCCTGGGCCTGGGTCTTATCCGCGCCATAGTCCACATCCAGGTGGATGTAAGGGGCCGGCAGGCGCATGAGCTGCTCCAGCCGGGGCATCACCGTCCACACGGCGGCGCTGATGCGGCCATAGTTCTGGGCCGCCTGGGCCGGATCTGGTGCGCCGCCCAGCACCAGCGACACGGTCATGGGATCGATGCGCATACGCTGTCCGGTCTTCTTCAGCGCCCCGCTCAGCGACTGCCACAGGTAGGGCAGCGCGGACAGGATGTCCTCCAGCGTCAGCCCCAGCTTCTTTTTGGGCTTGGGGGCGGCGTCCTTCTGGGGCGGCTCCTTCTCATTTTTCGGCTCCCTGGGCTTTTTGGGCTTCTTCGGCTTCTTCTCTTTTTGGGGCAGCAGCTGCAGCCGCAGCGGCCCCGCCAGCACAGAAAGGCGCAGCTCATCGCCAAAGGTGATAAGCACGCCCACCCGCAAAAACAGCAGCAGCACGATCAACGCCAGTATTATGCCCAGTATCCACAGTGCAGTCAAGCGGGCTCACCCCCCTCTCTTTATTCCTCCTGTGTGTCCTCCACGGTGCCCTCTTCCCCGATCCGCAGCTGCCCGTCGACCTCCAGGCCCGGGATCTCCGGCAGCTCGTCCAGCGAATTGAGGTGGAAGGCCCGCAAAAACGCCTTGGTGGTGCGGTACAGCCGGGGCCGTCCCGGCACCTGCAGTCGCCCGCACTCCTCGATGAGGTGCCGATCCAGCAGCAGCCCCACGGTGTAAGAGCTGTCCACGCCCCGGATCTGATCCACATAGGCCCGGGTGGTAGGCTGATAGTAGGCGATGATGGTCAGCACCTCCAGGGCCGGCTGGGACAGCTTGGCGGGCTTTCGGATCTCGAAGGCCCGGCGGATGACGTCGGCGTATTCCGGGGCAGAGCACAGCTGCCAGCTGTCCTCCATCCGCAGCAGACGGATGCCCCGGCGCTCATAGCTATACTGATCGGCCAGCTGACGCAACACCTGCTCCGCCGTCTCCCGATCCAGCTCCAGTGCCACGCAGATACGCTCCGTCGTCACCGGCTCCCCGGAGGCGAACAGGATGCTCTCCGCTGCGGCCTCTATCTCTTTCATTTCCCTTGCTTCCATGCTTTATTCCTCTCCCGACGTCTCGTCCGGCTCCTGGCAGCTCACCGTGCAGTCCGCGGCGGGGCCGGCCAGGCGGATCAGGCGGCTGCGGCACAGCTCCAGCACCGCCATGAACGTGGCCACCAGCTCGCTGCGGCTGCGGCTGCCGCGAAACAGCAGCAGAAAGCGGGTCATGCCACCCTCCTTCAGCCGATGCAGCAACTCCTTTGCCTTGGTCTCCACCGGATACGGCTCACGGCCCACGATCTGGTCGAAGGCGCGCAGCGGCGGCGTGTCCGGCTGACCCCGGCGATCCAGCACCTCCTGCATAGCGATGACCAGGTCACCAGGCTGCTGGTCGTATTCAAACACCTTCCCCCGCTCCACCGGCTCCGGCGGACGGGTAAGGATGCTGCGGCCAAATTCGCCCCGGGGCCCCAGCCGCTCCGCCAGCTGCCGCACCCGTGCGTAGGCCTCGCCCCGCTGCCGCTCCGCCAGGGACTGGATCAGGGCATCCATCTCGCTCCGGGCCTCCTCGTCCTCCAGGGACAGGAGCATCCGGGTCTTGATATACATCAGGTGGGCGGCCATGGTGATGAACTCGCTGGCCACCTCCAGATCCATCTGCCTGCGCTGCTCCAGATACGCCAGGTATTGCTCCAGGATCAGTGCAATGGGGATATCCTGTATCTCGATCTTATTCTTGCTCAGCAGGAAAAGGATCAGATCCAGCGGCCCCTCAAAGTCCGCCAGTTCCTCCTGGCCCTTGTCCTGCACCACCTTTTCCAGCTTGTAAATGGGAGTTTCCAACGTGTTTACCCCTTAAAATCCAACAATATGACAGAACAGCGCATAGACCCAGCCGATGGCCGCGCCCATCCACCTGTCCCCCACGCCCAGCAGCACCAGGGCCCACAGGGCGATCATGCCATAGCGCTCATAGCGCAGCATGGCGTTATAGGCCCGGTCAGGCAGCAGCGAAAAGAGGATCTTGCTGCCGTCCAGCGGCGGGATGGGGATCAGATTGAACAGCCCCAGGCCCAGGGACAGCACCGCCGCGCTGAGCAAAAAGTCCAGAATCCACTGGTTCACCGGGCTGTAGAGCGCGTTTTCGAACAGCAGCCGCCCGGCAAACAGCAGGACCAGCGCCAGCAGAAAGTTGGACACCGGCCCCGCCAGTGCGGTCAGGGCCATGCCCTGCTTGGGGCGGCGGAAATAGCGGGGATCCACCGGCACGGGCTTGGCCCAGCCGAAGCCGGCCACCACCATCATCAAAAGGCCGAACCAGTCGATGTGACGCAGGGGATTCAGGCTCAGCCGCCGGGCCCGCTTGGCGGTGGGGTCGCCCAGGGCCAGCGCCGCCAGTCCGTGACAGCTCTCGTGCACCGTCAGGCACAGCAGCACCGCCAGCAGCCGCAGCAGCAGATCCCACAAGGAGCCAAAGTCCAGCGCGTTCCACAGATTTTCCAGATACCCCACGGGACTACCTCCCCAACATACTATGTGAACCGATTATAACAGAATCTCCCGCCGATTACAAGCAAAAAGAACAAACCGGACAAAATGCCCGGTTTGCTCCCTATGCTCACAGCTCATCCAAATGCGCCCCGATGTACGGCACGAGGTACGTCTCCAGCGGCTCCAGTTCGTAGAAGCGCTCATCGTACTCGTCGAAGGGCAGCCGTTGGCACTGCTTTTTATATTCACTGACCCGCCGCACAGCAAAGGAGGACAGATCCGTCAGATCCAGGTGATTTTCAGCGGCAAAGCCATCATACAGCCGCCTGTGCTCCTCTGCGCTCACCAGCGCCATGCAGCCGCTGACCCAGGGAGCCGCCGCACGGCTGGAATTGACGAAGAACTGGCACAGGCCACCGTTATTGACCTCCATCTCCAGCATACGCAGCACCCAGACCACCCGCCGGGGCTCATTGAGTGCCCGCAGTCCCTCCTCCGTCTCCTCATAGTCCGCCAGCTGCTCCTCCGCCCGCTCCCACACGGTTTCCAACAGCTCATCGTCCGGCAGAGCTTCCAGCTCCGTTACGGTCAGCTCACCGGCGGGCGGACAGCGCGCCTCTAACTCCTCCGCCGCCTTTTTCAGCGCCTGCAGCATCACTGCGGCATCTTTTATTCTCCGAAAAATACACGTCCTGTCCGTCTCTCACTCCACAAAGATCTCCCCGGCCAGACTCAGAATGGCCCGGCCTCCCACATGGACGCCAAGCTGCCCCTCCACCTCCAGGCGGCTGCGCACCTCCGAGGGACGGCCCATGTGCTCTCCCTGCACGAAGACGTTCTCCTGCCCCGGCTGCAGCAGTCCATAGCGGTACAGATAATAGGTCAGCGCGCCGTTGGAGGTACCGGTGGCGCACTCCTCCGGAATGTCATACAGCGGCGCATAGTTGCTGCACCAGGCGGTGCAGCTGCCGTCGCCCAGGCAGAACATATGCACGCCCGTCACGTTCTGCCGCCGGGACAGCTCCGTCACCAGCGTCTCGTTCTGCCGCGCCCGCAGCAGCGTCTCCCGATCCCGCACGGGCATCATGATATCCGCCAGCCCCGTGGACACGATCTGCGGCGTCAGCTCCCGGGGGCGATCCGCTCCCGTCAGGCCATAGGCCCGGTACAGGGGCTCCCACTCCGTCCGGGACAGCTCGCCCAGCCAGCGGGGCGGGGCCATCTCCATCCACACCAGCTCGCCATCCACCTGGATCTGCAGCTCCCCGGCCCGGGTGAAGGCCCGGTGCGTCCCGTCGGCCAGCAGGCCCAGCCGCCGCAGCAGCGCAAAGGAGGCGATGGTAGCGTGGCCGCACAGCTCCACCTCCCCGGCGGGGGTGAAATAGCGCAGCTCCACACCGTCCTCCCGCAGGCGGACAAAGGCCGTCTCCGAGTGCTTCAGCTCCCCGGCGATCTGCCGCATGGTCTCATCGCTGACCGGCCCCTCCGGGAGTGCCACGCCGGCCTGGTTGCCGCCGAAGCGGGTGGTGGTAAAGGCGTCCATCACATATATTTTCATGGTCAAAATCCTCCCGTTTTCCAGTTTTTTCTATTATACAAAACTTCTTAACGTTTTTCAAGCATTCCGAGCCTTGACCGGATAGAAAATTTCGTGTATAATTGGGATTATATTTGCGGTACGCCGCTTAATGGAAAGGAAATTCATCCAAAATGCTGAACAAGCGCAGTTTGCTCGCCCAGTTCGCCCACTTCTCCACGGCCACGGTGGCCTCCCTGATGGTGTTCTCCCTGTACTCCATTGTGGATGGTCTGTTCGTCGTCAAGGGTGTGGGCGAATACGCCATGAGCGCTGTAAACCTGGCAGTCCCCTTCACCAACGTCATGTTCTCCATCGCGGTGCTGTTCGCCGTGGGCACCAGCACCATCATCGCCATCTACCTGGGCGAGGGCCGGTGCGAAAACGCCAACAGCCTCTTCTCCCAGAACTTGGTGGTACTGATCCTCATCGGCGTGATCATCTCCGTGCTGGTGCTGGTCTTCCTGGAGCCCTTTGCCCTGCTGCTGGGCGCCAAGGATGTGACACTGGAACACACCAAGGACTATCTCCGGGGTCTGGCCCCCTTCGCCGTGTGCTTCATGGTGTCGTACAACATGGAGATCCTGGTGAAGACCGACGGGCGGCCCACTCTGGCCATCGTCACCGTCATCACCGGCTGCCTGACCAACTGTGTGCTGGACTATGTGGCCATCTTCATTCTCGACTGGGGCACCTGGGGTGCCGCCTTCGCCACGGGCCTGTCTCAGCTGGTGACCTGCATTATCTACCTGACCCATTTCCTGGGCAAGCACACCACCTTCCACTTGGTGCGCTTCCGCCCAGATCCCCATATTTACAAGCGCCTGCTGCCCATCGGCGTAGCCGACGGTGTCACCGAGCTGTGCAACGGCGTGATGATCTTCCTCTTCAACCGCACCATCCTCCGCTGCATCGGCCAGGACGGCCTGGTCAGCTACACCATCATCGCCTACATCAACACCCTGATCCTGAACCTGATGCTGGGTGTGTCCCAGGGCAGCCAGCCCTTGATCAGCTATCACTACGGCCAGAGGGATCGGGATGGCTACCGCCGCCTGCTGCGCTATGGCCTGGTCACTGTAGCGGGCCTGACGGTGCTGTGCTTTGCCGCCGTGCAGCTGCTGGGGCCCCAGGTGGTGGGCATCTTCTTGGACGGCGACAACCCCACGCTGATCAGCGACTCCATCTCCGCCCTGCGCCGCTATGGTCTGTGCTATCTGCTCATTGGCTTCAATGTGCTCATCGGCGGCTTCCTCACCGCCGTGGAGCGGCCCCGTCCGGCCATCTGCATCTCCGTGGGCCGCGGACTGGTGCTGCAGTCCGGCGCACTGCTGGCTCTGGCGGCCATCTTCGGCGGCAGCGCCATCTGGTATACGCCCCTGATCTCCGAGGCCCTGTGCCTGGTGCTGGCGATCGTATTCCTGCGCCGCTTCTGGCGCATGAGCCCCGGACAGACATAAGCGAAACAAATCCAAATCACATCTCCCAGGCGCGTCGGGTCACCCGGCGCGCCTGTTCTCTCCCCTGTGACGCTTTTGTAATGGACGCAGTGAACTAAGTGCGGTATAATAGGCAAAAAATACGGTGGAAATACGGCGATAATACGGAGGAATACGCATGAAAAAACGGTATTTTTTGTGGCTTTTGCCGCTGGTGCTTCTGCTGGCGGCGTCCTGCGTGCTGCTGCAGCGGCTGCCCCAGCGCTGGTACAGCGCCCAGGAGTTGGGCATCACCCAGCTGCAAAGTGAGCTGGACGCCGACGGGGACGGCATCGACGACTGGCTGGACATGGCCCAGGGGGCCCGGGCCTATATCCAGACCGATCCCCACTACAAGAGCAAGTACTACGCCGGCGGCTATCCCGACGACGGCCTGGGCGTGTGCACCGACGTGATCTGGCAGGCCTTCCGGGCGGCGGGCTATGACCTGAAATCCCTGGTGGATCAGGATATCGCCACCTCGCCGGAGAGCTACCCCAACATCTCCACCCCCGACGGCAACATCGACTTCCGCCGGGTCACCAATCTGGACACCTTCTTCCGCCGCCACGCCCTGGTGCTCAGCTGCTCCCTGGACGATCCTGCGCAGTGGCAGCCGGGGGACATCGTGGTCTTTGGCGACCGGGACCACATCGGCATCTGCTCCGAGCGCCGCAACCGGCAGGGTATCCCCTTCCTGATCCACCACGGCAACCCCATCGACGAGGCCGTGGAGCGCAACGTGCTGGGCCACATGAACATCACCGGCCACTTCCGTTGGCTGGGCTGACGCTTCCCAGTCGTTTCCGAAAAAGGCTGCGCACCTGGGCAGTGGACTGTAATCCGGCGCGGGGACGCTGACGAATCTGGAGCAGGCGGAGGACTATGCGCGGCAGATGCTGGCACGCTATGGCCAGGGCTGAGGGGCTATGGGCGGAACATTCGGAATATTACTTGCAAAACGGGACAAGACTTGGTATAATGGTAGATAAGAGGACAATCCTCACTATTTAGAAGGAAGGTATTCGTGATGATCTATACCACCGAGGTACAGCATATGTGTCCCGTAGCCAAGGGCGCTTATCACGGCCCGGCACCCATTCCCGAGGAGGGCAAGTGGGTTCAGGCCAAGCAAATTTCCGACATTTCCGGCTTTACCCACGGCATCGGCTGGTGCGCTCCCCAGCAGGGCGCCTGCAAGCTGACGCTGA
>CAZUYE010000024.1:0-24718 GCA_964624925.1 uncultured Oscillospiraceae bacterium | reverse complement strand
TTATCGTGAGGTTTTAGGTGCCGCCGAAGGCATGAAGGAGGATAAGGCGAGCTGGATCAGCTTCTTCCAGTGGCTTCGTGGACGAGGTCTGGAAGGGGTCAAGTCCTGCGTTGTCTATTAGAAATCCAGCAATACAGATTAACCACCTGTCCTCACTGTCCCCCATGCACTGTGCTTTTGCGAAACGGATCTTTACGGGCAGAAGCGGAGAGCGGGAAGGTAAAAGACGGACGAAACAAGAAGTAAGTAATTCACCCGCTGTTCGTTGCCCCTCTTAAGAAAATGACCACCTGCCGCAGCACGGCAGGTGGTCATTTTCTCGACAGATGTAATTAGTCGGCGGGGTTGATGGCGCCGTTGGGGCAGGTATCGCTGCAAGAACCGCAGTCCAGGCAAGCACCCGCATCGATCACGTAACGATCATCGCCCTGGGAAATAGCGCCCACGGGACAGACGTCGGCGCAAGCGCCGCAGCTGACACAGGCAGAACCGATCTGATAAGCCATAGTGCACCTCCATTAAGAATATAGCAATATTGTATCATGAAAATTCAAAATTGCAAGCCCCCTGAGGGGAAAAATCGGCCCGGAGCGAAATTTCCGCAAATTCCGCCGCCCCGCCCGGCGGGCCCTTGCGCCGGGGGAGAAAATAGGGTACAATAACAAAAGAATATGCCCATATGGCGGGAGGTGGCGCACCATGGAGCGGCGGGAGACCCTGTGGCCGGGCGGCCTGCAGCTGATATACGACGGGGACTGCTTCCCCCCTTCCACCGACAGCTTCCTGCTGGCCGCCTTTCCACGGCTGCGGCGGGACATGGCCGTGTGTGACCTGGGAGCGGGCACGGGCCTGCTGGGCCTGCTGCTGCTGGGGCGGGAGCCAACGCTGACTGTCACCGGCGTGGAGCTGCAGGAGCACGCCTGCCGCTTGCTGCGGCGCACGGCGGAGGAAAACGGCCTGACGGAGCGGCTCGTGTGCTGTCCGGGCGATCTGCGGGACAAGGCGCTGCTGTCGCCGGGGCGCTTTCAGCTGGTGCTCAGCAATCCACCCTACTTTCCCCCGGAGAGCGGCGCCCTGCCGCCGGAGACGGCCCGCCGCCTGGCCCGCAGCGAGGGCTGCTGCAGCCCGGAGGAGTTGTGCGCCGCCGCGTCACGGCTGCTGCGCTGGGGCGGGAGCTTCTGCCTGGTGCACCGGCCAGAGCGTCTGGTGGAGCTGGTGGAGGCCCTGCGCCGCCATCGGCTGGAGCCCAAGCGCCTGCGCTTCGTGCAGCACAGCGCCGCCGCGGCGCCGTCCCTGCTGCTGCTGGACAGCCGCCTGGGCGGCCATCCGGGCCTGCGGGTGGAGCCGCCACTGCTGCTGACCGGCCCCGACGGCCGGGAGACGGAGGAAGTGCGGCGCATTTATTTTAAGGACAAGGAGTGAGCCTGTATGGCCGGGATCTTATACCTGGTGGCAACACCCATCGGCAACCTGGGGGATCTGTCCCCCCGGGCGGTGGACACCCTGAAAGCGGTGGATTTCATCGCCGCGGAGGACACCCGCGTGTCCCTGCGGCTGCTGAACCACTTTGACATCAAAAAGCCTCTGGTGAGCTATCACGAGCACAACCGTGCCGCCGCCGGGGCGGCCATTCTGGAGCGCCTGCTGGGCGGCGAGAGCTGCGCCCTGGTGACGGACGCCGGCACCCCCGCCATCAGCGACCCCGGCGAGGATCTGGTGCGCCTGTGCGGCGAAAATGGCGTGACGGTGCAGGCCATTCCCGGCTGCTGCGCCGCCATCTGCGCCCTGGCGGTGTCGGGGCTGGCCACGGGGCGCTTCTGCTTCGAGGGCTTCCTCTCCGGCAACAAGAAGGAGCGGCGGGAGCGCCTGCGTGAGCTGGCCGGGGAGGAACGCACCCTGCTCTTTCACGAGGCGCCCCACAAGCTGCGGCCCACCCTGGCGGATATGCTGGAGTTGCTGGGAGACCGGCCTATGGCCCTGTGCCGGGAGCTGACCAAGCTCCACGAGGAGACCCTGCGCACGACCCTGTCCCAGGCGGTGGTGCTGTACCAGGAGCGTGAGCCCCGGGGCGAGTATGTGCTGGTGGTGGCCGGGGCTCCGCGGGAGAAGGGCCCCAGTATCAGCATGAACGAGGCGCTGCAGCGGGTGCTGGCGCTGCGGGAGGAGGGCCTGCGGATGAAGGAGGCCGTGCGGCAGGTAGCCGACGAGACGGGCCTGTCCCGCAACGACCTCTACAATGCTGCCCTGGGCGAGCTGTAAACGCGGTCACAAAGCGGAGAAACCGCCGCCGCGCCCTGTAGTAAAATAGGCACAATACAAATATACCGTCGGGCCGATAAAGAACAGGAGGAGAAACACATGGATTTCCAAATCGAAAACGGCGTGCTGGTGAAGTACAGCGGCAAGGACGCGGAGGTCACCCTTCCCGACGGCGTAACGGCCATTGGCGACGGTGCCTTTTCCCGCTGCGAACAGATCACCTCCCTCACCCTTCCCGAAAGCGTGACGACCATTGGCGACGGCACTTTTTCCGGCTGCTACCGCCTCGCCTCCATCCACCTCCCGGCGGGGCTGCGGGAGATCAGGAGCTTTACCTTCTCATACTGCACACGGCTCACCGCCCTCACCATCCCCGAGGGCTGCACGGCCATCGGGGACAGCGCGTTTTGGGCCTGTGGGTATCTCAGGGAGATCACCCTCCCGGCCTCCGTCACCGAGATCCACGGGGACGCCTTCGACGTGGACGCGCAAGTCACCATCCACGCCCCGGCGGGGAGCTTCGCCGCCTGGTGGGCGGAGGAGAACGGCTTCGAGCTGGTCACGGACAAGTAAAAAAAGATGACGCCCGGCGGCGTCATCTTTTTTTGACATGTTTCAGCTGTTTCCGACGATCATCTCCGCCACGGCGCGCATGGAGATGCAGCTGCGGCGGCTGGCAGCGCGGATATAGTCAAAGGCCTGCTGCTCGGTCATCTGCTCCCGCTGCATCAAAAGGCCCTTGGCCTTCTCGATGAGCTTGCGGTCCTCCAGCTCCTGCCGGGAGCGGGCCACCTGTGCCCGCAGCTCCTTCAGCTCCTCGCTGCGGGCGTAGGCCACCTTCAGCGTGGGGATCAGGATATTCTCGCTGACCGGCTTGACCAGATACCCGGCGATACCGAAGTCCTTGGCCTTTTCCACCAGTTCCAGATCGGAATAGGCGGTGATGAGGATCACCACCGGCGCCAGCTCATGCTCCAGGATGAAGCGGGCGGCGGCCATACCGTCCAGCATGGGCATCCGGATGTCCAGCAGCACGATATCCGGCTGCTGCTTCTGGCAGCCCTCAATGGCAGCAAAGCCATCGGCGCAGCTGCACACCACCTGATAGCCCGCACCCTCCAACATCTCCTGCAGATTCGTGCGGATCAGCACCTCGTCATCTGCGATCAGTACCCGATTGCCGCCCGGGGCGGCTGTGTTCTTCGTTCCCATAATCCTCCTTGTCATTTCAGCCGGAAGCCAAAGGTGACCCGCGTGCCCTCCGGGCCGGACTGCACGTCCAGCTGACTGCCCAAATTGTTCTGTACCAGCATATGAATGATGCGATAGCCCATCCCCGCGCCCTCCGTGCGGCTTACGTCAAAGCCCACGCCGTCGTCGGCCACGGTCAGCAGGGGGTAGAGGCTGCCGTTGTTCAGCTCAATGTGAATATTGCCGTCCCGCCGGCCGGGGAAGGCGTATTTATAGGCGTTCTGCAGCAGCTCGTTGACCACCAGCGCGATGACGGTGGAGACCTCCGTGTTCACGGACAGATCCATGCCCTGCACGGTGATGTTCAGCGAACGGCCGTCCATGGCGGTCATCTGGTTGAAGTGCTCCCGCAACTGCAGCAGCGTCTGGAACAGGCTCACCTTGTCCGGCGCGTCCGTGCCAGACACATCGTACACGCTGGCCACGCTGATGATGCGGTTCATGGCCGTGCGCAGGCTCTCGGCGGCCTCGCCGCCGCAGCGCCGCCGCTGCATATCCAGCAGGCTGTAGATGATGTTCAGGCTGTTTTTGATGCGGTGGTGCGCCTCCTGGATGGAGGCCTTCTGCAAACTCTCCGACTGGGCACGCCGCCGCTCCGCCGTCACATCGTGCATCACCGTCAGGGTGAAGGCCTGTCCCTCCGCCTCCAGGCGGCGCTGCTCGATGCGGTAGAAGCTGCCCCGGATGGAGATCACCGTCTCGCCGCCATAGCCGGCGGGCAGCTCCCCGTGGCAGGCGGCCCGGCGATACTCCATGCCCAGGATGTCATTGATATAGCCATAGTCCCGGTAGATCCGGGCGGCCTCGCCGTTGCGATAGCGCACGATGCCCTGGCCGTCGGTGATGATCACGGCATCGTGGATGCAGCCGGCCAGCCAGTCCACATTGCGCAGATAAGGGCGCCGGGCCAATTCCTCGGCGCTGAGGGGGGCCGAGCGCAGCTCCGCGTCCTGTTCCGGCGGCTGATACTCCTTCTCCGCGATCAGCACGCCGATGACCCGGCCGCCGTTGTGGATGGGCCGCACATTCTGCACCACCAGGTGCTGGGAGGTGTTGGCCAGGGTCACGGCCCGCACTTCCTCCGTCTCCACGCCCAGGCGCAGCGAGCGGAACACGGCGGGCTCCGCGTCCTCCTGGATGATATAGCCCACGGTGCTGATGTCGTACAGGGAGGGCTGGGCCGACTCCTGGGCCACCACCACGGCCTCCGAGCTGCCCCGGCAGGGGCAGTCGATGAAAAAGTCCACGCCGCTTTCGCTGCCCGAAACCAGGCCCGGCAGACTCACGGCCATTTGCTTGATGCACTGTATGTCCTCCGCCGTCAGCTGCGTGTGCATCTGGCAGAGGTTTTCGATCATTTCAAAGCTCATAGATCATTCCTTTATGGTACCGTCAAAGTATAGCACATTTCACCCGCGCAAAAAAGGGCTATTTGCGCGGGTGGAGTAGCGCCCGGCGAAAAGCGGATATGCGCAAAAGCCGCTTCGTTGAAAAACGGGCGGCTTTTGCGCAAATGGGAGAGAAAGGGGAGTGTTCCGCTTTACATAGGCGTGCCCAAGATCAGATGGGGCAGCCACAGGGAGAGCTCGGGGATGCAGGTGGTGAGGATCAGCGTGGGCAGCCACGCGAACAGGATGTACTGCATCGCCGGCTTGAATGCCTCGCTGGCCGGGGACTTGGCCACCTGCGCGCCCAGGAACAGCATGGGGGCGCAGGGCGGGGTCACCAGACCCATGCCCAGATTCACGCCCATGATGGCCGCATAGTGCACGGGATCCATGCCCACGCTGAGGGCGATGGGCAGCAGCAACGGGGTGCTGAGCACGATGGCGCTGCCGTCATCCATCAGCATACCCAGGATGATCATGATCACGTTGATCATCAGAATGACCAGGAATTTGCTGTGCAGGCCGGAGGCCATGCTCACCAGCATATCAGGGATGCGCTCGGTGGTGAAGATACGACTGAGAATGCCGCAGCTCATCAGCATCATGGCCACCGCACCGCAGTTGTAGCCACCCTCTACCAGGGTGCGCCACAGATCCTTGAACTTCATTCCGCGATAGAACAGGATGGCCACGGGCACGCAGTACACGGCAGCCACGGCGGCGGCCTCCATGGTGGTCAGATAGCCGCCATAGATACCGCCCAGCACGATAACGGGCATCAGCAGGGCCGGGATGGCATAGCCCGTGCGGCGGGCCACGGCGCCGAAGTTCATGGGCATGGGCTCCGGCGTCGCGTCGGCAATGCTCTGGAGCTTACGCACCTGGAAGTGCTGCACCACGCAGAACAGGATGGCCACGATGATGCCGGGCACGATGGTGGCCAGGAAGCAGGCCAGCACGGAGGTGCCGGAGGACCAGGCATAGAGGATCTGCGCCGCAGAGGGCGGGATCAGCAGGCCCAGCACGCTGGAGCTGGCCAGCAGGGCGGCGATAACGCCCCGGGGATAGCCGCGGTCGCGCAGCTTGGGAGCCATGATGGAGCCCACGGAGGACAGCGTGGCGGCGGAGGAACCGGAGATGGCGCCGAAGATGGCGCAGGTAACCACCGTCACGGTGCCCAGGCCCGTCTTGAAGCGACCCAGGAACTGCTGCACGAAGCCGATGAGGGCGTCGCCTATCTTGCCCTCTCGAATGATGGTGCCGGCGATCATAAACAGCGGGATACACAACAGCACCAGTGAGTTTATCTTGTTATAACTGGCGGGGATCAGGAAGTCGGGGGAATAGCCCAGCACCAGCACCAGCACGATGGTGACGCCGGAGAAGGCGAAGGGGATGGGAACGCCGACTACCAGCAGCAGAACCAGAAGGATCACTGCGACGATGATAACACTGGCAGGACTCATAATTCACAGTCCCCCTTTCTGCTTTTTTCTTCGCGGATTTTTTTGCCGTCGGCAACGGCGATCACGGTGTCCTCAATGGCATACACCAGCCCATAGAAGGCCATGAGGATATAGCCCACAGACAGGGACGCCTGGCTGACGATCAGGGGGATCTTCCAGACAGTGGTGTTTTGGGTACGGGATATGGCATAAGTAAAATAGTCCACGCCCCATACGGCCAGCACCACCGTGATGGCGAAGAGCACCCAGCCCACGACCACGCGGGTGATCTGCAGCACACGGCCCTTGAGAAACAGCGGCAGCATATCTGCGCTGATGTGCTCTTTTTTATACATGGCGTAGGAGCCGCCCATGAAATACAGCCAGCTGGCAAACAGCAGCACCCACTCGTCAAAGCCCAGGAAGTCGATCTTCAGGATATAGCGGATCAGCACCTCCGCCACGAAGGTCAGCGTGGCCGCGGAGGCACTTACCACGATCATCAGCTCCTGGATCCACTTCAGGACCTTCCAGCCGGCTGATTCGCGGAATTGCATAAATTTGTCAAACATATCGGTTTCCTCCGAAACAGAATCCATCGGAATGGAGGCCGGCCCGCCGGGGCAAGCCGTCCGCAGCGGGCCGGCCGGCAACAGGTTTTCTCTCAGTTCTCCGGATGCAGAGGCTTACCAGCCCATGTCGGCGTAAACAGCGGCCTTGGCATCGGCGCCGTACATCTCAAAGTCGGCGTCCCAGGTCTCGGTGCGGACCTTGTCGGCCAGGGCGTTCAGCTCATCCTGGCTCAGCTCCACGATGGTGATGCCGTAGTCGCGGCACAGCTTGATGTTGGCCTCGTCGGTGCTCTGGGCGCGGTCGAAGGAAGCGGCGGCCTCCTCAGCGAAGGCGTCCATCAGGATGGTCTGATACTCGGCGGGCAGGGAGTTGAACTTCTCCTTGTTGATGATGCCGGAGTTGTTCTCCATCTGCTGGTTCACCAGATACAGGTACTTGATGACATCCCGGAAGCCCACATAGTTCAGCTCTGCGGTGCCGCCCATCCAGCCGTCACACACGCCGGTCTGCATGGAGGTGTAGAGGTCGGAATAGGGGATGGTGATGGTGGGGAAGCCCTGGCAGTCCATGGCCAGGCGGCCGCTCTCAATGGCGGGGCAGCGCACCAGCTGGGTCTTGGGGGCATTGGGGTCGCCCATGTTGTCCACGGGCTTGACCATGCCGACCTGCACGAAGCCCTCAGCGAAGTAGCCCAGGAAGACCATGCCGTTCTCGTCGCACTTGTCTTGGATCATCTTGTAGGTGTTGGAACCCTCGCCCAGCACCTTGGAGGCTTCCTCATAGTTGGTGAACAGATAGGGCAGATAGCCGATCTCGAAGGCGGGGTCATACTGGCCGGAGAAGGACTGCACGGCCATGTCGATGCTGCCCATGCGCACCTCGTCAAACACGGCGGTATAGTCGCCCAGCACACTGTCGGAAAAGATGTCCAGCACCAGGCCACCGTTGGTAGCAGCCTCCACCTTCTCGGCGATGCGGCGCACGGCCTTGCAGGTCTCGTGGTTCTCGTTCTGCTGTACGGCAACGCGCAGCTTGATGACTTCGCCGTCGCTGCCGCCCTGGCCGCCGCTGCAGGCCACCAGAGTCAGTGCCATTACCATGGCAAGGATCATTGCGAGTACTCTCTTCATATACATTCTCCTTTTTTTGTTATATTCAAGCAGCCGTTTCGGCTGGACTTGACGGGTTTCTCACTTGCGGCCAGTCTTCAGGAAGCTGCGGATCTCGGCGGGTGTCATGCCGTCCAGGCCCATGCGATCCAGCTTGATGCCCTCGGCACGCCAGTCGCGGCCATGGGCCACCGTGTAGATGCTGATCACGCCGTCCATGGTGGGGGTGGGAACGCCGCAGAGCTTGCCCAGCTCACTCCAGGGCACCAGGCCGTTGGGGCAGTCCTCGGTGAGGTAGCGGTTCCAGATGCTGTCGGGGCCGGTGATGGGGGTCAGCTCCGGGGCGCCGTGCATCTTCTGATAGATGTCCTGCCACTTCAGCACGCCGTCCTTGGGCTCGCAGAAGTCCTCCAGCGGGGTCAGCTTATAGCCCAGGGCCGCGCCCACGGCCTTGCGCTCGGCGTCGATGGCCCAGTCGATCTTGGCCGCGCCGAAGGTGAAGTGCTCATACATGCAGAACTTGCCGCGCATATCCTGCTGCTCGATGGCGCCGAAGTTGATCAGGCACGGGCCGGAATGCACGGAGGGGTTCACCAGGGACAGGTCGCTCTCCAGCACGTCCTCATAGATGCGGTCATAGGGGCTGATGTCCATGATGTCGTCCAGGAAGCTCTTGTCCGCGTCCGCCGGGAAAACGGCGATGCTGACGGGGCTCTTGCCGGAGCAGAAGACGGAGGCGGGGCCGTTGAGGCGGGTGTCATAGGGCAGGTTGTTGGTCTCCACGATCACCGGGCACTCCTCGCCCAGCACCTTGCGGAACTCCAGAGCGCCGAAGCCGCCGGGATAGATCAGGATGACCTGCTCCTTCTTGACCAGGCCCTTCAGCTTCTCCGCCACGGCCACGTGGGCGGTGGAGGGGGTGACCACGGCGATGTAGTCCACGCCGTCGATGGCCTGGGCCATGTCGTCGGTCAGCAGATCGATCTTGCCGTTGCCGCTGACCTCGCCGGTGCAGCGGATGGTCAGGGTGTCGCGCAGCACGCTCAGCCGGCCGATGAAGGCGGGATCCTCCCACATCCGCACATGATAGCCCCGCAGCGCCAGATCGCCTGCCATGGTATGCGCGCCGTTGCCGCCGCCCAAAACTGCAATGTTCTTCTTCATGATGTGTCCTCCTTTTTTTCGGATCGTCTTGTTGAATGGATTGTTTATTTCGGAGGGGGGTCTCCCCTGGGATCACTTGTTGGGCCCGGCCCAGTGCATGGCGCACTGCACGGCGCGCTCCCACTGGCCCAGCAGCTGCGAGCGCTCGTCCTGGCTCATGCGGGGCTCATAGTAGTTCTTCACCGGCTCGTCAGGCATGGCATAGGGCCCCGGAATGTCCCCCAGCCCCAGGGCGGCCATGCGGGCTGCGCCCATGGCCGTGGTGTCGAACACCGCCGGCACCTCCACGGGGATGCCCAGGATATCAGCCTGGAACTGCATGAGGAAGCGGTTGCAGACCATGCCGCCGTCCACCCGGATGCGTTCGATGGGGATGCCGCTGTCCCCGCGCATGACCTGCAGATTGTCGCTGACCTGATAGGCGATGCTCTCCAGCGTGGCCCGCACCAGCTGCTCCCGGGTGGTGCCGCCGGTGAGCCCCACGATGGTGCCCCGGGCGTACTGATCCCAGTGGGGCGCCGCCAGGCCGCTGAAGGCCGGAACGAAGTATACGCCGCCGTTGTCGCGTGTGCGCAGAGCCATGGCCTCCGTGTCCGCTGCGGACTGGATCAGGCCCATCTGGTTCTTCAGCCATTGGATGGCCGCCCCGGCCACATAGATGCCTGCGTCCAGGGCATAGATCGTCTCGCCCCGCAGCTGCCAGGCCACGGAGGTCAGCAGCCCGTTGCGGGAGACCACCGGCGTCTGGCCCACGTTCATCAGCATGAAGCAGCCGGTGCCATAGGTGACCTTGGCGCTGCCGGAGGTGAAGCAATTCTGGGCATAGAGTGCCGCCTGCTGATCCACGATGAGGCCGCAGATAGGCACGGATACGCCGCCGGTATACTCTGGTAACGTGGCGCCGAAATCACCGGCGCACTCGCACACCCGGGGCAGGATCTGCTCCGGCATGCCCATCAGTTCCAGCAGTACGCTGTCCCAGCGCTTTTCGTGGATGTTAAAGAGCATGGTGCGCGAGGCGGTGGCGCAGTCCGTGACGTGCTGCCGCCCGCCGGTCAGCTTCCATACGAGCCAGGAGTCCAGCGTTCCGGCCAACAGCTGCCCCGCATCGATCCGCTGGCGCACAAGGGGCACGTTGTCCATGATCCACTGGAACTTGGTGGCGGAGAAATAGCCGTCCACGATCAGCCCCGTGCGCCGCTGTATCTCGTCCCGGTGCTGCCGGGCCAGCTCATCGGCGGCGCTGGAGGTGCGTCTGTCCTGCCACACGATGGCGGGGTACACCGGCTCGCCGGTCTCCCGATCCCACATCAGACAGGTCTCGCCCTGGTTGGCCAGGCCGATGCAGCGGATATGCTCCCAGCGCACGTTGGCGCTGTGCATGGCCTGCTCCGCGGCTAGCAGCAGACTGTCCAGGATCTCCTGGGGCTCATGCTCTACCCAGCCGGGCTTCGGAAAGTACTGCCGGTGCTCATGATAGCCGCGGGCAATGACGTGCATCTCCCTATCCAGCAGCAGAGCGGTCTCACCGGTGGTACCCTGATCTAATCCCAAATAGTAAGCTCTCTCCATAATTACCTCGGCAAACTGAAAAAATAAAAAAGCAACGCAGACCCTTTACCTCCCGGTAAAAGGTGCGTTGCTTCATCGCAACCGTTTGTAATTCAACTTACAAACTCACTATGTACTTGCTATGTTGAAGCAAGTATAACAGCCGTGTTTTTTCTTGTCAAGCTTTTCGGGGAAATTTCTACTAATTTATCAAAAATTCGCTGGAAGAATCAGGCGAAGTGAACAAGGCCCCGCCTTATATGGCCACGGGGATCTTCTCCGTCCAGGGCAGGGGCTCATAGCCCTCCAGGTGGAAGCTGTCCTTGCTGAAGCGGTAGAAATCCGTCTCCTCCTCCATGCGGAAGGCCGGGGCCGGGCGGCCCTGCCGCAGCAGCAGCTCCTCCACCAGGGGCACATGGCGGTCATAGATGTGGGCATCAGCAATGACGTGCATCAGCTCCCCGGCCTCCAGGCCGGACACCTGGGCCATCATGTGCAGCAGCACGCTGTACTGCACCACGTTCCAGTTGTTGGCTGTCAGCATATCCTGGCTGCGCTGGTTCAAAATGGCGTTGAGGGTGTTCCCGGAGACGTTGAAGGTCATGGAATAGGCGCAAGGGTACAGGGCCATCTCATGGAGATCCTGAAAGTTATAGAGGTTGGTGAGGATGCGCCGGGAGGCGGGGTTGTGCTTCAGGTCATACAGCACCCGATCCACCTGGTCAAAGTCCCCCTCCGGGTACCGGTGCTTCACCCCCAGCTGATAGCCATAGGCCTTGCCGATGGAGCCGCTCCCATCGGCCCAGCTGTCCCAGATGTGGCTGGACAGGTCGTGGACGTTGTTGGACTTCTTTTGCCAGATCCACAGCAGCTCATCGATGCAGGACTTGAAATAGGTGCGCCGGATGGTCAGGATGGGAAACTCCCGCCGCAGGTCATAGCGGTTCACGATGCCGAAGCGCTTCACCGTGTGGGCCGGCGCGCCGTCCTCCCAGTGGGGCCGGACGTCCTGCTCCGTATCCCACACGCCGTTTTCCAAAATATCCCGGCAATTTTGCTGAAAGATCTCATCGGCATAGCTCATAACGGTGGCCTCCCTGCATGATTTTCTTTAGTATAGCACAGCGCGGCGGCCCTTGACAAGAAAAAACGTCCCCCGCTATAGCGGGGGACGAAGATTTTATGCAACGTCAGCCTCATCCCGAAACTCCTGCCGGAAAAAGAACAGCACAAACAATGCATAGAGCAGGAATACTACGTTTATGACCAGAGCGGTGGGAACGACAGCAAGAGAAAAATGCGCCTGCCCATAGGCAGCAAGACTCAGTGTGAGCACCGCACACAGACGACAGGTGCTGTGGTGTTGCAGCAGATTTACACAATTAAGGACAAACAGCAGTTGGTAAATCAATGTGGCGTCCAGAATCACGGAACAAAGGTTGAGAACACAGAACAAGCAGTTGGCCAACGGCCAGAGCAGTCCCCACCGATATTCTTTCAGCGTATAGCCGCTTAAAAAACTCCACATCTTACAGCCTTACCCCCTTAATACCAAATATGCGTTATAACCGTCCAGCGCCTGAGCGGAACAATCCCTGTAATAAGTTTCACTCGGACTATACTCCGTATAATTAGAGCCCACGTCAATTTGTGCCCGATCGGTATTGTTGGGAGTAGCATTCTCATATGCATAATACGTTACGCCTCGTTCTGTCATATTATACGGATATGTGCTATCATTAATATTGACATATCGAGAAAAAAGAGCCAGACAAGAATATTGATTAAGCTTTCCTGCCTTAACCTCAGCCACCGCACTCACAATAAGGTTGAATGCTGTACAAAGGGCATTTACTAATGTGTTTGTGACAAACAAGCCCAAAATAGATGTAATGAGCGTTGACACAAAAACCGCCGTAGACCACGATTTGGTCTGAGCAATGCGAATATCAAAGGTCATATCTTCATAAACATGAACCGCATTTCCCCCAATTGTTGTATTATATCTCATAATCCTATTGAAGGGGGAGGTTCCGACGCATGTTACAAACTGCGGATAAATATCTGCAACTGCAGAACTACGCGGTTGAATAGACCTCTCTACACTATTAGAGACCTCGCTTGAAAAAGAAACAACTTCTGCCTGACCCATGTGGTTCTCTGCATAAGCAATAACACCATCCCAAAAAGCAGCGCTTGATGAGTGAAATGGATGGGGATAGTCATCAATATACCACTGGTAGACCTCATTGCTCTGGATGGAGTATTTAATCGACACAGTAACGACATGCAAAGTATCGTTGGTAATGATCGTTGCGCACAACTCATCAGAAGTGGTAATGAACATAAATCCATCTTCGGCTTGACAAAGAATGCTATTTTCGTCCAAGCTTGTTGCAACCGAGGATGAAGCCGCAAATGCAGTAGAAGGCAAGGAACAAACAATTACAATGGCCAAAACGATGGATATGATTTTTTTCATATATACGCTCCTTTCGCTTCGCTATCTGTTTTTGCTTGCGTTATATAGAATGAAACCTCCTTTCTTTCTTATCCTATCACATAATAAACAAATCGTCAATATACTTTGCCTAAATTTCACACTATAATTATCTATTATGCCGATAAAATTGTAGAATATCAAGGACAACTGAAAGCAGACATAAGGAAAAGCGACTTGTCATCCTGAGCAATTTTCTGTATACTATAAGATGAATTGATATGTAATGCAGGAGGAATAAGTAATGCAATATGACGTGTTGATCGTGGGCGGCGGCCCCGGCGGGATCTACTCCGCCTATGAGCTGCTGCAGAAGCGGCCTGACCTGAAGATCGCCCTGTTCGAGGCGGGCCACGCCCTGAGCCGCCGCCGCTGCCCCATCGATGGGGAGAAGGTAAAGGCCTGTGTGGGCTGTCCCACCTGCGCCATTATGAACGGCTTCGGCGGCGCCGGGGCCTTTTCCGACGGAAAATACAACATCACCAACCAGTTTGGCGGCACCCTGCACGAATACATCGGCAAAAAGCAGGCCCTGGAGCTGATGGAATATGTGGATCAGATCAACGTGGAAAACGGCGGCCAGGGCACCCACCTGTACTCCACCGGCTCCACGCACATCAAGAAGCTCTGCCTGGAGAACGACCTGCACCTGCTGGACGCCTCCGTGCGGCACCTGGGCACCGACAAGAACCTGGTGGTGCTGGAGCACCTGTATGACATTCTCAAGGACGGCATGGATCTGTTTTTCGACACGCCGGTGCGGGAGATCCGCCGGCTGGCGGACGGCTATGAGGTGGTCACCGACGGCGGCAGCTACACCGGCCGCTACTGCATCATCTCCGTGGGCCGCAGCGGCAGCAAGTGGATGGAGCAGGTTTGCCGCCAGCTAGACATCGGCACCAAGTCCAACCGCGTGGACATCGGCGTGCGGGTGGAGCTGCCCTACCAGGTCTTTGCCCACCTGACCGACGAGCTGTATGAGAGTAAGATCGTCTATCGCACGGAGAAGTTCCAGGATCGCGTGCGCACCTTCTGCATGAATCCCAAGGGCGCGGTGGTCAACGAGAACACCAACGGCATCGTCACCGTAAATGGCCACAGCTATGAAGATCCCGCCATGCACACGGAGAACACCAACTTTGCCCTCCTGGTGGCCAAGCACTTCTCCGAGCCCTTCAAGGACTCCAATGGTTATGGCGAGAGCATCGCCCGCCTGTCCAATATGCTGGGCGGCGGTGTCATCGTGCAGCGCTTTGGCGACCTGATCCGGGGCCAGCGCTCCACCCCCAAGCGCATCGAAGAGAGCTTCGTGACCCCCACCCTGTCCGCCACGCCCGGCGACCTGAGCCTGGTGATGCCCAAGCGCATCCTGGACGGCGTCATCGAGATGATCTATGCCCTGGACAAGATCGCCCCGGGCACCGCCAACGACGACACGCTGCTCTATGGCGTGGAGGTGAAGTTCTACAACATGGAGGTGCAGCTGGACAAGGATCTGCAGACCTGCCATGAGGGCCTGTTCGTCATCGGTGACGGCAGCGGCGTGACCCACTCCCTGTCCCATGCCAGCGCCAGCGGCATCTATGTGGCCCGCTATATCGCCCGGCGGGCATAACCGACCACAAAAAAGAACGAAGATTTTTAACAACCTAAACCGGGAGGGGCAATCGCCCCTCCCGGTTATATTTGCAGTTCAGCGGCCCACGCTGTGGAAGAACAGCGAGAGCATACCGGGCCCCACATGGGCGCCGGTGACGGGCTCGTGGGGCACCAGCAGGATGGGGCCCCGATGGCCCATCTCCCGCAGCTTGGTCTCCAGCCGCAGCGCCTCGCCGGGGCAGTCCCCGTGGGAGATGCCGATGAGGCCGTCCAGATCAATGCACTTCTCCTTGTAGATGGACACCAGGCGCTCGATGGCCTTCAGCTTGCCGCGCACCTTGTCATACATGACGATCTTGCCCTCCTCGTCGCCCCGGAGGATGGGCTTGATGAGCAGCAGAGAGCCCACCAGCGCCGTGGCGCCGGAGATGCGGCCGCCCTTACGCAGATATTTCAGGTCGTCCACGGCGAAATACTGGCAGTAGTTCCGGCAATAGACGCTCATCTCCTCCACCAGCGTGTCAAAGTCCGTGCCCTGAACCACCAGCTCCGCCGCCCGCAGGGCGGGGATACCCGCGCCCAGACCCGCGCCCATGCTGTCGATGGCGTGAACCCGGCGGCCGGGGTACTGCTCCATTAGCTCGTCACCGGCCAGCTTGGCCGACCACCAGCTGCCGCTGATGCCGGCGGAGATGCTGAAGTACACCACGTCGTCCCCGGCGGCTACATAGGGCTCAAAGGCCTGGCGGGCCTGCTCCGGGTTCACCATGGAAGTGCGCACGTCCGCGCCACCCCGCAGGGCCTCGTAGTAAGCGTGGCCGTCCAGCTCCGGGGGAGCGGGCTGCTCGTCAATGGTCAGAGCCATGGGCAGCAGGTGGATGTCGTGCTGCTCCCGCAGCTCGGTGGGGAGATTGGCGCCGGAGTCAACAAAGATCTGGATCATGGGAAGCACGTCCTTTCAAAATGTGTTTACAGGTTGTGGCGCAGCCAGTCCGCTAACGTGTCGAACAGCTGCTGTATGCATGGTACCTGCGTCGTTTTAATTAATATAGTATATTAGAAACAAAAAGTCAACATATTATTTGCGGCGGTGGAGCATGAGAAAACAGGGGAAAATGTACCTGATGCAAATATAAAGTATTAGAAAAGAGGAATCAATGAAGGAATTGTAAATTTTCGTTGCGTGGAACAAGCTTTTCTGATATGATATAGTAAATAAGGGGCAGGAGGTACACAATATGCAATACGACAAGGAATTAATTGCCCATAAGCTCGACCGCTGGGATCGCTTCATCACGGACTATCATCTGCCGGACTGGGAGGCCATCCCGGATCTGGGCCTGTATATGGATCAGGTGGTGGTGCTGCTGGCGCAGTATCTGACCTTCATCCCGGCCATGCCCGGCGGGAAGGAGAGCTTTGTCACCTCCTCCACCATCAACAACTATGTGCGCCTGAAGATTATGCCCGCGCCGGTGAAGCGGAAGTATTTCCGGATCCACATCGCCTATCTCATCATGATTCTGACCATGAAGCAGTCCATCAGCATCAGCGACGTGCAGAAAATCATCCCCTCCGACATTCCGGAGGAGGAGGTACGCATGGTGTATGAGGACTACTCGGCCAAATTCCGTCACATTGGTCTGTTCTTCAACCAGCAGGTGCAGGATGCCGCAGCGGACATCCGCTCGCCGGATCAGTCCAGCGAGGGGGCTGTGGCCCGACTCATCATCCAGAGCGCCCTGATTGCCGGCTTCTCCAAGATCCTGGCGGAGAAGCTCATCCGCCTGTGCGGGGCCGATACCCAGGAGGTGCTGGCCGCCGAGATTCCGCGGGAGTGAGGGATAAAGTGCCCCGCAGCTGTGCAGCTGCGGGGCCGTTTTGCGATTTTTCAGGCCTGCTCCAGTAGCTTTTCGCCAGCCCGGAAGATATCTCCGGCGCCAACAGTCAGCAGCAGGTCGCCGGGCTGGGCCAGGCGGGCCAGGGTCTCCGTGACCTTGTCCAGGGTGGAGCAGTAGATGGAGCCTGGGATCTGGGCGGCCAGGTCGCGGGAGGAGATACCCAGCAGGTTCTGCTCCCGGGCGGCGTAGATCTCGGCCAGGATGGTGATGTCCGGCAGCCGTAGCTGCTGGACAAAATCGTCGAACAGGGCCTTGGTGCGGGTATAGGTATGGGGCTGGAAGGCACAGATGATCCGCTGATAGCCCATGGTGCGGGCGGTGGCCAGCAGGGTGCTCAGCTCCGTGGGGTGGTGGGCATAGTCATCGTAGAGCTCGGCCCCGTGGTAGCTGCCCTTGTGCTCCATGCGGCGGCCCACACCCGTGAAGTCCGCCAGGCCGTGGCTGACGGCCTTACCGTCCAGACCCAGAACATAGGCGGCGGAGGCAGCGGCCAGGGCGTTGGAAATATTGTGCTTGCCGGGGACGTGAAGATCCACATGGGCATACAGCGCGCCATGCACCATGACATCGAAGCTGCCGCAGCCGTCGAAGAAGGCCACGTTGTCGGCATAGCAGTCTGCCGTACGCTGGGAGACGGAGAAGGTGAAGACCGGGTGCTCGATACCGGCCACGCTGTCCAAGGCATTCTGGTTGTCGGCGTTGACCACCACATGGCCCCGCTGGGGCGCCAGCTCGGCAAAGGCCCGGAAGGAGCGCTTGATGTCCTCCAGATCTTTGAAGAAGTCCAGATGATCCTCCTCCACGTTCAGGATCACCGCCACGGTGGGGAAGAAGTTCAGGAAGGAGTTGCAGTATTCACAGGACTCCAGCACGATGGTGTCGCCTTGGCCCACCCGATAGCCGGAGCGCAGCATGGGAAGCGTGCCGCCGATCATCACCGTGGGATCCGCCTGGGCGGCCATGAGGATGTGGGTGGCCATGGAGGTGGTGGTGGTCTTGCCGTGTGTGCCGGAGATGCACAGTGCGTTGGGGTACTGCTGCATGATGGCGCCCCATGCCTGGGCCCGCTCGTATACGGGGATGCCCCGGGCCACGGCCCCGGCAATCTCCGGGTTCTCGTCGTGGATGGCGGCGGTGCGGATCACCAGGTCACAGTCCTTCAGGTTCTCCGCCGAGTGGCCCACGGCTACGTCGATGCCCTGTTCACGCAGCTTGCGGACGGTGTCACTTTCCGCCATGTCAGAGCCTTGCACCGTTAGCCCCATGTCCAGCAGTACCTCTGCCAGGGGGCACATGGATACGCCGCCGATACCGGCCAGATGCACCCGCACGCCGGGATGCAGAAATTCCTTGATATTCACAGTGGGATGCTGCATAATGAGATTCCTCCCGAAAAGCGCCTCTGCGCTGTATTGTATCCTATGATTATAGCACATATCCGCCGCCGGTGCAATGTATTCCGGGTGAGAAATAATTTTCAATAAAAAATTCGCATCTTAACAAGTCTTTAGCAAAATCTTAACGCAAAAGTATGCTATAATACTTCATAATTAAAAAAAGGAGGGAGCTTGTGAAGCGGTTTCCGTGGCCGGAGGAGTGGCTCAAGCGCAACCATCTGCTGTTGTCCGATATCAGCTACTCAGCCAGAGACTTTATCATATCCATGTCGCTGTACCTGATGTCGGTGATCTTCTGCCTGGTGCTGCGGCGCTTCGACCCCCAGAGCGACAGCAGCTATGTGGCCATGATCTTCCTGCTGGACGTGTTTTTGACGGCGCTGCTGACGGACGGTTTTTTTTTCAGCCTTATCATGTCGGTGTTCGCTGTGCTCAGCGTGGACTACATCTTCACCCCGCCCTACTGGGCGGTGAGCTTTACCCTGACGGGATTCCCCCTGACCTTTTTGGTAACGCTGACGATCAGCGTCGCCACCGGTATCGTTACCAGCCGGGCCAAGAAGGTCAGCGTCATGGAGCGGGAGGCCGAGCGGGAGCGGATACACAGCAACCTCCTGCGGGCGGTGTCCCATGACATACGAACGCCCCTGACGGGCATCGTGGGGGCCACCAACGTGCTGCTGGAGCAGGAGGACAGCCTCACGCCGCAGCAGCGCCATGAGCTGCTGAAAAGCGCCAACGAGGACGCGCAGTGGCTGATTCACATTGTGGAGAATCTGCTGTCTATCACCCGCATCGGGGCGGAGAACGCCCGGGTGGAGAAGTCGCCGGAGATACCGGAGGAGGTCATTGAGGGCGCCGTGGCCAAGTTCCGGCGGCGGCATCCGGAGATCGAGATACAGGTGGAGGTGCCGGAGGAGTTTGTGCTGGTGCCCATGGATCCGCTGCTGATCCAGCAGGTGCTGACCAATCTGCTGGAAAATGCCGCCACCCATGGCGAGACCACCACGCAGATCATCGTGCGCCTGACGCACGGCAGGAAGTGGTCCCGCTGCACGGTGGAGGACAACGGCAAGGGGATCCCGGCGGCCCGGCTGGAGCACCTGTTTGACGGGTCGCAGAGCGCCGTTCTGCAGGGAGACCGGGGGCGCAGCATGGGCATTGGCCTGTCTGTTTGCCGCACGGTGGTGCAGGCCCATGGCGGCCACATCAAGGGAGAAAATATGAGATCAGGGGGGGCCCGCTTCACGGTGGATCTGCCCCTGGAGGAGGAAGAAAATGAAGATCAAGGATAAGGTTCTGATCGTGGAAGATGAACAGAGCATCAGTAATTTCATTGCCATGATCCTCAATGCCAACGGCTACGACACTATTGTTGTCAGCAGCGGCGAGGAGGCGCTGACCATGATCGCCTCCCACTGCCCGGATCTGATCGTGCTGGATCTGGGCCTGCCGGATATGGATGGCATGGAGGTGCTCAAATCCGTGCGCAAGTGGTCGAACCTGCCGGTGGTGGTGGTCTCCGCCCGGAATCACGAGCACGACAAGGTGGACGCCTTGGACTATGGCGCGGATGACTATCTGGTCAAGCCCTTCGGTACCTCCGAGCTGCTGGCCCGGATCCGCACGGCCATCCGCCATACCCGCACCACCCTGGCCAACTCCCAGATTGCCCAGTCCGGTAAGTTTACCGCTGGCGACCTGACCATCGACTATGACAAGCACCAGGTGCTCATCCGGGGTGAGAATGCCAAGCTGACGGTGAACGAATACAAGATCGTGGCCCTACTGGGCAAATACGCCGGCAAGGTGCTGACCTATGACTTCATCATCCGGGAGCTGTGGGGCCCCAAGGCCAAGGCGGACAACCAGATCCTGCGGGTGAACATGGCCAACATCCGCCGCAAGATCGAGCAGACCCCCGGCCAACCCCAGTACATCTTTACCGAGGTGGGCGTGGGCTACCGGATGCGCGAGGGCGACTGAGACCATCCCAGATTATAGAGACGAAGCAGCGCCGGGGCGATGGCCCCGGCGCTCAGTGTATAAAAAAGCCTCGCAGAGTTTGCGGCCCGCAGGCCGCAAATGCAATTCAATCGTTTTTTCGGCGGCGTGCACGTCGAAAAAAAACACTTTGCGCGGAGTAAAGGCCTCGGCCCAGAGGAACGGGCCTCGGCAGACCCGGCGGTTGATGCCGGGCCTGTCGAATTGGCCACTTTTAGCGGCCAACCGAGGCGCGGAACGCAGCGAAACCTGCTGTCAAAAAGGGCCTTAGCCCTTTTTGACAGTTTCAGCGCCGGGGCCATCGCCTCGGCGCTGTGTTGTTATATGCTGCTTACTTGATGCAGATGGTCTCGATCTCCACCAGGGCACCACGGGGTAGGGAGGCGACCTCCACCGCGCTGCGGGCGGGATACTGGCCCTCGGTGAAGAACTCGGCGTACACCGCGTTCATGGCGGCGAAATCGCTCATGTTCTGCAGGAAGACGGTGGTCTTGACCACGTTGTCCATGGTCAGGCCAGCGGCCTCGAGAATGGCCTTGATGTTCAGGAACACCTGGCGGGTCTGCTCCTGGATGCCGCCGGGGACGAACTCACCGGTCTTGGGATCAAAGGGCACCTGGCCGCTGGTGACCAGGAAGCTGCCGCAGTCGATGGCCTGGGAATAGGGGCCGATGGCGGCGGGTGCGTTGGTGGTGGCGATGATCTTCTTCATAACAGAGCTTCCTCCTATATTTTTTTCGGATGCCTCTGTTATAGCACAATTTCACGTATTTTGCAATCCCCTGTGTGACATGGGGCCGAAAGCGCCCCACCCCGCGAGAGGGCAGAAAAGCCTTTGCCACATGAAAACAGAGGGGTGACAGCGTAAAGCGACCCGCTCCAGCGAGCGGGCCGCAACACATGTGCTGTGTTTATTTTCTGCGCCGTCCGCCGCGCTTGGAGGCCATGTAGCGGTTGAGTTCCGACTGCTTACTGTCGGACAGGGTCATGAACTGCTTGAGCTTGTCCTCAAAGCTGGGCTCCGCCGCCGGTGCGGCGGGCTGAGGCGCCGGAGTGCGGGCAGGCCGGGTCGGGGCCGGACGCTCCGCCGGACGGGGTCGGGGCTTGGGCGGCTGCGCCTGCTTGATGGACAGACTGATTTTCCCCTCCGGGGAGATGGACAGCACCTTCACCTGGGTCTCCTGTCCCTCCGTCAGAAAATCGTGAATGTCCGTGACAAAGCTGCCGGATATCTCGGAAATGTGTACCAGGCCGGACTTGCCGCCGGGCAGCGCCACAAAGGCGCCGAATTTGGTGATCGCCGTGACTTTTCCGCTGAGGATCATCCCAACCGTTACTTCCATAGGCTGTTATATCTGCTCCCTTCCAAAAATGGGCTCAATTGTTCACATCGTAGAAGATGCGCTCGCCGTCGGTGGCTAGGCCCAGCTCGTCCCGGGCCATATCCTGGATGAAGTCCGGATCGCCGGCGTGCTCCAGATCATCCCGCAGGTCGTTGTTCTCCTGCTGCTCCTGGCGGATCTGGTCATCCAGTGCCTCGCTTTGGCGCTGCAGCTCCGGCAGGCGGCTGCCGAAGGTGTGCGCCACCTCCGCCGTTACGGCGACCAGCAGCACCGCGATCACCAGCATCGCGGCCAGCTTAGCGCGGCTGGCGGGCTTTTTTTTGTTTTTTGCTCGTTTTGCCATGTCGGCTTCCTCCCCCCGGTGCCCGCTGCCCGGATGACAGCTTACACTTCCACTTATATATGTTCAGTATAGCGTACTTTTTTGAAAAATGGAAGACTTTTTTTGCGATGGATGCAATTTTTTTTACACAGCGACGGAGTAGCTTCAGGGGCCACAGCAGAAGCCGCAGGAAATCCAGCAGCGCCTCGGCCCAGAAGGCCCACAGGGGCCGCAGCAGCGGCGCGGCCAGCAGCAGATACAGCGCCGCGCCGGACAGGGCACCCAGCAGCAGATACAGCTGAGGCTCGCCGCCGCCCAGCTCCAGCAGGGCCCACAGGGTGCCCAGCAGGCACAGCAGCGCCCACAGCCCGTCGGCCAGCAGGGTCAGGGCCGGCCATAGCTGCCGCAGGGCCCGCAGCAGATCGTATACCAGCGCCGCCGCCGCACCCAGGGCCGCCGCGCCGCCCAGAGCGGTCAGCTGCTGCAAAATGTGGTTCTCCATCCTCAGCCCAGGAGACGGGCCAGCCAGGAGCCCCGGGGCGCGGCGCTCTCCTCATAGGTCAGCGACTCCACCCGACCGTCCACGCACAGCTCGCCACCGTCCAGACTCAGCTTGCCAATGTGCAGCCCCTCGCCGGTGACCACCAGCGTCCCCTCGCAGGTGGACATCACGATGCAGCCCTCGTCGAAGCGCTCCACATCCTCCACGCCGGACACCGTCAGCTTATCCCGTCCCTGCAGCTCCACCCGGTGGTATAGCTGCTGCCCCACTTCATACGCCATAAAAAGGCCCCCTCATCCACAGGATACCTCCATGTGTATGAGGGGACGTCCGATTTTATGCCGGGCCGATCTCCCGGTACATGGCGGCGGCCTCCGCCTTGCCCACGTTCTCCGCCACGCTGAGCACCTCCACCTCCAGGGTCTTGGCGCCGAAGCGGATGGCGATGTGATCGCCCACCTTTACCTCGTAGGAGGCCCGCTGCACCCGGCCATTGACGCTGACCCGCTCGCTGTCGCAGGCCTCGTTGGCCACCGTGCGGCGCTTGATGAGCCGGGAAACCTTCAGGTATTTGTCCAAACGCATAGCTATGCCCTCCTTTGCCCCTATTATAGCCCCGCCGCTGCGGTCATGTCAAGGCGCACGGGGCTTGACAGAAGAGGAGAAACTCACTATAATGCAGTGTGACATATTATCAGTATATCGTATCCGCCTACGGGCCGGATACCCGAAAGGAACGTGCTGCAATGGCAATGGTAAAAGAATTCAGAATGAGTCAGGAGCGCTATGACGAGCTCAAACGCGAGCTGGATTATAGCAAGACCACCCGCGCCGACGAGATCGCGGAACTGATCAAAGAGGCCAGAGGCTTCGGCGATCTGTCCGAGAACAGCGAGTATGACGAGGCGAAAAACGAGCAGGGCAAGCTCTATTCCCGCATTGCGGAGCTGGAGGAGATCCTGCTCCACGCCGTCATCGTGGACGAGGCGGACGTGGACTCCGACAAAATCTCCATCGGCTGCCGCGTGCTGGTGACCAACCTGGCCAATGGCAAGCAGCTGCCGGAATATACCATCGTGGGCTCCCAGGAGGCCGACGTGATGGAGCGCAAGGTGTCGGAGGATTCCCCCTTCGGCAAGGCACTGATGGGCAAGCGCGTGGGCGACGAGCTCACCGTGGAGGCGCCCCGGGGCAGTATCCACTACCGGGTGGAGCGCATTGAACGATAAGAAACGACGAGAGAGGAGAACTGCATCATGGCAGAGCAAAATAATCAGCAGCAGGATCTGCGGGAAATTCTTCAGGTACGCCGTGACAAGCTGAAGGCCCTGCAGGAGGCGGGTATGGATCCCTTCCACATCACCCGCTACGACGTGACCCACCACGCCCAGGAGGTCAAGGACAACTTTGACGCCCTGGAGGGGCAGACCGTGGCCCTGGGCGGCCGCCTGATGTCCAAGCGCGGCATGGGCAAGGTGTCCTTCTGCGACCTGCAGGACAAGTCCGGCCGCATCCAGATCTATGCCCGCAAGGACGAGATGGACGAGGAGTCCTATAACCGCTTCAAGAAGTACGACATCGGCGACATCGTGGGCGTCCGGGGCGAGGTGTTCCGCACCCAGAAGGGCGAGATGAGCATCCGCGCCCGGGAGATCACCCTGCTGTCCAAGTCCCTGCAGCCCCTGCCGGAGAAGTTCCACGGCCTGACGGACAAGGAGCTGCGCTATCGCCAGCGCTATGTGGATCTGATCATGAATCCGGAGTCCAAGCGGAATTTTGAGATCCGCAGCCGCTTCGTGTCCTTCCTGCGCCGCTATCTGGACGGCCTGGGCTTCATGGAGGTGGAAACCCCCGTCCTCAGCCCCATCGCCGGCGGCGCCAATGCCCGCCCCTTCATCACCCACCACAATGCCCAGGATATCGATATGTATATGCGCATCGCCACGGAGCTGCACCTGAAGCGGCTGATCGTCGGCGGCATGGAGCGCGTGTATGAGGTGGGCCGCATCTTCCGCAACGAGGGCATGGACACCAAGCACAACCCCGAGTTCACCACCTGTGAGCTGTATCAGGCCTTCACCAACCTGGACGGCATGATGGATATCTTCGAGGGCATCATCACCGGCGCGGCCAGGGAGATCCTGGGCACCTACCAGATCCAGTGGCTGGGCCATGACATCGACCTGACCCCCAGCTGGCGACGTGTCACCATGGCGGACGCCGTGAAGAGCGTCACCGGCGCGGACTTCATGGCCATCGAGGGCGACGCCCAGGCCGCCGTGGAGCTGGCACGCAGCGTGGGCGTGGATATGGACGGCGTGGCCGCCACCTGGGGCAACGCCCTGTATGAGACCTTCGACCAGAAGGTGGAGGAGACGCTGATCCAGCCCACCTTCATCACCATGTACCC
>CAZUYE010000023.1:0-25302 GCA_964624925.1 uncultured Oscillospiraceae bacterium | reverse complement strand
CGCCGATGGCGGTGTACTTGCCGGGATTGTGGAGGAAGTCGATGATCTCCTCCAGCGACTCCTTAGCCTCGTCCTGACCGGCCACGTCACGGAAGGTGACGCCGGTCTGCTTCTCCATATAGACCTTGGCGTTGGACTTGCCCACGTTGCCGATCCCGCCGATGCCGCCGCCGTTTTTGGACATCAGGCGCATCACCAGCATGAACACACCCACCATCAGCAGCACCGGCAGAATGTAGGCGATCATGAACTCCAGGATGGGGCTCATCTGGGTCTGCACGGGGCTGGTGTACTTCACGCCGTGCTCATCCAGCAGCGGCAGCAGCCGGCTGTCGGAGAGGTAGGTGGTATACAGCGTCAGCTTGGTCTTGTCGGAGTTGGTGTAGGTCTTGTCGGGCTTGTTGGGATCCTTGGAGGGCACGGTGTGGACATAGCCGTCCACGGGCTTGGCATAGAGGATACCGTCCTCCAGCTCCACCTCCGTGATCTTATCCTGCTCGATGAGCTCCATCAGCTCGCTGTAGGCGATCTCGTGGCTGGTGGACTTGTTCACGCCGCTGCTGTTGTAGGCGCTGATAAAGTTCACCGCCACCGTCAACACCAAGGCCCAGGCGATCAGGGTCAGGATGCTGCGCAGATTTCGGTTTTTGTTGTTCTTGTTGTTTTTGTTGTTTTTGTTGTTTTTGTTGTTCGAGTCCATGTGGGTCTCCTTCCGTGAAAAAACTGCCCGTTGGGCAGAGAGGAACTGAATATTTTACAAGTATAGCACAAAAGGATCCCTCTCACAAGCGCCCAAAGCGGGCTTTTTCTGTAAAATTTCTATGAATGTGGTCTGCTCAAAATTTTCTGTTGCCAAACGGTCCAAAATGGTGTAGAATATCCCTATGACGACTCCTCCGCTGCCAGCTGCGGAGCCGGTCTCGCGCAATGGATGCCCACGAATCATGTCAGGCGGGGAACCGAGCAGCATTAAGAGGGATCATCCATGTGCCGCGAGGGTTCCGGCTCCGTGGCTGTGGGCGGAGGAGCGTCTTTATTTTGCCAGAGGGAGGTGCGGTGATGTACCAGGCTTTATACCGCAAGTGGCGGCCCAGAACCTTTTCTCAGGTCATCGGCCAGGAGCACATCACCGGCACGCTTCAGCACCAGGTAGCCGAGGGCCGCATAGCCCACGCCTACCTCTTCACCGGCACCCGGGGCACCGGCAAGACCACCTGCGCCCGGATATTGGCCAAGGCGGTGAACTGCCTGCAGCCGGTGGACGGGGCCCCCTGTAATGAGTGCGAGGCCTGCCGCGGCATCGACAACGGCTCCCTGCTGGACGTGACGGAGCTGGACGCCGCCAGCAACAGCCGGGTGGATGATGTGCGCGAGCTGCTCAGCGAGTCTGTCTATACACCCACGGTGCTGAAAAAGCGGGTGTATATCATCGACGAGGTGCATATGCTCTCCACCCAGGCCTTCAACGCCCTGCTGAAGACCATCGAGGAGCCGCCGGAGCACCTGCTGTTCATCCTGGCCACCACGGAACTGCACAAGGTTCCGGCCACCATCCTCTCCCGCTGCCAGCGCTTCAGCTTCAAGCGCATCCTGCCCAGCGACATCGAAAAGCGCCTGCTGTATGTGGCCGGGGAGGAAGGCATCGACCTGGCCCCGGACGGGGCGGAGATCCTGGCCCGCATGGCGAGCGGCGCCCTGCGCGACGGACTGAGCCTGCTGGATCAGTGCCGCGTGGCCCAGGGGACGCTGGACAGCCGGGCCGTGCTGGATATCCTGGGCCTGGCCGGCAGTGTGCAGACCATCGCCCTCATGCGCAGCGTGCTGCAGCGGGATGTGACCGCCGCCCTGGGGCAGCTGGACGAGCTGTACCGCGGCGGCAAGGACGTGGCCGCCCTGCTGGGCGAGCTGGGCGACCTGGCCCGCGATATGACCATTCTCAAGGCCGCGCCGGAGGGGGCCGCCGCCCTGCTGACCGGCGTATACGACAGCCGCACCCTGGCCGAACTGGCCCAGGGCCAGACCATGCGGCGCTTTCTCTATATGACCCAGACGCTCCAGAGCGTCTGTTCCGCCCTGGCCGACAGCCTTCAGCCCCGCACGGATGCGGAGCTGTGCCTGCTGCGCCTGTGCGACGAGAGCCTGTCCGGCGACCTGACGGCTCTGTGCCAGCGGATGGATCGGCTGGAGGAACAGCTGGCTGCCGGTGTGCCGGCGCAGCCCGCCGCACCCCGCGCAGCAGCGCCGGAGCCCAGGCCTGCCCGCGCCCCGCGCCCCGCGCCGCCGGAAGTGTCCCCACCTCCGCCGGTCAAAGAAGCGCCCCCACCGCCCCCCGCAGCCGCACCAAAGGCGGCCCCACCGGTATCGGACAGCGACTGGGCCGAGATCAAAGAACGCTGCAAGGCCCGCCTCCCGGTGAACCAGCGGGTCTATCTGAACATGGCCCAGGGCGCCCTGGCCGATGGCTGCCTGACCCTGACCTGCGGCAGCGACTTCATCCGCACCTCTCTGGACAATGCCTCTGTGTTGGAGGTGCTGCGGGAGGAGAGTGGTGCATCCCGCATCGTCCTGACCTGCGGCACGGGCACCCCGCCGCTGCAGAAGGCACCTGCCCCGGCGTCCCGGCCGGCCCGCGCCAAAAAGGCCCCGCCGGAGCCCCAGCGGGAGCAGCCCCCGCTGCCCCAGGAGGCCCCGCCGTCTCCGGAGCAGACGCCCCCTTGGGAGGAGCCCCCGGCCACCTCGGACCGGCTGGACGAGCTCATTGCCCCCGGCAGCGAATTAGAAGGGTTCCGTATCAAATAGTGCGGCGAAAATGCGCATTTTCCCGCAGAAAAATGACAGTAAGGAGAATAAAACTATGGCAAAAGGCTACAGCGCACGCAACGGTTTTTCCGGTAGCGGCGGAATGATGCGTCAGCAGCAGCAAATGCAGCAGAAGCTGGCCAAGATGCAGCAGGATATGGCGGCAGCCCAGGAGAACGTGGAAAACAGCAGCTTCACCGCCAGCGTGGGCGGCGGCGCGGTACAGGCCACCGTATCCGGCAAGAAGCAGCTCACCGCCCTGGTTATCCAGCCCGACGCGCTGGATCCGGCGGAGGTGGAGATGCTCCAGGACATGGTGATTTCCGCCGTCAACGAGGCGCTGCGCCAGGCCGACGAGGCCATGGAGGGTGCTATGCGCGGCGTCACCGGCGGGCTGAACATCCCCGGTCTCTTCTAAGAGCATTATATCGCAATGGCTGTAAAGGGCAGGCGCTTGCGCCTGCCCTCAGTTTATCAAAAAGCTGTTTCAGCGTGCATCATTTTGCTCATTTGGGGCACACTGCTGTTGCGGCATCGCCACTTCCCTGTGGCGCTTGACCATCCCGCGTGACAGTGGACGAAGGGCCGTGTAAAAATTTGGTGAAAAAAACAGGGAAAAGGTATTGATTTTTTTACGGAAGTCGCTTATAATATTAAACGTACCATATGTTTGATATATTCCATCAAATAATCATAGAGAGGAAGCCTAACGTTATGAGCATCAAAGTCGGTATCAATGGTTTTGGCCGCATCGGCCGCATGGTGCTGCGCTGCAGCCTGCATCACCCCGAGATCGAGATCGTGGGTATCAACGACCTGTGTCCCGCCGATTATCTGGCCTATATGCTGAAGTTTGACACGATGCACGGCCGGATCGACGCCGACGTGTCCGCCCAGGACAGCGCCATCGTGGTCAATGGCCGCGTGATCCCTGTGTACGCCGAGCGTGACCCCGCCAACCTGCCCTGGAAGGAGATCGGCGCGGAGTACGTCATCGAGTCCACCGGTCTGTTCCTGACCAAGGAGAAGGCCCAGGGCCACATCGAGGCTGGCGCCAAGCACGTCATCATGTCCGCCCCCTCCAAGGATGACACCCCCATGTTCGTCATGGGCGTCAACCAGGACAAGTACACCTCCGACATGACCTTTGTCTCCAACGCCAGCTGCACCACCAACTGCCTGGCCCCCATTGCCAAGGTGCTGCACGATAACTTCGGTATCGCCGACGGCCTGATGACCACCGTTCACTCCGTTACCGCTACCCAGAAGACCGTGGACGGCGTGTCCGTGAAGGACTGGCGCGGTGGCCGCGCTGCCTCCGGCAACATCATCCCCAGCTCCACCGGCGCTGCCAAGGCCGTGGGCAAGGTGATTCCCAGCCTGAACGGTAAGCTCACCGGTATGTCCATGCGCGTGCCCACCCTGGATGTGTCCGTGGTGGATCTGACCGTGAACCTGGAGAAGCCCGCCAGCTACGACGAGATCTGCGCTGCCATGAAGAAGGCCGCCGAGGGCGAGCTGAAGGGCATCCTGGATTACACCGACGAGGCCGTCGTGTCCTCCGACTTCCTGGGCGACACCCACACCTCCATTTTCGACGCCAAGGCCGGTATCGCCCTGACCGACACCTTCGTGAAGGTGGTCTCCTGGTACGATAACGAGATCGGCTATTCCGATAAGGTCCTGTGCCTCATTGAGCATATGTATTCCGTGGACCACAAATAATTTTGCTCTCTCCTATTTTTTGTTTTCCTTCTTTTTGTTCCGGAAAAAGCGCCGCCCATCGGGCGGCGCTTTTTCCATGGGTATCGAAGTGCATAAAAAAGCGCAAATGTCACACTCTACCTGCTTTGTAGAAATGGAAAGGCAAAACTTGAGGGCTTGCCGCCTGCGATTCACAGACAGCAAGCCCTTTCGGCTGCTTGAACAATTTTCCCTTCGAAATATTGTCTAACTTTTTGGGATCACTTCAATTGCCTGGCAGTTCTTTTTATTGACCGGTCAGCGGGCGCTCAGATCCCCAGATAGGTCTTCACCAGCGCCTGCAGCAGCTCGTCCCGATCCACCTTGCAGATCAGGGCCCGTGCGCCGTTGTGGTTGGTGATATAGGTGGGATCCTCCGACAGGATATAGCCCACCATCTGGTTGATGGGATCATATCCCTTCTCCTTCAGCGCCTCATAGACGGAGGTGAGGATATAGTGGATCTGGTCGTCCTTGTCGCGGCTGGCATCAAATTTTCTGGTGAGATCATCCATGCGGGCATACCCCTTTCTGTCAGTATACCACCAGTATACGCTATTTTCCCCGGGATGTAAAGGGGGAAATTTTGCTCAGCGGCTGCGCAGCTCCGCGCCCAGCTTTTTGCTCAGGCGCTTGATGACGCCGCCGGCGCACTCCTCGATCTCCGTGGAGGTCAGGGTCTTCTCCAAAGAGCCGATGCTCAGGCGGATGGTGACGGACTTCTTGCCCTGGGGCACCTGCTTGCCGTGGTACTCGTCCACGAACTGTGCGCCGTGGAGCAGACCGTTGGGACGGATGTTCTGGGCAATGACCTCATACATCTCGCTCCACTTCACCTGGCTGTCGAACAGCAGGGAGATGTCGTAGTCGGTCATGGGATACTCCGGCAGGTGGGCAAAGCGGTTGGTGCGGGAGCGGAAGGGTTCCAGCGCGTCCATATCCAGCTCAAAGAGCATCACGGCCAGGTTCTTGATGCCGCAGGCCATGGCGCTCTTGCGGTTCAGCAGGGCCAGATCACCGATGTGCACCTCGCCCCGGTAGAGGTTCAGCCACACCACCTGGTCAGCCCACACAGGGCGCTGTTCCTGGCGGAAGGTGAAGCCCTCCATGTGGGTGTAGCGGGGCATCTGCTCCAGGGCGCCCTTGGCCCGGCGGAACAGGGCTGTCACGTCCTTGGCCGGGGCCACGAAAGCGCCCGCCGCGTGCTTGTGCTGGGAGGGCAGCAGCTCCCGGTGGTCATAGGGTGCGCTGTAGTCCTCATCCCGGAACACCTGGGCCGTCTCGAACAGGGCAAACTCCGTGTAGTAGCGCTCGTTCTTGGCCACCGCCTTGCACAGGTTCGGCAGCAGGGAGGAGCGGATCAGCCGCTCGGAGGGGGAGGGCGGCGTGGACAGGGCCAGGATCCCGGCAGTGTCCTGCAGGATGGCGTTGACATACTGCTCATCCATCCAGGGATAGGTGAAGACCTCCTGCATCCCGCAGCGGATGGCCAGATATTCCTTGATCCGGCGCTCCAGATCCTTATCCAGCTGGTTGATGGCCCCGTCGAAGGAGGTGGTGATGGGGGCGGCCTCGAAATTCTCATAGCCCACCATCCGGGCGACTTCCTCCATGATGTCGGCCTTGATGGCCACATCGCCGGTGGAGCGCCAGGTGGGAACGGTGACGTGCATATTGTCGCCGTCGAAGGCCAGCTGGAAGCCCAGCAGACCCAGCTTGTGGGCGATCTGCTCCTGGGTCAGGTGCTTGCCCAGGCGGCGCTCCAGCCAGCGCAGAGACACGTCGATCTCCGCCTGCTTCAGCTTCTCGGGATAGAAGTCGGAGAGGCTGGCCACCCGCATCTCGGGGTACAGCTGGTGGAACAGCTCCATGGCCAGGCTCAGGGCCTGGTCACAGCGCTCGGGGTCCACGGCCTTCTCGTAGCGGGAGGAGGCCTCCGTGCGGTTGTCATAGCGCAGGGCCGTGCGGCGGATACCGGCGGCCTGGAAGTTGGCGATCTCCAGGATCACCCGGTGAGTGCCGGGCAGCACGGAGTCCTTGGCGCCGCCCATGACACCAGCCAGACCCACCACACCGGCCTCGTCCGCGATAACCAGGTCGTCGGCGGTCAGCTGCAGCTCCTTGCCGTTGAGCAGCTCCAGCGCCTCGCCGTTCTCCGCCCGGCGGACGATGATGTGTCCGGCGATGTTGTCGGAGTCGAAGGCGTGGGTGGGCTGGCCCGTGGCCAACATGACATAGTTGGTGATGTCCACCAGGGCATTGATGGGCCGCATACCCACCCGCCAGATGCGGCTCTGCATCCGGAAGGGGGAGGGCTTCACCGACAGGCCCTCAATGGCCGCGCCGATGTAGCGGGGGCAGCGCTCCGGATCCTCCACCGTAACGGTGAGGCTCCCGTCGCTGTCCGGGCAGGTGAAGGGTTCCAGCTGCTTCAGGGGCAGGTCATACAGGGCGGCCAGCTCCCGGGCGATGCCATAGTGGCCCCAGAGGTCGGGGCGGTTGGTCATGGACTTGTTGTCGATCTCCAGGATGATGTCGTTGAGCTCCAGCGCGTCGGCAATGGGGGTGCCGGCGGGGGCGTCAAAGTCGGACAGATCCAGGATCGTGGCCTCCTCCGTGTAGGGGAACAGGTCGAACAGGCCAATCTCCGAGGAGGCGCAGATCATGCCGTAGCTCTTCACGCCCCGCAGCTTCGTCTCCTTGATCTCCACGGGCTCGCCCTCGCCGTGCCAGCGGCAGAAGGCGCCGGGGGCGGCCACGGCCACCTTCATCCCCTGGCGGATGTTGGTGCCGCCGCATACGATCTCGCGGATGTCGCCGCCGCCGATGTCCGTGCGGCAGATCTTCAGCTTGTCGGCATTGGGATGGGGGCAGATCTCCACGATCTGGCCCACCAGCATATGCTCGAACTGCTTCGCCAGATCCGTGGCGTCCTCCACCTCCACGGTGGACATGGTCAGGTCATAGGCCAGACGGCTCAGATCCATATTCTCCGGCAGCTGCACATAATCCTTGATCCAATTCAGTGAAACTTTCATCTCGTTGCCCTCCTTCTCAGCGGAACTGTTCCAGGAAGCGCAGATCGGCGCTGTGGAACAGGCGTACGTCGTCCACGCCGTAGCGCATCATCACCAGGCGATCCAGGCCGATGTTGACATAGAAGCCGGTGTATTCGTCGGGATCCAGGCCCGCCGCCCGCAGTACGTTGGGGTGGGGGGTGCCGCCGGGCATGATCTCGATCCAGCCCACGTGCTTGCACACACTGCAGCCCTTGCCGCCGCAGACCAGGCAGCCCATGTCGATCTCAAAGCCGGGTTCCACGAAGGGGAAGAAACCGGCCCGCATCCGCACCGGAACGTCCCGGCCAAAGACCTTGGACAGGATGCTCTTGATCATCACCTTGCCGGAGGCGAAGGTGAAATCCTTGTCTACAATCAGGGCCTCATACTGGAAGAAAGCACGCTCGTGGCGGGCATCGGTGGTCTCATTGCGGTACACCCGGCCCGGATAGACAAAGCGATAGGGGGGCTTGTGGGTCTGCATATAGCGGACGGAGCCGCCGGTCAGGTGGGGCCGCAGGCAGAGCTTGTCCCAGCACTGGCCTTGGTCGTGGCCCTCCAGCCAGTAGGTGTCCATGCTCTCCCGGGCGGGGTGGTTGGGGGGGAAGTTCAGGTTGTCAAAACCGAAGAGCTCGCTGGTGATGTCGTCCTCCTCGAACACCTCAAAGCCCATGGAGCGGAAGGCATCGTTCAGGTCATAGCACATCTGGGTGATGGGGTGCAGGCCGCCGCCCAGGGGCGCGGTGCCGGGCACGCTGATGTCGAAGTCCGGATCTACCTCCGAGGCCTTCAGCTTCAGCTCCTCCCGCCGCTCCTCCAGCAGCGCCGTCAGCTGGCTCTTCACCTGGTTCACGGCCTTGCCCATCTCCGGGCGCACGCTCACGTCCAGCTTGGGCAGTTCCTTCAAAAGGCCTGTCAGCACGCCCTGCTTGCCCAGCAGCAGGCCCTTGACCTCCTGCAGCTCACTCTCGCTGCGGGCGGCGCGGATCTTCTCCTGTCCCTCCTGCAGCAGCTGTGTCAGTTTCTCTTTCATGTGGTTCCTCCTTATCAATAAGCTGTTGTTTGGGACGAAAAAAGCCCTTCATCCCAAGAACTTGGGACGAAAGGCAAACTGCTTCCGTGGTACCACCCAGCTTCGCGGCATGGCCGCGCACTCGTTTTCCCGGTAACGGAGGATGACCCGGCCGCGCATTTCCTCGCGGCAGCTCCCGGGCGAACACCGCGGCATCCGACAGGTCGGCTTGCAGCCGGTGACCGACCCTCTCTCTGTCAGATGCTATCCGCGGAACTTCCCGTTCGCAGCTTTTTGAACAGTCCATTTATAGCACATTTGTGCGGAATATGCAAGGGGAAATTGCAAAAAAAATGCGCAGAAAAATACGCCTGATGCGCCTCCGTGCAGCGCGATTTGAGGAAAAATCGGTTGATAAAGCCGGAATAAGGTGCTATACTGTAGCCTGACGGCGGACGGAAGTTCCCCTTTTCCGCCGCGGAAAGGAAGGATCCCATGCTGCAATTTATCAACTATTTCTTCGTTCCGGCCATCGCCCTGCTGCTGTATGAGGGCCGCGAGGGCCTGAGCTCCCAGCCGTTTATGCGGCTTTTGGCGCTGTATATGTCCTTTGCGGCGGTGCTGGCCGCCGGCGACCAGATCGTGGTCGTCCTGATCCTGCGCAGTTTTGCCCGGCAGCTGACGGCGGACGGCCTGGGTTTCACCCTCATTGCCCTGGTGCTGGCGGTGCTGCTGGGACTGTTTGCGCGCCTGGTGCGCACTTATGTCACCGTGGAGCGGAAGGATCGGGAGGAGCCCCATGCGTAAGGAGAAGAAAAAGCGCAGCCGGACCGGGCTGCTCTATGGGCTGGCCCTGGTGGTGATGCTGCTGTCCACGGTGATCGTGTCGGCGGTGGCCTGGTTCGACAACACCTTCAACCTGACCTTTGAGGGGCTGATGTTCACCCTGCAGTCGCCCACCAAGGGAGCGGACGTGGGATTTCTGCTGGGACTGCTGCCCCTGCTGCTGCCCAATCTGCTGGTATGTGTGGCTGCTGCGGCGGTGCTGCTGCTGACCCGCTTTGTGCTGCTGCGGCGGCAGGAGGTGCTGCTGCGGATCCGGCTGTGGAAGGGGAAGAGCTGGCGTGTCCCGGTGTCGGCGCTGCTGTGCTGGTGCATGGTGCTGCTGTTCGCCGTCCCGGCGGCCATCAGCCTGGGCGGCGAGATCCGGCGGATGGACATAGACGGCTACTACCGCAGCCTGAACGACCAGACCACCATCTATGAGGAGTATTACGTTGCGCCCACCCGGGAGCGCATCAGCGAACCGACGGAGAAGAAGAACCTGCTGCTGATCTATCTGGAGAGCATGGAGACCACCTACGCCTCCGTGGAGGATGGCGGACATCAGGCGGAGAACTATATGCCGGAGCTGACGGAGCTGGCCCGGGAGAATCTGAGCTTCTCCGACTCGGAGTTGCTGGGCGGGGCCCACTGCACGGCGGGCACCGGCTGGACCATCGCCTCCCTCTTTGCCACCACCAGCGGCATGCCCCTGCGCTTCCCGGGGGTCAACAACACCATGGATCTGCACGCGGAGTTTGCCTCCGGCGTTACCGCCCTGGGGGACATCCTGGCCGGGCAGGGCTATCAGCAGGAGTTCCTGTGCGGGTCTCAGGGGAATTTCGCGGGCCGGGCCGACTACTACAGCCAGCACGGCGGCGCGGTGGTGTACGACTATGACAGTGCCGTGGCCAACGGTGACATCCCGGCGGATCACTATGTTTGGTGGGGCTATGAGGACTACTACCTTTATGAGATCGCACAGAAGGAGCTGACCCGCCTGGCATCGGAGGACGAGCCCTTCTGCCTGTCCATGCTGACGGTGGATACCCACCATGTGGGCGGCTATGTGTGCCCCCAGTGTGGCGATGAATACGAAAACAGCACCGCCAATGTGGTGCGCTGCGCCGACAGACAGGTCTGCGCCTTCTTGGACTGGTGCCGCCAGCAGGACTTCTATGAGAACACGGTGATCGTGGTGATGGGCGACCATCCCCGGATGGACTCGGAGCTGGTGGGAGAGCTGCGGGTATATGACCGCACCATCTACAATGCGTTTTTGAACGTGGACGAGGCGCTGGTGCAGAACGCCCGGACCACCAACCGCAGCTATGCGCCCATGGATATGTTCCCAACGATTCTGGCGGCTCTGGGCAATGAGATCGACGGCGAGCGGCTGGGCATGGGCACCAACCTGTTTTCGGGCCGGGACACCCTGTGCGAGGAACTGGGCTACGATATCTACAACAATGAGCTGGCCAAGTACTCGCAGTACTTTGTGGATCAGTTCTCGTGAGAGACGAAACAGATAAGCAAGACGGGAGGGGCGGAAGCCCCTCCCTCAGTTTGTAAAAAAGAGGCTCCTCCTTTTGACAATAGGATTCGCTGCGTTTCGCGCTCCAGTTGGTGGCGCGAATTTTTTTGCGTGTTTTCTGCAATTTGCTGTTGACAATGCGTCGGAGTGGTACTATACTTTAACACGCTATCGAACTACTACGCTATTGAGTGAAAGGAAGAAAGACATGAAAAGAATCATTATGCTGTTTTTGCTGACGGTGTTTGCCGCGTGGACGCTGGTGGGCTGCTCCGGCAGCGTGATCGTGGCAGAAAAGGGCTCCGCCGGGGAAAAGGTGGCACAGACACTGGAGGGCTATGAATACACGGCGGTGGATTCACAGAACAAGGCGCTGATGGAGGTTATGTCCGGCACGGCGGACGCGGCCATTGTGGATTACGTTCTGACCATCGGCTCCATCGGGGAGGGCACCGACTTTGCGGGGCTGCAGGTCAGCGGCGAGGGGTACGCGCCGGAGAGCTATGGCATCGCCTTCCGGAAGGGCTCCGACGTGACGGCCCGGGTAAACGAGGCCATTGCACAGCTGAGGGACAGCGGCAGACTGGCCGAGATCGCCCGGAAATACAAGCTGGAGGGGCAGCTGACCGCGGACGAGTCCTTTGAGGCACCCACGGAGGCCGGGGAGGACTCTGACTGGGCGTTCATTCAGCAGAAGGGGGAACTGGTGATCGGCATCACCTACTTTGCCCCGATGAACTATCTGGATGCCGATGGGCAGCTGGTGGGCTTTGAGACGGAATTTGCCACGGCGGTGTGCGAAATGCTGGGGGTAAAGCCCCGCTTTGAGGTCATCAACTGGGGCAGCAAGGAGATGGAGCTGAACTCCAAGACCATCGACTGCATCTGGAACGGCATGACCATCGACGAGGACAAGAAGGAGACCATGAGCCTCACGATTCCCTATATGCAGAACAAACAGGTCATGATCGTGAAGAGATGAGACGGGAGGAGCACAATGGCAGGGGCGTCGTTTCAAACCATAACCGGTGAGCTGCTGACGGGCTTTCTGGAAAATTGCCAGCTCTTTCTCCTGACGTTGCTGCTGGCGATCCCGCTGGGGCTGGGGGTCACGCTGGGCTCCATGTCCCGGTGCAGGCCGCTGGCCTGGGCCATGCGGGTGTTTGTCTGGGTCATCCGGGGGACGCCGCTGATGCTGCAGCTGTTCGTGGTGATGTATTTGCCGGGGGCACTGCTGGATATGCCCATGAAAAGCAGAATGCTGGCTGCAGTGATTGCGTTTGTGATCAACTATGCGTGCTACTTTGGTGAGATCTATCGGGGCGGCATCGAGAGCATTGACAGGGGGCAATATGAGGCGGGGCAAGTGCTGGGCATGACCCGGGCGCAGGTGTTCTTCCGGGTGGTTCTGCTGCAGGTAGTCAAGCGGATCCTGCCGCCTATGAGCAACGAGATCATCACGCTGGTGAAGGATACCGCACTGGCCCGGGTGATCGCCGTGGCGGAAATTCTGATGACCGCCGAGCGCTACGCCTCGGTGGGCGTGATCTGGCCCCTGTTTTACAGCGGCGTGTTCTTCCTGCTGTTCAACGGGGCGCTGACCCTGCTGTTTGCCAGGGCCGAGAAGAAATTGAGTTATTTCAGGAGTTGATGGGATGCCGCTGTTGGAAGTGAAGCAGATCGAAAAAGCCTTTGGGGCCGTGCGGGTGCTGGATGGGGTCTCATTTACCCAGGAGGAGGGGACGGTGCTGTCCATCATCGGCCCCTCCGGCAGCGGGAAAACGACGCTGCTGCGCTGCATCACGGGGTTGGAGCAGGCGGACAGGGGCCGGATCCAGGTGGGCGATACGGTGCTGTTCGATGCAGACAGGGAGAGGAAGCTCTCCAGCCAGGAGCGGCGGGAGAAACAGCTGTGTACCGGCATGGTGTTTCAGTCATTCCACCTGTTTCCCCAGTATACCGTGCTGGGCAATGTGATGCTGGCCCGTCGGCTGAGCCTGCGCAGGGAGATAAAAGGGAGGGCGCAGCGGAACGAGGCGCTGGAGACGCTGAAGGCGGAAGCGGTGGCGACCATCGAAAGCGTCGGACTGGAGGACAAGCTGGACAGCTATCCCTGGGAGCTGTCGGGCGGTCAGCAGCAGCGGGTGGCCATTGCACGGGCGCTGATGCTGTCACCAAGGCTGCTGTGCTTCGACGAGCCCACGTCGGCGCTGGATCCGCAGACCACGGCGGAGGTGCTGAAGGTGATGGCGGGTCTTGCGAGGCAGGGACGCACCATGATTGTCGTGACCCATGAGATGGGCTTTGCCCGGGAGGTGTCCGACCAGGTGCTGTTTATGGACGGCGGACGCATTGCGGCGGCGGGGACACCGGGGGAGATATTTGATGACCCGGCAAGCGACGCGCTGCGGAGCTTTTTAAGGGCTATGCCGAAAAGGTGAGGCATATAGAAAAACAAACGAGAGGCCCGCGGATGCGGGCCTCTCGTTATATGACTTTCAGAGTCTGAGCTATGTCAGCCGGGGATTCAGTTCTTGGCCAGAGCCTTGTTGGCCTCGGCCATTTCCTCGAAGATACCCTTGTGCTTCTTGGAAACGACGACCTTGATGACCAGCAGGGTGGCGACCATCAGGACAACGGCGATCAACAGGCAGACAACGACGTTCTGGATCAGGCCGGCCAGGATGAAGCTGACGAAGGCCACGGCAGCCACGGTCAGAACATAGGGCAGCTGGGTGAACACGTGGTTCAGGTGGAAGCAGTGGGCACCGGCAGAAGCCATGATGGTGGTATCGGAGATGGGGGAGCAGTGGTCGCCCATAACGCCGCCGGAGCAGGCAGCAGCCAGGCCGATGGTGCACAGCACGGGCTCCACGTCGTAGTCGAACACGGCGACGACGATGGGGGCCATGATGCCGATGGTGCCCCAGGAGGTACCGGTGGCGAAGCCGATGGCAGCACCGATGATGAAGATCACGGCGGGCAGGAACATCTTCAGATCGCCAGCACCGGCCATGGCGTTCTCAACGAACTGAGCGGAGTACATACCATAGCGGGTGAAGGAGCACAGGGTCCAGGCGAAGGTCAGGATCAGGATGGGGGCGATCATCTGGATGAAGCCCTGGGGCACAGACCCCATGGACTTCTCAAAGCCCATAGCGCCGCGCAGCCAGAAGTACACGAAGGTGAACACGCAGCCGATCAGACCACCCAGGCCCAGAGCGGAACCGGCGTCCGCGTTGGAGAAGGCCACCATGAAGTCGTGGTAGCAATCAGCCTCGGGATCAAAGAAGCCGCCGGACCAGATCAGGGAGATGACGCAGATGGCAATCAGGAAGATCACGGGCACCAGCAGATCCAGCACGGAGGACTTGCCGTTGGCGGGCTTCTCATAATCGTCAGCGCCGGCGAAGGGACGCTCGGGAGTGGTGAACAGGTCGTCCTTGACCTGGGCATTGTACTCGTGGGTCAGCATGCTGCCGTAGTCGATGTTCAGCAGGGAGATGACCACGATCATGACCAGGGTCAGCAGGCAGTAGTAGTTCCAGGGGATCTGCTTGATGAACATCTGGATGCCGTTGATGGAGTCAGACTGGACGTAGCCGGACACAGCGGCAGCCCAGGAGGAGATGGGAGCGATCATGCACACGGGAGCGGCGGTAGCGTCGATGACGTAGGCCAGCTTGGCGCGGGAGATCTTGTGGCTCTCGGTGACGGGACGCATAACGGCGCCCACGGTCAGGCAGTTGAAATAGTCGTCGATGAAGATCAGGCAGCCCAGCAGCATGGTCATCAGCTGCGCACCGGCGCGGGTCTTGACGGTGTGCTTGGCCCAGCGGCCGAAGGCCTCGGAGCCGCCGCCCTTGTTCATCAGGTCCACCATGATGCCCAGGGTGACCAGGAAGATGATGATACCCATGTTGTAGCTGTCGGCCAGAACGGAGATCAGACCGTAGTCAGCGCCGACCAGGGATACGATGGTGTCCCAGGGAGCGAACTGAGCATACAGCAGAGCGCCGACCAGGCAGCCCAGGAACAGGGAAGAATACACTTCCTTGCTGATCAGGGCCAGCACGATGGCAACGATGGGGGGCAGCAGGGACCAGAAGGTGCCGGCAAACGGGGTGTCTGCCACGACCATCTCGCCGTCCACCTCGAAGGTGGGCAGGGGAGCATCTTTAAAGGTGATGCCGAGGATGACCAGCAGCACGATAAAGACACCCAGCGCAACAAAATACGCTATCTTGGTACTTTTCTTTTCCATTAGGATGATTTACCTCCTCAAGATTTGGTTCTTTAATGGTACATTTTTTTGGGCCGCTTGTCAAGATTTCAACAAGGCATTTCGGAACGGGAATTTGAACAAATTATGAATCCCTATTTTGTGGGTTCCACCAAAAACAACGATATTTTTCACTTTCTTTATGCAAAAATAGGCTTTATTTGCAAAAAATATATAAATATCGTGTTAATTTTCAAAATGTCCTTAACGGCTTCTTAACGTGTTTTTTGGAATTTAATGTTAAGAGCCCGTTTAATCGTTATCTAAATTTCGTTTATCTGGCCTGCACAATGGGTGAAGGACGGAGGTGTTTTTCCGTGCATAAAATGACAGAGGAGGCACGGGGCCTCCTCTGTACTTCTCTGTCTTCTATGCTTTATCATAGCCGGTCAGCTGGCCGATGGTGGCGCCGCCGGGCTGGATCCGGGCCAACAGCTCCGCGATCTGCCCCGCCACCTCATCCACCTGCCGCCCGAACTCCGCCGAGGACATCCGCAGCACGCCGGTGCGCACCGCCGCCAGCTGGATGAGACCGTCGGAGGTCACCACACGCACCTGGTCGTTGCGGCCCACCTGCTGCAGGAAGCGCTCAATGTACATATCGCCGGTCTCCCGCTCCCGGGTATAGACCACATGGATGCCCCGGTGGTCGAATTTCTCCCCCTGGTTCCCGGGCACCTTGTACCCGTCGAACACCAGCACCACCTGGCAGTGGGTAAAGGCCGCGTAGCCGCAGAGGGTATCCATCAGGCGCTCCCGGGCGGCGGAGAGATCCTGCTCTGCCAGCGCCCGCAGCTCATCCCAGTCGTAGATGACGTTGTAGCCATCCACCACATAGTAGCGGTTGCCGATGGGGCGCAGCTGGGGTTCCGGCGGCGTTTCCGGCCGCTGGGGCGCGCGGTACAGAGGGCGGCTGACAGGGCCGAATTCACGGGCCATGATGGCCTCCAGCTCTGCGTCATCCAGCCGCAGACTGCGGTGACGCACGGGCTCCTGCCGGGGCTTTTCCAAGCAGCTGGGCAGATGCATATACTCCGGCACCTTGTTCCACTTGACATTGAAGCCGCCGCCATGGGCGCAGAACACGGAGTCGGGGCTATTGTCCAAATCCGCCTCCGGCGCATAGTCCGCGGCGGCGATGACTGCCTCCGGATTGTGGCAGGGGCCATAGCCCGCCAGCTCCAGAGACAGGCGGCCCCGGCCGCCGGTGTAGGCGGCCAGCTCCTGGGCATAGCTGTCAAACTCCGTCACGGGCACCTTGCCCCGCAGCAGCGTCAGCATACCGGTCTCCTCCGGCGTGTCGAAGCTGCCGCTGCGCAGGCGGATGTCGTTGATGGCCCGGCCCAGCTGCTCCGGGGGCAGCTCCAGGCGGAAGGCATAGTAGGGTTCCAGCAGGCGGCACTGGGCCTGCATCAGGCCCTGCCGCACGGCCCGGTAGGTGGCCTGGCGGAAGTCGCCGCCCTCGGTGTGCTTGATGTGGGCCCGGCCGGACATCAGCGTCAGCTTCATGTCGGTGATGGGGGAGCCCGTCAGCACGCCCAGGTGCTGCTTCTCCCCCAGGTGGGTCAGGATCAGGCGCTGCCAGTTCCGGTCCAGCTGATCCTCCGGACAGCGGCTGTCCAGCACCAGGCCGCTGCCCTGGGGCAGGGGCTCCAGCAGCAGGTGCACCTCGGCATAGTGCCGCAGGGGCTCATAGTGTCCCACGCCCTCCACTGGCGCGTCGATGGTCTCCTTATATAGTACCCGGCCGCGATCCAACTCGATATCCACGCCGAAGCGCTCGGACACCAGGCTCTTTAAGATCTCCGCCTGGACGCGGCCCATCAGGGCCACATGGATCTCACCCAGCCGCTCGTCCCAACTGAAGCGCAGCTGCGGATCTTCCTCCTCCAGCTGCTTCAGCTGGGGCAGCAGCACCCGGCTGTCGCAGTCGGCCGGCAGCAGCAGCCGATAGCGCAGCACCGGCTCCAGCACCGGGGCATTGGCCCGGGCTTCCATGCCCAGGCCCTGGCCGCCGCAGGTCTGCGTCAGGCCCTGGACAGCGCAAATGCCCCCGGCGGGCACTTCATCCACCGTGCGGAAGCGGCCGCCGGTATAGATGCGCAGCTGGGCGGCCTTCTCAGTCAGCCCGCCGCAGGGGATGCTGTCCCGCACACGGAGGACGCCGCCGGTGACCTTCAGGTGGGTCAGGCGCTTGCCCTGGGGATCGTGGCTGATCTTGAATACCCGGGCGGCGAAGGCGTCCGGATAGGTGGGCGGCTGGATGTAGCGCTCCAGCCCGGCCATGAAATCGTCGATGCCCTCCAGCTTCAGGCCTGAGCCGAACCAGCAGGGGAAGACCAAGCGCTGAGCGATGAGCTGACGGCTCAGATCGTCGGGCACCTCGCCCGTCTCCAGATACGCCTCCAGGGCGTCCTCCCGGCAAGTGGCCAGGGCCTCCATCCGCTCCGGCCGGGCCTCGTCGCTGAAATCCACGCAGCCCTCCCCCAGCTCATACCGCAGCTGGGCCAGCAGCTCCTGGCGGGAGAAGCGGCAAAAGTCCATCTTGGTGATAAACAGGACGGTGGGCACCCGGTAGGCGTCCAGCAGCCGCCACAGGGTACGGGTATGGGCCTGCACGCCGTCGGTGCCGCTGATGACCAGGATGGCATAGTCCAGCACCGACAGGGTGCGCTCCGTCTCGGCGGAGAAGTCCACATGGCCGGGGGTATCCAGCAGCGTGGCCTGCAGCTGGCCCAGGGGCAGCTCCGCCTGGCTCATGAAGATGGTGATGCCCCGCTCCCGCTCCAGCAGGTGGCTGTCCATGGCGGTGCTGCCATGGTCCACCCGACCCAGCTTGCGCAGCTGGCCGGCGTGGTACAGCAGGGCCTCGCAGAGGGTGGTCTTGCCCGCGTCCACATGGGCGGTGACGCCGATGACCACATGGCGGGGCGCTGTGTTGTTCGCTTGCATAACTTTGACCTGCTTCTTCGTTTTTTTCTATTATAGCAGACGGCGGGTCTTTCTTCAATATGCATGATATCCACAGGAGGAGGCGGATAAAGATGCACTTTATATTCTATTTTGCATGAATATTCTTTTTGGGCTTGACAAAACACTCAGCTTCGGTTAGTATGTTTATGCATTGAGATACAATATTTTGCAAGTTTATGTTTTTGAGGTGCTTTAAAATGAATTTTTATTTGGGGGCGTTCTCTTCGCGACGACGATGAGATTTGAGAGCTTAACAACACACCATCATCAAATTTGCAAAGGAGAACGAACATGAAACATTTCCATAAAATTATTTGCCTGCTGCTGGCGGCGGCCCTGCTGCTTCTGACCCTGAGTGCCTGCGGCGGCAGCGGCGACAGCGATACCGGCAGCAAGACCGTTGTGGTGGCCACCAGCCCGGACTATCCCCCCTTTGAGGACATGGACGGTGAGAAGATCGTGGGCATCGAGCCGGAGCTGGTAGAGCTGATCGCCCAGAAGCTGGGTATCACGGTGCAGTGGGAGTCTGTGGACTACAACAGCATCATCACCGGCGTGGAGGCCGGACGCTATGACGTGGGCGCGGCGGCCATCAGCATCACCCCGGAGCGGCAGGAGAACTGCGACTTTACGCAGCCCTACTTCCTGGCCGCCCAGACCATCGTGGTGAAGCCCGGCAGCGATATCCAGGGCAAGGATGACCTGGCCGGCAAGACCATCGCCGTTCAGACCGGCACCACCGCCGAGAGCTACTGCATGGAAAACGGCTACACCGTCCTGTCCTTTGACTCCAGCAACGACGCGGCGGCGGCGCTGAGCGCCGGCAAGGCCGATGCCTGGGTGGTGGACAACGAGGTGGCGGTGGCCGTGTCCCAGAAGCTGGGGCTGGTGATGCTGGACGAGGCCATGACCAGCGAGCCCTTCGCCTTTGCCTTTGCCAAGGGCAGCGAGCTGACGGCGCAGTTTGACGCGGCACTGGCGGAGTTGCTGGCGGATGGCAGCGTGCAGAAACTCTTTGACAAGTACGGCGCGCTGTATGTGGCGCCCTGAGGCGACATGGAGCAGATACACGAGCTGATACAGGCCGCCGGGGCGGCCCTGGCCCAGTGGGGGCAGCAGCTACAGCAGACCTTCATCGAAAAGCAGCGCTATATGCTGCTGGTGGATGGGCTGAAGAACACGCTGCTGATCACCCTGGGGGCCCTGGTCATCGGCGTGGCCATCGGCAGCCTCATCGCCCTGCTGAAATACTGCGGACGGGACAGCCGCCTGCTGCGGCCCCTGTGCTGGCTGTGTGACCTTTACACCACGGTGATCCGGGGCGTGCCGGTGGTGGTGCTGCTGCTGATCTTCTACTTCCTCATCATGACCTCCTCGGAGGGCCTGATTGTGGGCGTGGTCACCTTTGGCATCAACTCCGGGGCCTATGTGGCGGAGCTGATGCGCAGCGGCATCGAAGCCGTGGATCCCGGCCAGATGGAGGCCGGGCGAAGCCTGGGTCTGTCCCGCTGGCAGGCAGCCCGGCGGATCGTATTCCCCCAGGCCATGAAGAACATCCTTCCGGCCATCGGCAACGAGATGATCGCCCTGCTGAAGGAGACCGCCGTGGCGGGCTATGTGGCCGTGCAGGATCTGACCCGGGCGGGAAATTTGATCCGTAACAACACCTATGACGCCTTCAACCCCCTGCTGCTGGTGGCGCTGGTCTATCTGCTGCTGGTGGTGCTGATGACCTGGGGGCTGCGGCGGCTGGAAAGGAGGCTGCGCAAGAGTGATACGCGTTAAGGCGCTGCGCAAGAGCTTCGGTGACACGGAGGTGCTGCGGGGTATCGATATGGAGATACAGCGGGGCGATGTGGTCTGCCTCATCGGGCCCTCCGGCAGCGGCAAGTCCACCCTGTTGCGCTGCCTGAACCGACTGGAAACGCCGGACAGCGGGCAGATCTGGCTGGACGGCGTGGAGCTGACGGATCGCCGCTGCGATCTGGACCGGCAGCGGCAGAAGCTGGGCATGGTCTTTCAGCAGTTCAACCTCTTTCCCCATATGACGGTGTTGCAAAACCTGACCATGGCCCCCATGCTGCTGAAGAAGGAGCCCCGGGAGCTGGCCCGCAGCCGGGCCATGGCGCTGCTGGAGCGGGTGGGCCTGGCCGACCGGGCGGAGGACTACCCCGGCCGCCTGTCCGGCGGGCAGAAGCAGCGCATTGCCATTGTCCGGGCTCTGTGCATGGAGCCGGAGGTGATGCTGTTCGACGAGCCCACCTCTGCCCTGGATCCGGAGATGGTGGGCGAGGTGCTGGACGTGATGAAGGAGCTGGCCCGCAGCGGCATGACCATGGTGGTGGTGACCCACGAGATGGGCTTCGCCCGGGAGGTGGCCAATCGGGTGCTGTTCATGGATCAGGGCGTTATCCTGGAGGAGAACAGCCCCCGGGAGCTGTTCACAAACCCGCAGTCTCCCCGTTTGCAGAGCTTTTTGTCCAAGGTGCTATAAATTATGCGATCCCCCTCCGGCCAGGCCGGAGGGGGAATTTGAGCGCCCGCCCCTACCCGTACAGAAAATTCCTCCGCTGCGGCAAAAATATGTCGCATTGGTGATTGCCGCCGGGTGGTTAGATGTGCTATACTACCCTCAGCACATTGGCTGAGGAGGCTTGACATATGACACTTGACCAACTGAAGACCGGTCAGTCCGGCCGCATCCGCGCTGTGGGCGGCGAGGGGATGCTGCGCTGCCGCCTGCTGGATATGGGTCTGATCCCCCGCACCCGGGTGACGCTGCAAAAGGTAGCCCCTATGGGCGATCCCATCGAGATCCGCGTGCGGGGCTATGAGCTGACGCTGCGGGTGGAGGACGCCCGGAAAATCGAGATTGAGGAGGAGTCGGTATGATCTTTGCGCTGGTAGGCAACCAAAACTGCGGCAAGACCACTCTCTTCAACGCCCTCACCGGCTCCAACCAGCACGTCGGCAACTTCCCTGGCGTGACCGTGGATCAGAAGATGGGCGAGATACGGGGCCAGAAGGGCTGTTCCGTGGTGGATCTGCCGGGTATCTACTCCCTGCGCCCCTATACCCAGGAGGAGATCGTCTCCCGGGACTTCATCACCGGACAGAAGCCCGATGCCATCATCAACATCGTGGACGCCACCAATATCGAGCGCAACCTCTATCTGACGCTGCAGCTGCTGGAGCTGCGCACCCCCATGGTGCTGGCCCTGAACATGATGGACGAGGTGCGCGCCAACGGCGGTACCATCGACGTGCAGCAGATGAGCGAGGCCCTGGGTATCCCGGTGGTGCCCATTGCCGCCAACAAGGGCGAGGGTGTGTCGGAGCTGGTGGATCGGGCCATGGAGGTGGCCCGGCTGCGAGTGCTCCCGGCGGTGACGGATTTCTGCGCTGACGACTCCGCCGTCCACCGCTGCATCCACGCGGTGGTGCACCTCATCGCTGACCACGCCGACCGCGTCGGTTTGCCCGCCCGCTTCTGTGCCACCAAGCTCATCGAGGGCGGCGACGACCTGCCCCAGCGCTTGGATCTGGATCAGAACGAACAGGAGCTGCTGGAGCACTGCATCGTGCAGATGGAGGCGGAGACGGGGCTGGATCGCAACGCCGCCCTGGCGGATATGCGCTATACCTTCATCGAGGGCGTGGTGGAGACCTCCGTGGTAAAGTGCCGGGAGAGCCGGGAGCACGCCCGATCCGTGCGCATCGACCGGGTGCTAACGGGGCGCTACACGGCGGTGCCGGTGTTTTTGGGCGTGATGCTGCTGACCTTCTGGCTGACCTTCGATGTCATCGGTCAGAGCCTGTCCGACTGGCTGGCCCTGGGCGTCGACGCCCTGACGGCGCTGGTGGATCGGGCCCTGACGGCCTACGGCATCAACCCCGTGGTGCACAGCCTGCTCATCGACGGCATCTTCGCCGGCGTGGGCAGTGTGCTGGTGTTCCTGCCCATAGTCGTTACCTTGTTCTTTTTCCTCTCCATCCTGGAGGACACCGGCTACATGGCCCGTGTGGCCTTCGTCATGGATAAGCCCCTGCGTAAGCTGGGCCTTTCCGGCCGCAGCATCGTGCCCATGCTCATCGGCTTCGGCTGCTCGGTGCCGGCCATCATGGCCACCCGCACCGTCTCCTCCGACCGGGACCGGAAGATGACCATTCTCCTGACCCCCTACATGAGCTGCTCAGCCAAGATCGCCATCTACGCCTTCTTCACCGCCGCCTTCTTCCCCCGCTATCGGGCCCTGGTGATGGTGGGCCTGTATGTGCTGGGGATCCTGGTGGGCATCGCGGCGGCGCTGGTGATGAAGCACAGTGTTTTCCGCGGCAAGCCTGTGCCCTTCGTCATGGAGCTGCCCAATTACCGTATGCCCAGCGCCAAGAGCGTGGGCCTGCTGCTGTGGGAAAAGGCCAAGGATTTCCTGCAGCGGGCCTTTACGGTGATTTTCCTGGCCACCATCGTCATCTGGTTCCTCCAGAGTTTCGATACCCGCCTCAATGTGGTTTCCGACAGCGGCGACAGCCTCCTGGCCCTGATCGGCCAGTTCCTCGCGCCCATCTTCGCGCCCCTGGGCTTTGGCGACTGGCGCTGCGCCACGTCCCTGATCTCCGGCTTCGTGGCCAAGGAGTCCGTGGTCAGTACCCTGGAGGTGCTGCTGGGCGGCGGGAGCATCTCCGCCCTGTTCACCACCCGCTCCGCCGTCAGTTTCCTGGTGTTCACCCTGCTGTATACCCCCTGCGTGGCGGCCGTGGCCACCATCCGCCGTGAGCTCTGTTCCGTCTGGAAGACCATCGGCGTGGTGGCCATGCAGTGCGGCGTGGCCTGGCTGGTTGCGTGGCTGGCCTGGGCCGTGGCGGGTCTGCTGTGATGGGCGCCCTGGACGTGCTGCTGCTGGCAGCCATCGCCGCCGCCGCGTGTCTGGCCCTGCGGGCCTGTCGCCGGGGCAAGACCGGCGGCTGCAGCGGCGACTGCAGCCAATGCAAAAGATCCTGCAAAAAGTAAGCTGTAGACAAGGCACCCTTCGTAAGGAAGGGTGCCTTCAGTCTGTCAAAGAACCCCTGTTTTCTGCTTGTGAAAACAGGGCTTTTTTGACACACTGACAGCCGCGTCTGCGGCTGTTTTTGTGTATCCTGCCCCTTGTGCCCGGTCTTCAAGGGATGTATACTTAAATAGTTCAATTTTGAACTATTCAAAATGGGAGTGTATCGCATGACCAACGCCTATCAGGCTTACACCGCCTCCCGGCAGCTGCTGGAGGCCTATGCCGCCGCCATGCAGCCCCTGTGCCGCCGGGTGCACATGGCCCCCACCGCCGTGGATATCCTGCTCTTTCTGGCCAACAACCCCGGCCGTGACACCGCCCGGGATATCTGTACCTACCGGGGCCTGAAGCCGGGGCTGGTGTCCTTCCATGTGGAGCGGTTGGTGCAGGAGGGCTATCTGCAACGGTGCAGCGACCCCGGCGACCGCCGCCGCTGCCACCTGCTGTGCACCGACCTGGACGCGCCGCTGATCGAACAGGGCCGGGCGGCCCAGGAGGGCTTCTTCCGCCGGATGACGGCGGGCCTGACCCCGGAGGAGATGGCGGTATTCCGCCGCTGCCTGGACGTGTTCCGGGAGAATTTGACCGATATCCGGATAGCAGAGGAGGAACAGGAATGAACCAGGACAAGACCTTTTTGGGCACGGAGCCGGTGGGGAAGCTGCTGCGGCAGCTGGCCATCCCCACGGTCATCGCCCAGCTGGTGAATATGCTCTATAACATCGTGGATCGTATCTACATCGGCCACATCCCCGGCGAGGGTAGCCTGGCCCTCACCGGCGTGGGGGTGTGCCTGCCCGTCATCATGCTGATCTCGGCCTTCGCCTGCTTCTGCGCCTCCGGCGGCGCGCCCCGGGCCTCCATCGCCATGGGCCGGGGCGAGCACGGGACGGCGGAGCAGATTCTGGGCGGCTGCCTGACCCTGCAGGTTATGATCTCCCTGGTGCTCACGGCGGTGCTGCTGATCTGGAACCGGGATCTTCTGCTGCTCTTCGGCGCCAGCCCCAACACCATCGACTACGCTGCCGACTACATGGGTATCTACGCCCTGGGCACGATCTTCGTGGAGCTGACTCTGGGCCTCAACGCCTTCATCACCGCCCAGGGCTTCACCCGGGTGGGTATGCAGACAGTGCTCATCGGAGCCGTGGCCAACATCGTGCTGGATCCCCTGTTCATCTTCGCTCTGGATATGGGTGTCCGGGGCGCGGCCCTGGCCACGGTGCTGTCCCAGGGCATCTCTTGCCTGTGGGTGCTGGTCTTCCTGCGGGGCAGGAAGACCCTGCTGCGGCTGCGGCGGGAAAATCTGCGCATCCGGGCCCGGCTGGTGCTGCCCTGCGTGGCCCTGGGCCTGGCCACCTTCATCATGCAGGCCAGCGAGAGCGTCATCTCCGTCTGCTTCAACACCTCCCTGCTGAAATACGGCGACGACCTGGCCGTGGGGGCCATGACCATCCTGGCCAGCGTCATGCAGTTCGCCATGCTGCCCCTGCAGGGCATCGCCCAGGGGGCCCAGCCCATCTCCAGCTACAACTACGGCGCCGGTAACGCCCAGCGGGTGCGCCAGACCTTCCGTCTGCTGCTGAAGGTCTGCCTGGGATATGCCCTGGTGCTCTGGGCCTGCATCCTCCTGTTCCCCGGGGCCTTTGCCCGCATCTTCACGCCCAACGAGGAGCTGGTTCAGTTCACCGCCTCCGCCCTGCGGATCTATTGCGGGGCCCTGTGCCTGATGGGCATCCAGATCGCCTGTCAGATGACCTTCGTCTCCATCGGCAATGCCCCCTGCTCCATCGTCGTGGCGGTGCTGCGCAAGTTTGTCCTGCTGCTGCCCCTGATCTATCTGCTGCCCCGGCTGTTGGAAAACAAGACCCAGGCGGTGTTCCTGGCCGAGCCCGTGGCCGATGTCATCGCCGTCAGCTGCACGGCTATCCTCTTTGCCACCCAGTTCCGCAAGGCCCTGCGCCACCTGGAGGCCGCGCGTCCGACAACAAATGGCAATATCCAAGCGGAAAATAACTAATTGTATT
>CAZUYE010000022.1:0-28511 GCA_964624925.1 uncultured Oscillospiraceae bacterium | reverse complement strand
GGGGGAGAAGAGATGCAGCATATAGGGGGAGGCGTAGCGCCCCGCCAGGGGAGATTCATAAACGTCCTTGGACATAAGCGTTCCTTTCCGTGTCCGCTCAGCGCAGGATCAGGCTGTCCCGCTCCGGGCCCACGGACACATAGCCGATGTGGCAGCCGATGGCCTGCTCCACATACTCCACATAGCGCCGGGCATTCTCCGGCAGCTCCTCCCAGCTGCGGGCGGCGGAGATGTCGCAGCACCAGCCGTCCACATACTCGAAGACGGGCTTGGCCCGCTGCAGCAGGGTGGGGAAGGGGAAGTCGTCGGTGAGCTGGCCGTCGATCTCATAGTGGGCGCAGACGGGGATCTTGTCCATATAGCTGAGGATATCCATCTTGGTCAGGGCGATGTTGGTGGCGTTCTGCACCTGGACGCCATAGCGGGTGGCAACCAGGTCGATGGGGCCCACCCGGCGGGGCCGGCCGGTCTTGGCACCGTACTCGTCGCCCACGTCCCGGAGCTTGTCCGCCTCGGCACCGAACCACTCGCAGGTGAAGGGGCCCTCGCCCACGCAGGAGGAATAGGCCTTCACCACGCCAACCACCTCGTCGATGACGGCACTGGGCAGGCCGGAGCCCACCGGGGCGAAGGAGGCGATGGTGTTGGAGGAGGTGGTGAAGGGATAGATGCCGTAATCCAGGTCACGCAGAGCGCCCAGCTGGCCCTCGAAGAGGATGGACTTGCCCTCCGCCTGGGCCTGGCGCAGATAGTGGGTGGTGTCGGCCACGAAGGGGCGCACCAGGCTGCCGTAGCGCTCGAACCAGTCCATCAGCTCGTCCATGCTGTAGCCGGGGGCGCCGTAGACCTCCCGCAGGATCAGGTTCTTCCACTCCAGCAGATCCTGCAGGTGGCTGCGCAGCTGCTCCGGGTACAGCAGCTCGCCGGCCAGAATGGTCTTCTTCTGGTACTTATCGGAATAGAAGGGGGCGATGCCCTGCTTGGTGGAGCCGTACTTCTTGTCCTTCAGGCGCTGCTCCTCCAGGGCGTCCAGCTCCCGGTGCCAGGGCAGCAGCAGGCTGGCCCGCTGGCTGACCATCAGGTTCGCCGGGGTGATGTCCACGCCGCCCTGGCGCACGGACTTGATCTCCGTCATCAGGTTCTCGCAGTCCAGGGCCACGCCGTTGCCGAGGATATTCATAACACCGGAGCGGAAAATGCCGGAGGGCAGCAGGTGCAGGGCGAACTTGCCCTTCTCGTTGATGACCGTGTGGCCGGCGTTGCCGCCGCCCTGGTAGCGCACCACCACGTCGTACTGCTGGGTCAGGTAGTCCACCATGCGGCCCTTGCCCTCGTCGCCCCAGTTGATGCCTACGATCGCACAATTTGCCATGTTTTCCGTCTCCTTGTCGTTTGATTTTTCGCAGCGGCAAAACCGCCGACAGCTTAACAGTATACCGTACTCGCTGGCAGAAGTAAAGCATGAAAAAAATATAGTTGAAATAAGCAACGCTTATGTAATGGCGGCGGGAGATTTCCAATTTTTACACACCCTTAGCGGAAAAAAGAGCGGAAAATTGTGCGTTTCGCGGCTTGACGGGGCGGGGCTGCGGCGCTATGATAAGGGCTTGGATTTTGTGAAAAGGAGGCACGCGAATGAAAGAGAAGGGAAGCGCCCGCTTCGGCTCCATGGATTTGACCCAGGGGAGCTGCTGGAGGACGATATTGCGCTTTTCGCTGCCGGTGATTTTGTCGTATCTGCTGCAGCAGGTCTATACCATCAGCGACGCGGCCATTGTGGGCCAGACGCTGACGGCCCAGGAGGTGGCCGGTGTCAACGACACCTCCGCGCTGGTGTTCATCTTCCTGCAGTTTGCCTTTGGTGTCAGCGCGGGCTTCTGCGTGGTCACGGCCTGCCAGGTGGGGGCCGGGAGTCAGGCGGGCGTGCGCCGCTCCCTGGTCACGCAGCTGCTGCTGTCGGCGGTGCTGACGCTGCTGCTGACGAGCCTTGCCCTGGCGCTGCTGGATCCGATGCTGGCGTGGATCCACGTTACGCCGGACAACCCGGCGGTGTACCGGGCGGCCCACACCTATTGCTTCGTCATCTTCGCCGGGATCGGGGCGCAGCTGTTTTATAACTTCATCTGCTCCTTCCTGCGCAGCCTGGGTGACTCCGTGACGCCGCTGCTGTTTCTGCTGTTCTCCACGGTGCTGAACGTGGGGCTGGATCTGCTGTTCATCCTGCGCTTTCACTGGGGCGTGGCCGGAGCGGCGGTGGCCACGGTGACGGCGCAGCTGGTGAGCACGGTGGGCTGCTTTGTGTATGCCTTTGTGAAGTACCCCTATCTGCGGCTGCGGCGGGAGGATCTGCACATCAGCTGGGCCGACGTGCGGCGGCATATCGGCCAGGGGGTGCCCCTGGGGCTGCAGTTCTCGGTGCTGGCAGTGGGTATCATCGTGATGCAGGGCGTGGTGGTGCAGTTCGACATGGTGGACGGCGTGCTGGTGTCCAGCGCGGCCCAGACGGGCTTCGGCGCGGCCAACAAGCTGTGCAGCCTGACCTGTACGCCCATGAACGCACTGGGCACGGCCATGACCAGCTTCACCGCCCAGAATCTGGGCGCGGGGCAGTATGAGCGGATCCGCCGGGGTACCCTGCAGGCCCTGGGCATGATGGCGGCCATGGCGGCGCTGGCCGTGGGGCTGGGGCTGCTGCTGACGGTGAAGGACACTTACCTCCACATCTTCCTGTCGGACGAGAAGGTCACGGCGGAGACGGTGCGCTTCGGCAACACCCTGCTGTATGTGGACTATGCCATGTATCTGTTCCTGGGCTTCATCTTCATCGTGCGCAACTGCGTGCAGGGCATTGGGCGCTCGTCCTTCGTGCTGGGGGCCGGGGCGGCGGAGCTGGTGGCCCGTATCGTGGTGTGCCTGACGCTGCCGGCGGCGGTGGCGGGGGGCAGCGTCAGCGCGGAGGCACCGGCGCTGGCCTTCTATGCCCTGTGTGCGGCGGATCCGATGGCCTGGATCGCGGCGGATGTGGTGCTGGCGGTGCCCTTTGTGCGGAACATCCTGCGGCGGGATTACCGGTATATGACGTGAGCCACGGCAGACGGGCCACAGCCTCTTTTTTGACAGTTGAAGCGCCCCGCAGGAACCTTGCGGGGCGCTTTGTTATGCAATGCGATGCAATTGTGTCATTTGGGGGGATTACTTGCGCTTCTTGCCCACCACGACGGCGCCGCTGGCGGACATCAGAGCGACCAGGCCGTACACCAGGACACCGGCGTCAGCGGTCTTGGGGCTCTCGGGCTTCTCATCGGGCGTCTCATCGGGCAGCACGATGGTGATGCGGCCCTCGGTCTGGCCATACTGCTCGGCGGTGATGACACCGTTCAGCTCCTCGGTGATGTACTGCATCAGCACCTCATCCAGAGGCAGACCGGTATCGAACTGGCCGGAAGCGGAGGCGAAGGCATAGTAGGTATCGCCGCCGGCGGCAGTAAAGTTGTTGGTGACGACAGCGTAGGTAGCTCTGACATCGAAGGGCTTACCGTTGATCTCGTCGATGGTCACGCGCTGGATGGTGGCGGGGCCATAGTAGGTGGAGCCGGGATAGGTATCGGCGCAGGGGTCATACTCCTTGGTGGTGTCGATGGTGATCTTCATACCAGCGATCTGGGGGAAGCCGCCGACGGCAGTGGGAGTGCAATAGGTGGAAGCTTCCAGGGCCTCCAGCAGCTCAGCGCCGGTGACATAGACCACGGCCACGGTGTTGCCGAAGGGCAGAACGGTGTTGACGTCCTTCTTGGTGATGTCGCCGGCCTCGATGGTGGCGCGGATGCCGCCGCCGTTGGTGATGGCCACGACGTTCTCAGCGGGAACGGTCAGCTCAGCCTGGGTGTTGATGGCCCACAGCATGGAGTCGGTGATCAGGTTGCCCAGGTTGGTCTCCTCGGTGCGGTTGCCGGGATCGCGGTCGCCGTTGAGGCGGACCTCGGTCTTGGCGAAGACCACATCGTACTCGGAGTCGACATCAGCAATGAGCTTGTCGGCCAGAGCCTTGACGGTGGCATCTTCCTTCTCATAGGCGGACAGGTCGAACAGGCCGTTGTCCTCGATGGTCTTGGTGGCGTTGTCAATGACGATGACGCCCACATAGGCCAGGGCGGTACCGGTGGACTGGATCCAGCTGTTCTCCTCATTGGCGGTCATGACGGTGTGGGAGTGACCATCGATGCAGAAGTCCACGCCAGTGACGTGGGCCATCAGATCGGCGGAGCGGTTGGGCTCGGACTCGCTGTCCACGCCCAGGTGGGTCAGAGCGATGACGACATCAGCGCCGGCCTGAGAGATCAGCCCGTCGGCAGCCTCGCTGACCTCTTCATACATGGCATCCTCAAACTTCCAGGACAGGCCCTTGATCAGGGCGGGGTTGGCCTTGGTCTGGGACTCGGGGGTGTTGACGCCAACGAAGCCGATGGTCAGATCGGCAGCTTCATTTTCCACGATGGCACCGGGGAAGAACAGGTAGTTGCCCATGGCATCAAAGATGTTGCAGCAGAGCATATCGAAGTCGGCCTTCTCCAGGTTGGCAGCCAGCTGGGGATAGCCATAGTCGAACTCGTGGTTGCCCAGGGTGGCATAGTCGTAGCCGGTGGCGTTCATCAGCTCCACGGCAGATGCGCCCTTGCTGAGGCTGACATAGACGGTGCCCTGGCTGAAGTCGCCGGCATCCACCAGGATGACATCGGCGCCCTTGGCCTCGAAATCGGCCTTCAGAGCAGCGACCTTGGCGTACTTGGCCACAGCGCCGTGTACGTCGTTGGTGTGCAGAACGACGGTCTTGCCGGTCAGGTCGTCGGGGATCTGATAGGTGTCTTCACCATCAGCCCAGGTGGCCGGAACCATCAGCGCCAGTGCCATGACCAGCGCCATCAGGGTTGCGAGAATTTTCCGCATGGTAATTCTTCCTCCTTAGTTTTTTGGGGTGCATGACCCCGTAGATAACTATATCATACACGATTTTCATAAAAAAGGAAATCGTTTTTTCTTCTGCGAGATATACAAAAAACGAAAGCCTTTTTTGTTGAAATCGCAGAGGTTTATTGAACAGAAAAAGCTATGGAACCTGGTGCGATTTATGCTATAATTAAATACTGAGCAAAGCAAAAGGGAGTGGTTTTCATGAAATATCTGTTTCGGGGCGGCACGGTGGTATCCGGCCGGGGCACCCGCCGGGCGGATATCCTGGTGGAGGATGAGAAGATCGTGCAGATGGCCCGCAACATCACGCCCCGCGCGGACACGCAGGTCATCAACGCCGAGGGGAAGCTTCTGCTGCCCGGCTTCATCGATGCCCACACCCATTTCGACCTGGATGTATGCAACACCACCACGGCGGACGATTTCTGCTCCGGCAGCCGGGCGGCGCTGCGGGGCGGCACCACCACGGTGGTGGACTTCGCCTGCCCCAACAAGGGGGAGAGCCTGGCCTACGGCTTGCAGCTGTGGCACGGGAAGGCAGACGGCAAATGCTGCTGCGATTATGGCTTCCACATGACCATTGACGACTGGAACCCGGACATTGAGCGGGAGATCGACGAGATGTACGCCGCCGGGATCTCCTCTTTTAAGATGTATATGACCTATCCGGCCATGATGATCGGGGACGAGGCCATGTACCACGCGCTGAAGAAGCTGAAGGAAAAGGGCGGCATCTGCGGCGTACACTGCGAAAACAGCGGCGTCATCGACGCGCTGATCGGGGAAAAGAAGGCTGCCGGGGAGACGGGCGTGGGCTCCCATCCCCGCACCCGGCCGGACTATCTGGAGGCGGAGGCCGTGTCCCGGCTGCTGCGCATCGCCCAGGCGGTGGACATCCCGGTGGTCATCGTGCATCTGTCCACGGCGGCGGCCCTGGCAGAGGTGACGGCGGCCCGGAAGCGGGGACAGACCGTGTATGTGGAGACCTGCCCCCAATACCTGCTGCTGGAGGACGGCGTGTATGACGATGCGGACTACAGCATGGCGGCCCGCTATGTCTGCGCCCCGCCCATCCGCAAGGAGGAAGACCAGCAGGTGCTGTGGACGGCTCTGCGCAAGGGGGAGATCCAGACGGTCTCCACCGACCACTGCAGCTTCACCCTGGCCCAGAAGGACGCCGGGCGCGGCGACTTCACGAAGATACCCGGCGGCCTGCCGGGGGTGGAGACCCGGGGCGAGCTGCTGTATACCTATGGCGTGACCACCCGGAAGATCAGCCTGGGCACCATGTGCCGGGTGCTGGCGGAGAATCCGGCCAAGCTCTATGGGATGTATCCCCGCAAGGGTGTGCTGCAGGTGGGAGCCGACGCGGACATCGTGCTCTATGATCCCCTGGCCGATCACGTTCTCCGGGCGGAGGACATGGTGGGCCGGGCGGGCTACAGCCCCTATGAGGGACTGGCCATCAGCGGCGGCATCCGGCAGGTATGGCTGCGGGGCCGCCTGGTGGTGGAGGACGGCTGCGTGCTGACGGACTGCGGCGGCGGCAAATACATCCCCCGGGGCAAAAACTGCCTGTGAGAGAGAAAGAGAGGGACAAATATGCCTTTGGAATATGTGCTTTACTGCCAGTCACCGGCGCTGTTCTGGTGCGCGCTGGTGCTGATCGTGAGTTTCTTTGTCCGGCGGGGCAGCCATCAGATCCGGGCAGTGGTGGATCTGGTGCTGGGGCTGCTGTGCGTGCTGGGCGGCGCGGCGCTGTACTATCTGGGGATGTACGGCGACCACTTCAGCATCCGTAACTTCTGGCACATCCGGGTGCCCGGCTGGATCGGCCTGGGCCTGGTGGTGGTGCTGACGCTGTGGCAGCTGATCCGGATGATCCGGCGGAGCATCAGCACCCGGCAGGCGGCCAGGCAGGCCCAGCGGGAGGAGAAGGCCCGCCAGCAGGAGCTGGACGAGGTCAGAGAGCGGGCCTATACCTCCGGGAGGGAGGACGCCCAGGCCGCCGGGCGCGTGGCGGAGCATGTGGCCGCCGCAGCGGAGAAAAAGGAATAAAGCGACGGTTCTCGGCCGGTCGGGGAGCAGGGCTCCCCGGCCGGTTTTTATACACGGGAGAATTGCGTGTTGTTTTATCCGGGAAAAGGGCGTATAATAAAAAGATACAAGCAAAGGAGGTCGCCCACATGAAGCTGATGGTTCTGGACGGCAACAGCATCTTAAACCGCGCCTATTACGGCATTCGGCCCCTGTCCACCCGGGAGGGGCTCTATACCCACGCCGTATACGGCTTTATCACAACGCTGCAGCGGCTGCTGGACGAGGAGCAGCCGGAGGGCCTGTGCGTCACCTTTGACCGCCGGGAGCCCACCTTCCGCCACCAGGCAGATGCCAGCTACAAGGCCCAGCGCAAGGGGATGCCGGAGGAGCTGGCCATGCAGCTGCCGGTGATGAAGCAGGTGCTCTCCGCCATGCGCGTCCCCTGCTATGAGCTGGCGGGCTTCGAGGCCGACGATCTCATCGGCACCATCAGCCGTAAATGCCAGGCGGCGGGCTGGGACTGCGTCATCGTCACCGGCGACAAGGACAGCCTGCAGCTTATCACGGAGCGCACAAAGGTGAAGCTGGTGTCCACCCGCATGGGCCAGACCACCACCAGGGACATGACCCCGGACAGCTTCCGGGAGCAGTATGGCTTTGACCCCATCCACATGATCGACCTGAAGGCCCTGATGGGCGATGCCTCGGACAACATCCCCGGCGTGCCCGGGGTGGGGGAGAAGACCGCCATGGCCCTGGTGCAGCAGTACGGCGACATCGACGCGATCTATCGGCGTCTGCCGGACATCGAGGCCAAGCCCAACGTGATCCGCAAGCTGACGGAGGGGTTGGACAGCGCCCGGCACAGCCATTGGCTGGCCACCATCGTCACCGATGCGCCGCTGGACTTCCGGCCGGAGGAGAACCTGCGCCGGGAGCCGGGGCCGGAGCTGTATGACCTGTTTTTGCGCCTGGAGTTCCAGAAGCTCATCGACAAATACCACCTGCGGCCCCAGCCCCAGGCGGAGGAGGCGCCGGAGCGCCGGGTGGAGGTGCTGCCTCTGCACACGCCGGAGCAGGCGGAGGCGCTGCTGGCCCAGTGGCGTCAGGCGGCCCATGTGGCCGTGCTGGCCGCGCCGGAGCTGGCCGCCCTCAGCGTCCAGTGGGAGGCGGAGGGGGCGGACTATGCCGCGGAGCTGTCACCCCACAGCTACCAGGGGGACTGGCACGGGCTGCTGACGGCGCTGTTTTCAGACAATATAAAGAAGATTTCACACAATATAAAGGATCTTATGCGGCTGCTGCTGGAGCGGGAGCTGCCGGCGGAGGGCTTTGTCTTTGATACGGCCCTGGCCGCCTATCTGCTGGACGCCACGGCGGGCAGCTATGAGCTGCCGCGGCTGTTCGTGTCCTATTACAACGCGGAGCTGCCCAAGTCCGTCTATCTGGAGCCGGAGGCATTTGCCCCGCTGGCGGACAGCGCCGCCGCCTGGGCCGCGCTGCACAGCCACGTCGCCGCCGTGGAGGCCCTGTATGAGACGCTGCTGCCCCGGCTGGAGGAGCAGGGGATGGAGCGGCTGTATTTCCAGGTGGAGCTGCCCCTGTGCCGGGTGCTGGCGGACATGGAGCACAGCGGTTTCCTGGTGGATAGCGGGGCCCTGGCCCGCTTCGGCGAGGAGCTGTCGGCGGTGATCGGACAGCTGGAGCAGCGGATCTATGACGCGGCGGGAGGACAGTTCAACATCAACTCCCCCAAGCAGCTGGGGAAGGTGCTCTTTGAGGATCTGCAGCTGCCCCACGGGAAGAAGACCAAGACCGGCTGGTCCACCAATGCCGACGTGCTGGAGAAGCTGCGGGGCGTGCCGCTGGTGGCGGACGTGCTGACCTACCGGCAATACGCCAAGCTCAAGAGCACCTACGCCGACGGGCTTTTGAAGGTCATCGACACGGATGGGCGTATCCGTACCAGCTTCCAGATGACGGTGACGGCCACGGGCCGCCTGTCCTCCACGGAGCCGAACCTGCAGAACATCCCCACCCGCACGGAGCTGGGCAGCCAGATGCGGCGGATGTTCGTGGCGGCCCCGGGCCATGTGCTGGTGGACGCGGACTACTCCCAGATCGAGCTGCGGCTGCTGGCCCACATCTCCGGCGATGAGCTGATGCAGCAGGCCTTCCTGTCCGGGGAGGATTTCCACACCCTGACGGCGGCCCGGGTGTTCCACCTGCCGCCGCAGGAGGTCAGCTCCCAGCTGCGCTCCCGGGCCAAGGCGGTGAATTTTGGCATCGTGTATGGCATCTCCGCCTTCTCCCTGTCCCAGGACATCGACGTGTCCGTGGCGGAGGCCAAGGACTATATGGAGCGGTACTTCGACACCTATTCCGGCGTGAAGCAGTATATGCACGACGTGGTAGAGGCGGCGCGGGAGCAGGGCTATGTGGCCACGCTCTGGGGCCGGCGGCGGGCGCTGCCGGAGCTCAAGAGCAGCAATTTCAATATGCGCTCCTTCGGGGAGCGGGTGGCCCTGAATATGCCCATTCAGGGCGCGGCGGCGGACATCATCAAGCTGGCCATGGTGCGGGTGCACCAGCGCCTGCGCCGGGAGGGGCTGGAGGCCCGGCTCATCATGCAGGTACACGATGAGCTCATCGTGGAGTGCCCGGAGGCGGAGGCAGAGCAGGTGACGCGGCTTTTGCAGGAGGAGATGCAGTCCGTGGCGCAGCTGAGTGTGCCCCTGACCGCCGAGGCCCACACGGGCCGCGACTGGCTGGCCGCCAAGGGATAAAGAGAGGGAGATACTATGAACAACATCAAGATCGTGCCCATGAACGCCGATCATCTGGACGAGCTGGAGCGGCTGGAGCGCAGCTGCTTCTCCCGGCCCTGGTCCCGGAAGATGCTGGCGGAGGAGCTGGAAAATGAGTGTGCTGCCTTCCTGGTGGCGGAGGGGACGGACAGCGGCGAGGTGCTGGGCTATGCCGGGCTCCTGGTGGTGGCCGACGAGGGCTATATCACCAATGTGGCGGTGTTTCCCCAGTTCCGCCGCCGGGGCGTGGCCGGGCAGCTGCTGGAGGTGTTCCTGCGCTTTGCCCAGGCCAACCGGCTGGCCTTCCTGACCCTGGAGGTGCGGCCCAGCAATGCCGCTGCCATCGCCCTGTACAGCCGCTATGGCTTCCGGGAGGAGGGGCGGCGGAAGAACTACTACGACCTGCCCCGGGAGGATGCCCTGATCCTGACCCGGCGCTTTGAGGAGGCGGGACAATGAACATACTGGCCTTTGAATCCACCTGCGACGAGACCGCCGTGGCGCTGGTGCGGGACGGCCGGACGGTACTGGCCGACGCGATTTTGTCCCAGGCGGATATGCACGCCCTCTATGGCGGCGTGGTGCCGGAGATTGCCTCCCGCAAGCACGTGGAGGCCATCGCCGGTCTGACGGATCAGGCACTGCGGGACGCGGGGCTGCAAAAGGCGGACATCGACGCCGTGGCCGTGTCCTATGCCCCGGGTCTCATCGGGGCGGTGCTGGTGGGGGTCAGCTTTGCCAAGTCCGTGGCCTGGGCCCTGGACAAGCCGCTGATCCCGGTGCACCATGTCCGGGGTCACATCGCCGCCAACTATCTGGCCTTCCCGGAGCTGGAGCCGCCCTTCCTGGCCCTGGCCATGTCCGGCGGCAATACGCTGCTCGTGGACGTGAAGGACTACACGGACATGGAGGTGCTGGGTGCCACACGGGACGACGCCGCCGGTGAGTGCTTCGACAAGGCCGCCCGGGTGCTGGGCCTGCCCTATCCCGGCGGTAAGCCCATGGACGAGCTGGCCCGACAGTCGGCGGGCGGGAAATACGTCCTGCCCCGGGCCCATGTGGAGGGCGCGCCGCTGGATATGAGCTTTTCCGGGCTGAAAACCGCCGTGGTGAACCTGGCCCACAACGCCCAGCAGAAGGGGGAGCCCCTGGATGCCGCCGCCCTGGCCCACGACTTCAACCAGGCCGTGTCCGATGAGCTGGTGCCCCGGGCCATGGAGGCCGCCCGGCTGCGGGATCGCCGCTGCATCGTGGCCGCCGGAGGTGTGGCCGCCAACTCCCTGATCCGGGGCGACCTGGAGCGGGCCTGCCGTCAGGCGGGCTGCACGCTGTATCTGCCGCCCCTGCGGCTGTGCGGCGACAATGGGGCCATGATCGGCGCACAGGGCTACTATGAGTATCTGGCGGGCCGCCGGGCCGGGCTGGAGCTCAATGCCTACGCCACCATGGAGCTGGACGAGCTGGTGTAAACCGCGGAAGAATGACGTGCTCGCTGTTTTCCTTGGATAAACGGAGCAAATTGAAAATCTTTTTTTGCCAAGCTGGGCCGCCGCACTTGCAAGTGCGGCGGCTTTGTGCTATTCTTATGCTGGATTTTTGTCTAAAGGAGGGGGTATCATGGCCGGACTGCAGGGAAAACGCCTGTTTTTGCTGGATATGGACGGTACCCTGTACATCGGTGACCGCCTGTTCGACGGGGTGCGGGAATTTTTGCAGCTGGTGCGCAGCCGGGGCGGTCGCTGCCTCTTTTTGACCAACAACTCATCCCGGGGCGTGGAGGGCTACATCGAAAAGCTGCGGGGCATGGGCATCGACACCCGGCGGGAGGACTATCTGACCTCGGTGGATGCCACCATCCGCTATTTGCACCAGCGGCTGCCGGGGCAGTGCTGCTATGTATTCGGGACGGATTCCTTTATGGCCCAGCTGGCCCAGGCGGGGATCCCCGTGACCCGGGAGCGGGAGAAGGCACAGGTGCTGCTGTGCGGCTTTGACACGGAGCTGACCTTTCAAAAGCTGGAGGATGCCTGCATCCTGCTGCAGGAGGGGGTGCCCTTTGTGGCCACCAATCCCGACTGGGTCTGCCCCACCTGGTACGGGGCGGTGCCGGACTGCGGCAGCGTGTGCCGGATGCTGACCACCGCCACCGGACGGGAGCCGCTGTTCATCGGCAAGCCCCAGCCGGAGATGGCGCTGCTGGCCATGGAGCGCACGGGCTTTTCACCGGAGCAGACGCTGCTCATCGGAGACCGGCTGTATACCGACATCGCCTGCGGCATCAACGCCGGGATCGACACCCTGTTCGTCCTGTCCGGCGAGGGGACGCGGGCGGACATTGACACATACCAGATCCACCCCACCTGGGTGTATCCCGATATCGGTACGCTGTACCGGGAACTGGAGGAAAACGCATGAAACTCAACTACAAACGCACGATTTTGGTGGGCTTTGCCTTTTTCCTGATCTGCGCCTTCTGGCAGGCCTATGACAACACGATCCCCCTGATCCTGACCAACAAATTCGGCATGAGCCAGACCTGGTCCGGCGTTATCATGGCGCTGGATAACGTGCTGGCCCTGTTCCTGCTGCCCCTGTTCGGCGCCATCTCCGACCGGTACAGCGGCAAGCGGGGCCGCCGCACGCCCTTTATCGTGGTGGGTACCCTCATCGCGGCGGTGATGCTGATCGCCCTGGCCTTTGTGGACGGCGCGCAGCTGCGGCACCTGGAGGACGTGTCGGCCATTGACGATCCGGCGGCGCTGGAGACCATCTATGACCGGCAGGCAGACGAGACCTTACTGACCCCCGGCGGCGAGAAATTCGTGCTGCGTCAGCAGTTCACCCGGGAGGAGTTCTGCCAGATCCGCAGCCAGCTGAGCCAGGACGGCGAGACGGTCACGAACCCGGATTACACCAACTATGTGGTGCCCGCCCGACAGGCCTGCGCCTGGGAGGCCACAGCCGAGAGCCCGGTGACGCTGATCTTCTTCATTGCCATGCTGCTGGTGATCCTGCTGTCCATGGCGGTGTTCCGCTCACCGGCCGTGGCGCTGATGCCGGATGTGACACTGAAGCCCCTGCGCTCCAAGGCCAACGCCGTGATCAACCTGATGGGCACCGCCGGCGGTATTCTGGTGCTGGCTCTGGGCATGGTGTTCGCCACCTCTGCCGTGCGCAACTCCCTGATGAGCTATACCGGCTATTTCGCCGTCATCGCCGCCATCATGCTGGCCAGCCTGGTGATCTTCCTGCTCACCGTGCGGGAGACGGAGTGGGCCGCGGAGATGCAGCAGCAGGCCGTGGAGCTGGGGCTGGAGGAGGCGGAGGAGGCCGCCATCGGCGAGCGGAAGCTGACGGTGGACGAGGTGCGTTCGCTGATCTTCCTGCTGCTGTCCATCGTGCTGTGGTTCTTCGGCTATAACGCCGTGACCTCCAAATACTCGGTCTATGCCAGCAACATCCTGCATAAGGATTACAACCTGACCCTGATCATCGCCCAGGTAGCCGCCATCATCGCCTATCTGCCCGTGGGCTTCATCGCCTCCAAGGTGGGGCGGAAGAAGACCATCCTGGCCGGCGTGGTCATGCTGACCGCCGCCTTCGGCGTGGCGGCCTTTATGGACGCGGAGAGCCCCGATATGCTGATGAACGCCATGTTTGCCCTGGCGGGCATCGGCTGGGCGACCATTAACGTCAACTCCTTCCCCATGGTGGTGGAGCTGTGCTCCGGCGGCAGCGTGGGGAAGTACACGGGCTTTTACTACACCGCCTCCATGGCTGCCCAGGTGGCCACGCCCATGCTGTCGGGCCTGCTGATGGATCGCTTCGGGATGCACGTTCTGTTCCCCTATGCGGCCATCTTCACGGCCCTGGCCTTTGTGACCATGCTGTTTGTGCGGCATGGTGACAGCCGACCCGCAGCCAAACAGGGCATGGAGGCCCTGGACGTCGGGGAGGACTAAACGATGGTGTGGCTCATTATATTATTGGTGCTGCTGGCCATACTGGTGCTGCTGGAGCTGTTCACGCTGCTGCTGCAGTGCCGGAGAGGGCACAGCGCCTGGGGGCTGCTGCGGCTGTTCCGCTACGCCCACCGGGGCTATCACGACAAGCCCCAGATCCCGGAGAACTCCATGGCGGCCTTCCGGCGGGCCATCCAAAACGGTTTTGGCGCGGAGCTGGACGTGCATCTGATGAAGGACGGCCATCTGGCGGTGATCCACGATTCCAGCCTCAAGCGTACCGCCGGGGCGGACGTGCGGGTGGAGGAGCTGACGGTGGAGGAGCTGAAGCAGTACCGCCTGGAGGGCACCGATGAGCAAATCCCGCTGCTGGAGGAGGTGCTGGAGCTGTTCCAGGACCGTACGCCGCTGGTGGTGGAGCTGAAGGCCGAGGACGGCAACCACGACCGGCTGGCGGAGGCCGCCTGCCGGGTGCTGGATCAGTACCGGGTGCACTACTGCATCGAGTCCTTCGATCCCCGCTGCCTGGTCTGGCTGAGGAAGAACAGGCCGGAGATCGTGCGGGGGCAGCTGTCGGAGCAGTTTTTGCGCCGGGGAGACGGCGGCGGACAGGGTAAGCTGACCCTGTGGCTGCTGGGGAATCTGCTGACCAACATCGCCGTGAAGCCGGATTTCATCGCCTACTGCTATGCCGACCGGGACAACCTGTGCCTGCGCTGGTGCCGGAAGTTTTATCGCGTCCAGGAGCTCAGCTGGACCATCCGCAACAAAAAAGACATGGAGGCCGCCGAGGCCCAGGACTGCCTGGTGATCTTCGAGGGCTTCGATCCCAGGGGGTAAAGATATGAGAGTGATCACGGGGACGGCCAGGGGCCGGCGGCTCAAGGAGCTGCAGGGCATGGATACCCGTCCCACCACCGACAAGGTGAAGGAGAGTATGTTCTCCATTCTGCAATTTGACATCGAGGGCCGCCGGGTGCTGGATCTGTTTGCCGGTACCGGCCAGCTGGGCATTGAGGCCCTGAGCCGGGGCGCGGCGGAGGCTGTGTTTGTGGACAAGCGGGCCGACGCGGTGAAGCTGGTGCGGGAGAATTTGGAGCTGTGTGGTCTCAGCGACCGGGCCCGGGTGAAAAACGGGGATTCCCTGGCCTTCTTGCGCAGCGGGGAGCGCTTTGATCTGATCCTGCTGGATCCGCCCTATGGCTCCGGTCTGCTGGAGCAGGCGCTGCAGGACATCGCGGCATTTGACATTTGCCGCGAGCATGGTATAATAGTGGCGGAAAGTCCGGTAGAGGCTGTTTTGCCCACACTGCCGGAGCCCTATACCCTCTATCGGGAATACCGCTACGGCAAGATCAGGCTGACGGTATATCACCGCAGTGGAAGCGAGGAATGAACCCATGAGAATCGCGATCTATCCGGGAAGCTTTGATCCCATCACGATGGGACACCTGGACATCATCCGCCGGGCGGCCCAGTGCTTTGACAAGGTATATGTCTGCGTGCTGGCCAACTGCGACAAGAAGCCCATGTTTACCCCCCAGGAGCGGGTGGATATGATCCGCCGCTCGGTGGAGGAGCTTGACAACGTGGAGGCAGAGCTGTACAGTGGTCTGCTGGCGGACTATGCCCGGCAAAAGGGGGCCTGCGTGCTGGTGAAGGGCGTGCGCAACGCCACGGACTTCGACCAGGAATACCAGATGGCCAGCATCAACCGGGGCATCTGCCCGGGCCTGGAGACCGTATTCCTGCCGGCCAGCCCCGCCTATCAGCACTTCAGCAGCACCATGGTGCGGGAGATGCTGCGCTATGGACAGCCCATGGAACAATACGTGCCGGCCCCGGTGGCGGCGCAGTGGAAAGGACGGTCATAAATGGAAGATAAAAACGTGCAGAAGCTGCTGGATATGCTCTACAGCATGATCGACGAAGCCAAGGGCAGCACCTTCAACAGCGACAGATGCGTCATCAGCCGGGAGGAGGCCAAGGAGCTCATCGACGAGATCCGCAGCAAGCTGCCCGGTGAGCTGGGGAAGGCCCAGGAGCTGATGAAGGCCCGGGAGCAGTATGTGGACGATGTGAGAAAGCAGGCGCAGCGGGTGAAAGAGAAGGCCCAGGAGGAGGCTGACCGGCTGCTGGAGCAGGCCCGGCGGGAGGCCGAGACCATCGTGTCCGAGAGTGAGCTGCTCAAGCAGGCCCGCAAGCGGGCCAACGACATCCTGCGCCAGGCCGAGGAGCGCAGCCGCGAGCTGTTCCAGGTCACCAACGGCTATACCGAGGATGCGCTGCGGCGCACGGAGGAGGCCGTTCAGGCCGCGCTGAACGAGGTGCAGGAGTCCCGGAAGAAGTTCCGCGCCACCTCCGCCGAGCAGGCTCGCACCTGCCAGGAGCAGGCGAAGGTCGTCAAGACCGCTGCGACCAAGGCAGTCTCCGAAGGCTGACGAAATTTTATGGCCGATTTTATGCAATGTGCCGAAGGACGCGTCTTTTTCGACACTTTGCAGCACACAGCGGCCCTATATATTGCGTTTATAAGAAACCCCAGACACTATATATTGTGTCGGGGTTTTTTACTTGCTTTACGCAATAGAACAAGTGTTTCAAAATGTGCGGACTTATCTAAAAAATCGCAAAAAATGGGGGATATTCCCACAAAAAAATCTACGCAAATGTACTTGCAATCTTTTTCGGCATAAGGTATACTACTTATGTGTCCCAGTGTATTTTTTTTACGCTTGAGGTGGGACTGAAGGGAGCGAAAACCCATATTTGTGGGGGCGAGTTCCATAAAACGGCCACAAAGTGGCAGATAAAGGAGGGATGACAGACGTGAATGGTTTCTATGCCCACAATATCGACGCCAAGGGCCGTCTGTTCATCCCCACGAAGCTGCGGGAGGAGTTGGGAAACTCCGTGCATATCACCATCGGCCAGGATCGCTGCGTGTCCATCTATTCCGACGCGGGCTGGGAGCGGTATATGGAGCAGCTGAAGGAGAGAACCTACAGCGACATCAAGCGGATGCGCATGGTGTTCGCCTATATGACCGACTGCGAGCCGGACGCGCAGGGCCGCGTGCTGATCCCCGCCAACCTGCGGCGCTATGCGGGGCTGGAGAAGGAAGTTGTGGTGGCCGGTATCTATGACCGGGTGGAGATCTGGAACGCGGAGAGCTGGGCCAAGCTGGAGGAGGAAGCCTTTGCCAGTGGCGACCTGCAGCGCGCCATGGAAGAACTGGGGATGTAAGCCATGTCTTTTGATAAAAACGCAGCGTCCGATATGGCCTTTGGCCACAAGCCAGTGCTGCTGGACGAGTGTCTGGACGCGCTGGCCATCCGGCCGGACGGGATCTATCTGGACGGGACTCTGGGCCGGGCGGGCCACTCCCTGGAGATCGTCCGCCGCCTGACGGAGGGCGGGCGGCTCATCGCCCTGGACCGGGATGAAACGGCCCTGGCCGCCGCCCGGGAGCGCCTGAAGGACTATGAGGGGCGCTTCACCCTGGTGCACAGCAATTTCAGCCAGCTGGCCCAGGTGCTGGACGAGCTGGGCATCGCGGCGGTGGATGGGATGCTCTTTGATCTGGGCGTGTCCTCGCCGCAGCTGGACGACGCGCAGCGGGGCTTCTCCTATATGCACGACGCGCCGCTGGATATGAGAATGGACGCCTCGGCGGCGCTGACCGCCCGGGAGATCGTCAACGACTGGCCCTATGAGGAGCTGCGGCGGATCCTGTTTGAATACGGCGAGGAGCGCTATGCACCTGCCATTGCCCGGCGCATCGTCCGGGAGCGGGAGACGGCACCCATCGAGACCACCGGGCAGTTGGTGGAGCTGATCAAGGCGGCCATGCCGCCCCAGGCCCTGCGGGAAAAGCAGCATCCGGCCAAGCGGAGCTTTCAGGCCCTGCGCATCGCCGTGAACGGCGAGCTGGAGGAGCTGCAGCTGATGCTGACGGCGGCGGTGGAGCGCCTGGCCCCCGGCGGACGGCTGGCGGTGATCACCTTCCACTCCCTGGAGGATCGCATGGTGAAAAAAGCGCTGCAGGAGCTGGCCACCGGCTGTACCTGCCCGCCGAATTTCCCCGTATGCGTGTGTGGAAACAAACCGAAAATACGCCTGCTGAGCCGCAAGCCCATTGTGAGCGGCCCGGCGGAGCTGAGCTATAATCCCCGGGCCCGCAGCGCCAAGCTGCGCACGGCGGAGAAACTGTAAACGAGCTGATGATGAAAGGAGCTGCCCGACATGGCAAACGAGAATAAGCAGGTACATTTTGAGCCGATCTATGGCAGCCTGGCCTATGAGCTGGAGCTGCTGGAGCGGGATCCCTTCTCCGGCAACACGGTACGTGCCCCTCAGGAGCCGCTGCGTCGGCCGGAGCCGGAGCGCCGCACCCAGCGGGAGCCGGAGCATCAGCAGAGCAGACAGCCCCGCCGCCGTCCCGCGGCGCAGCCCCAGATGCAGCTGTCCCCCGTGCTCATGGGCAGTGTGGCGCTGCTGGCCATCATGGTGGTGGTGATGCTGATCGGCTATACCAAGCTGAACACGGCCAGCCACATGGTGACGGACAAGCAAGCCCAGCTGCAGGAGCTGCGGGACGAGAACGCGGCACTGGGTCTGGAATATGAGAAGGCCTTTGACCAGGCCGCCATCAAGGCCGCCGCCCAGGAGGCCGGCATGAGCAAGCCCACCAGCGAGCAGATCGAATACATCGAGCTGGGCGGGGCAGACCTGGCGGAGGTCTATCGTCCTGCGTCCAACGGGCCGCTGACGCAGTTTTGGAACTGGCTGCGTGACAGCGCCGGGGCGGTGGTGGAATATTTCCGCTGAGTGATACTATATAATAGTCATCCGATCTTTCACAGAATGCAAGGAGTAAGAAGACGTCTTCTTGCTCCTTGCATGGTATTCCGGTATATCCGATGGGAGGAGAAGCTGCTTTGAAGCCCAACAACAAGAAGAAAAAGGATCTGCAGTTTTACGCACGGCAGGCGACCCGCACCATCCGCACACGCACGTTCTGGCTGATGCCCATTCTGGGCATTCTGGTCTTTGCGGTGCTGTTTGTCAAGCTCTATGACCTGCAGATCAACCGCCATGAGGAGCTGCAGTCCCGCGCGCTGGATCAGCAGACCCGGCAGACGGTGGTGTCCGCCTACCGCGGCACCATCTATGACCGCAACGGCAGCCAGTTGGCGGTGTCCGTCTCCACGGAAACGTTGATCATGTCCCCCTACCACCTGAAGGAGCAGCAGGACGCCGAGGAGGCGCGCCTGGCCCAGGTGCGGGCGGAAAACGCCCAGCGGAAGGAGGGCGAGGCACCGCTTTCCGAGGAGAACCAGCTGAAGTGGACCTATGAGTCCCTGGCCGCGGAGCTCTCCCGTATCCTGGGCACGCCCCAGGAGGAGCTGCTGAAGCGGATGGGCTATACGGATTCCCAGTATGAGGTGCTGGGCAAGAAGCTGGATCAGGAGGTCGCCGACCAGGTGCGCCAGCTCATCAACGACACCGACGTCAGCGGCCTGTACCTGGTGGCCGATGCCAAGCGGGTGTACCCCTATGGCTCCCTGGCCTCCCACATCCTGGGCTTTGTGGGCACGGACAACACCGGCCTGTACGGCCTGGAGGCTACCTATGACAAGTACCTGCAAGGGCAGACCGGCCTGGTGGTCAGCGCCACGGACGTCAACGGCAATCCGCTGCCCTATGAATATGAGCAGTATTTCGCCGCGGAGGACGGCCAGGATCTGACGCTGACACTGGATGCCAATGTGCAGTACTATCTGGAAAAATACGTCGGTGAGATGGCCGACAAGTACGACGCAGAATACGGCGCTACCGGTATCGTCATGGACGTGAAGACCGGCGGTATCCTGGGCATGGTGTCCTATCCCAGCTATGATGTCAACGATGCCTTCACCGTGCAGAGAGAGGAGCTGCAGAGCAGTGGGCTGTCCGTGTCCGACCAGCTGTTCCGCCAGTGGCGGAACAAGGCGGTGAACGATACCTATGAGCCGGGCTCCACCTTCAAGATCCTCACCATGGCTGCCGCCCTGGAGGAGGGGCTCATCGACATGAACAGCAGCTATACCTGCACCGGGAGCATCCATGTGTCCGACGCCACCATCCACTGCACCGGTACCCATGGCCTGCAGAGCCTGAAGGAGACGGCGGCCCACTCCTGCAACCCGGCTTTCATTACCTATGGCCTGGAGCTGGGCAACGAGACGTTTTACTCCTACATGAGCGACTTTGGCCTGATGACGGGCACCGGCGTGGATCTGGACGGCGAGGCCGCCGGTGTGTTCGCCAGCCCCGACAGCTTCACCCAGTTGGATCTGGCCTGCTATGCCTTCGGCCAGAACTTCAACGTCACGCCCCTGGCCCTGATCGCCGCCCAGGCGGCCTGCGTCAACGGCGGCTATCTGCACACCCCCTATCTGGTGGAGCAGGTGGTGGACGGCGACGGCAACGTGGTCTATCAGCACGACAGCACCCCGGTGCGCCAGGTGGTCAGCGAGGAGACCTCCGCCAAGGTGCGGGAGTGCCTGGAATACGTAGTCACCGACGGTACCGGCCGCAACGGGCAGGTGAGGGGCTACCGCGTGGGCGGCAAGACCGGCACTGCCGACAAGGGACAGACCGGCGACCTGGTGGTGTCCTTCGTCAGCTTTGCTCCGGCGGATGATCCGCAGATCATCGTGCTCATCACCATGGATACCCCCAGCCGCAGCGCCGGCTCCTCCGTATCCGGAGGCAGCATGGTGGCCCCGGTGAACAGCAAGCTCATGGCGGAGATCCTGCCGTATCTGGGCATCGAGCCCAGCTACAGCGCCGAGGAGCTGCTGGGCGCGGACACCATTGTGCCCTTTGTCATCGGTGACAGCGTGGAGGAGGCCCGGGAGCGGGTGGAGGCCAGAGGCTTTACCTGCAAGATCATCGGTGACGGCGACACCATCACCGACCAGACCCCGGCGGGAGCCGCCGTGATACCGGGCAAGGCCACGGTGATCCTGTACGCGGGTGTGGAAAAACCCAACACCATGTATATTGTGCCCTCCCTGGTGGGCAAGACGGCGGCGGAGGCCAACCTGGCCGCTACCAACGCCGGGATACTCATCCGCTTCAGCGGAGACACCAAGACCTCCTCCGGCAACATCCGGGTGCTGAGCCAGGATCTGGAGCCGGGGACGCAGGTACCGGCGGGCACGGTGATCACTGTGCAGCTGGGCGATACAAATATGTCAGACTGAGAAAGGAGCCTTCACCCGGTGAAGCTGCGTGAGCTGCTGGAGGGCTTGCCCTATACCCCCGTCACGGTGGATTTGGAGCAGGAGATCAGCGGTGTGAGCTATGACTCACGGAGAATACAGCCCGGCGAGGCCTTCGTGGCCATCCCTGGCGCGGTGTACGATGGACACGCGTACCTGGCCCAGGCCAGGCAGCGGGGGGCGGTATGTGCCCTGTGCAGCCATCCGGCGGAGGGACTGCCCTATGTGCTGCTGCCGGATACCCGACAAGCCCTGGCACGGTTGGCCGCCAACTTCTTTCACCGGCCCGACCGGGCCCTGTGCCTGGTGGGTATCACCGGCACCAACGGCAAATCCAGCGTGGCCTGGCTCACCGCCGCCCTGCTGGAGCGCTGTATGGGCACGCAGGTGGGCCTGATGGGCACCGGCGGCTGCCGCATTGCCGGACGCAGCCTGACCCAGGAGCGCACCACGCCGGAGGCTTGGGATGTGCAGCGGCTGCTGCGGCAAATGGTCGACGCCGGCTGCAGCCACGCGGTGATGGAGGTCTCCTCCCACGCCCTGGCCCTGGAGCGGGTGCGGGGGCTGGACTATGCGCTGGCCGCTTTTACCAATCTCAGCCGGGAGCATCTGGACTTTCATGGCAGCATGGAGCGCTACTGCGCCGACAAGGGCCGCCTGTTTCACCAGTGCCGCCAGGCGGTGGTGAACCGGGACGATCCCTGGACAACGGCGCTGCTGTCCGGCTGCAGCTGCCCGGTGTATGGCTACGGCCTGGAGCGGGGCCAGCTGCGGGCGGAAAACGTGGTGCTGTCCCCGGAGGACGTGGGCTTTACCGTCCGGGAGGGGACGGAGGCCGTGGAGACGCGGCTGCGAGTACCGGGGCGCTTTTCCGTGTACAACGCCCTGGCGGCCCTGGGCATCTGCCGGAGGCTGGGCGTTCCGCTGCGGGAGGCGGCCGAGGCCCTGGCGGAGCTGGACGGTGCACCGGGGCGCATGGAGCCCTTTGAGATACCGGGACGGGGCGTTCGGGTGCTCATCGACTTTGCCCATACCCCCGCTGCCCTGGAGCAGGCGCTGCAGGCGGCGCGTCCCGGCGGAGCGGGACGGCTGATCGTGGTGTTCGGCTGCGGCGGGGAGCGGGACCGGGGCAAGCGGCCCCTGATGGGGGCTGCGGCGGCCCGCTATGCGGATATGACCGTGCTCACCGACGATAATCCGCGCCGGGAGGATCCGGCGGCCATTATACGGGACATTTTGCCGGGACTTGGCGCAGGCCCATACCGGGTGATACCCGACCGGCGGGAGGCCATCCGCTTTGCCCTCTCCCGGGCCGGAGACGGCGACGTGGTGCTGCTGTGCGGCAAGGGCCGGGAAAATTTCCAGGAGCGGGCGGGGCAGAGGCTGCCTCTGGACGAGCGGGACATTCTCGCCGAATATGCGGCGGAATGTGCGCATTTGGAAAAAATAGGCTTTGACAAATGACGCCTCACGCGTCACAATATATACACAAGCTACGCCGTGTCCCAGGGGGGACGGGAAGGAGAAAACACAATGAAAACGATCATTTTCGCGGGTCTTGTCAGCCTGCTCATTACGCTGGTGGCCGGGAAGCTGCTGATCCCCGCCCTGATTCGCCTGAAGGCGGGCCAGAGCATCAAGGAGGTGGGCCCCACCTGGCACAAGGGCAAGCAAGGCACCCCCACCATGGGCGGCCTGATGTTCATCATCGGCATCGGCATCGCCATCCTCATCTTCGGCTGGAAGGGGATGATGGAGGGGGACTTTACCCACCTGTATGTCTACCTCTTCGCCCTGGTGTTCGGCGCCATCGGCTATATCGACGACTATCAGAAGGTGAAGCACCACCAGAACACCGGCCTCACTGCGCCGCAGAAGTTCCTGCTGCAGCTGGCGGCGGCCATCGCCTTCCTGTGCCTGATGCGCTATGAGGGGATGCTGAGCCCCAACCTGTACATTCCCTTCTTCAACACCCATCTGGTGCTGCCGTGGGTGGTGTATATGATCTTTGCCGCCTTTGTCATCATCGGCACGGTGAACGCCGTGAACATCACCGACGGCGTGGACGGCCTGTCCTCCAGCGTGTCGCTGCCGGTGGCGCTGTTCTTTGCGGTGCTGGGCGGCCTGTGGGCCGGCTGCACGCAGCTGGGTGTGTTTTCCGGGGCGCTGCTGGGCGGCCTGATCGGCTTCCTGTGCTATAACCACTATCCGGCCAAGGTATTCATGGGCGATACCGGATCGCTGTTTCTGGGCGGCGCGGTGGCGGCCCTGGCCTTTGCCTATGATATGCCCCTGATCCTGCTGCTGGTGGGCTTTGTCTACCTGTGCGAGACCCTGTCCGACATCATCCAGGTGGGCTATTTCAAGCTGACCCACGGCAAGCGCGTGTTCAAGATGGCTCCGCTGCACCACCACTTTGAGATGTGCGGCTGGAAGGAGACCAAGGTGGTGGCGGTGTTCGCCGCCGTCAGTACCCTGTTCTGCGTGCTGGCCTATCTGGGCGTGATGGATCGCTTCCGGGTCTGACCGCCGTCACTTATCTGTATGGAGGGGAGGGGAAGATATGGCCCTGAAAACAAGTAAAAAACCGCGGCTGGTGCTGCGTCGTCCGCGTCCGTCTCCGGAGGTGGTACAGGAGAACCGGGAGGCGGCCCAGGGGCACATGGATCTGCCCTTCCTGCTGCTGACGCTGCTGCTGACGGCCATGGGACTGGTGATGGTGCTGTCGGCCAGCTTCCCCTCGGCCTACTATGAAAACAACGGCAACGGCACCTACTACTTCACGCGGCAGGCGGTCTTCGCCGCTGTGGGCCTGGTGGCCATGCTGGCGCTGAGTCGCATGAACTATCAGCGCTTGCGGGGCGTGGGGCGGCCGCTGCTGTGGCTGTCCATCTTCCTGCTGCTGCTGGTCATCATCCCCGGCAACCCCCTGGCCATCTCAGAGAACGGCGCGACCCGCTGGCTGGGCATCAAGGGGACGATTTTCCGTGGGCAGCCCTCCGAGATCGCCAAGGCCGCCGTGGTCATCTATTTCGCGGCCAGTATCTCCAAAAAACGCGAGAAAATGCGCACCTGGCGGCAGGGGATCTTCCCCTATGCGCTGCTGCTGGGACTGTTTGCCGGTCTGATGCTGCTGGAGCCTCACCTGTCCGGCACCATCCTCATCGTGGGCACGGGCATCGTGCTGCTGATCGTGGGCGGTATCCAGGCCTGGCTGATCCCGGTGGGACTGGGCGGCGTGGGCGTGGTGGCCGCGCTGTATGTGTCGCTGGCCCGGAGCGTCGAGTGGATGTATGGCCGGGATCGTATCCTGGCCTGGGATAACCCCTTTGACCCCAGCTATTATCAGGGCATCGCCTGGCAGCCGGCCCAGTGCCTGATCGCCATCGGCTCCGGCGGTCTGTTCGGCGTGGGCCTGGGCAAGGGGCGGCAGAAGTTCCAGTATCTGCCCGAGGAGCACAACGACTGTATCTTCGCCGTGATCTGCGAGGAGCTGGGCCTGGTGGGGGCCTGCGTGGTGATGCTGGTGTTTGCGCTGCTGATCCTGCGGGGCTTCTGGATCGCGCTCCACGCCCGGGATCGTTTCGGAACGCTGCTGGTGGTGGGCTTCATGACCCTGACCGCCTTGCAGACCTTTTTGAACATCGCCGTGGTGACGGGCCTGGTGCCCACCACCGGTATCTCCCTGCCCTTCTTCAGCTATGGCGGCACGGCGCTGCTGTGTCAGCTGGCGGAAATGGGCATCGTGCTCAGCGTATCCAGGCAGATACGCGCCCCGCAGAACGGATAAGGAGGCAAGCAGATGAGGGTGATTTTTACCTGCGGTGGTACCGCGGGCCATGTAAACCCGGCCCTGGCACTGGCCGGTTATATGCAGCGAAAGGCACCGGACACGGAGGTGCTCTTTGTGGGCACCCCCGACGGCATGGAGCGGGAGCTGGTGGAAAAGGCGGGCTACGCCTTCCGCGGCATCCCCATGGGAGGCTTTCAGCGCTCCCTGAAAAACGGCGGCCTGCGCCACAATGTGCACACGCTGTCCCTGCTGGCCCGTTCGGGCAGCCGGGCCCGGGCCATCCTCCGGGACTTTGCGCCGCAGCTGGTGGTGGGCACCGGCGGCTATGCCAGCTACCCGGTGGTCAAGTGTGCCGCGTCCATGGGGATCCCCACGGCGGTGCATGAGTCGAACATGGTGCCGGGGCTGACCACGAAGCGTCTGGAGGGCAGCGCCGACCGGATCATGGTGGGCTTTGAGGAGTGCAGGCAGCACTATCGCCACCCGGATAAGATCGTGGTCACCGGCACGCCGGTGCGGGGGGACTTTTTTGATTTGACAAAGGAGCAGGCCCGGGAGAAGCTGGGTCTGCGGGATGACAGGCCGCTGCTGGTGTCCTTCTGGGGCAGCCTGGGGGCCAGTCAGATGAACGGCTATATGCTGGACTTCTTCGGCCGGGAGGCGGCGGAGGGGATGCCCTTCCACCACATCCACGCCGCCGGGAAGAACGGCTGGGCCCGGATGGAGCCGCAGCTGCGGGAGAAGGGTCTGCTGGGCCTGCCGGATCTGGACGTGCGGGAGTATATCTACGACATGGCCACGGTGATGCGGGCGGCGGATCTGGTGCTGTGCCGGGCCGGCGCCTCCACCATCAGCGAGATCACGGCGCTGGCCGTGCCCACGATCCTGGTGCCCTCGCCCTATGTGACCAACAACCACCAGGAGAAGAATGCGCGTATTCTGGAGCGTCACGGCGGCGCCGTGGTGCTGCTGGAGCCGGAGACCAACGGCGCGGCCATGTATGAGACCGCCCTGGAGATCCTGCACAGTCCGGAGCGCCGGGCGGCCATGAGCCGCGGCATGGCGGAGCTGGGCATTCGGGACGCCACCGAGCGCCTGTACGACACCGTCATGAGTATTGTAGAGTAACCAACGATATAGCCCCCTGCATAGGATAGCGGGAAAAAGCTATGAAAGGCGGGGGCATATGAGCCTGATACGCATAGAAGGCGGGCATCGTCTGAACGGAGAACTGACGATACAGGGCGCAAAAAACAGCGTGCTGCCCATTTTGGCGGCCACGCTACTCAGCGGGGACTGCTGCCTGCTGCAGCACTGCCCGCGGCTGCGGGACGTGGACACGGCGGTGGAGATCCTGCAGCATCTGGGCTGTCGGGCCCACTGGCTTGGGGAGGATCTGGAGGTGGACACCGGTGGCCTGTGCCGCTGGGACATCCCGGACGCACTGATGCGCCGTATGCGCTCCTCCGTGATCTTTTTCGGCGCGATACTGGCCCGCTGTGGCCGGGCGGAGCTGTCCTATCCCGGCGGCTGCGCCATCGGGGCCCGGCCCATCGACCTGCACCTGTCCGCTCTGCGGGGCCTGGGTGCCGAGATCCGGGAGGAGGGCGGACGCTTGTACGCCCAGGGTGATCTCAGCGCCGCGGAGCTGGTGCTGGGCTTTCCCAGCGTGGGGGCCACGGAGAACGCCATGCTGGCGGCCTGTGCCGCCCCGGGCGTCACCGTCATCGGCAACGCCGCCCGAGAGCCGGAGATCTGCGACCTGCAGGCCTTTTTGCGGAAGGCCGGGGCCCGGGTACAGGGCGCGGGAAGCTCCACCATCACGGTGGAGGGCGGAGCCGCGCTCCACGGCTGCCGGCACCGGATCATGGGAGACCGCATCGTGGCGGCTACATATCTCGCAGCGGTGGCGGGCACCGGCGGGGACATCCACCTGAAGGGGGTGGATTACCGCTGCCTCTCCACGGTGACGGGGGCCCTGCGTCAGGCGGGCTGCACGGTGGAGAGCAGCGAGAACGGCGTGCGTCTGCGCGCTGCGGGGCGCCTGCAGGGCATCGGCCCGGTGCGCACGGCGCCCTATCCGGGCTTTCCCACCGATGCCCAGGCGCCGCTGATGGCGTCGCTGCTGCGCAGCGGCGGCACGACGGTCTTTGTAGAAAATATGTTTGAAAGTCGCTATCGCCATGTGCCGGAGCTGCTGCGCATGGGGGCCGACATCCGGCTGGAGGGCCGGGTGGCGGTGGTGTGCGGCGTGAAGGAGCTGCAGGGCGCGGCCCTGCAGGCCGCCGATCTGCGGGGCGGCGCGGCGCTGGTGCTGGCGGGCCTTCAGGCCCGGGGACAGAGCACCGTGGAGCAGCTGCAGCACATCCGCCGGGGCTATGAGCGCCTGGTGGAGGACCTGGCCCACCTGGGGGCCACAATAGAGACAGAAGATACAGAGGGAGGCACATCCAATGAGTCCGACACGCAAACGCAGACGCAGTCATCAACGCCGCAGACAGGGACAGTTTGCGGCGCTATATAAGCTGCTGTGCTTTGTGTTGATCTGCGGGGCCATTGTGGCGGCGCTGTCCCTGTTTTTCAAGGCGGATCAGATCTTTGTCACCGGCACCTCCCGCTATTCGCAGCAGCAGGTGATCCAGGCCAGCGGCATCCGCCAGGGCGGGAACCTCTTTCTGCTGAACAAGCAGGAGGCGGCCGCCGCCATCACCGAGCAGCTGCCCTATGTGGAGTATGTCCGCATCCGGCGTCAGCTGCCCAACACGCTGCGCATTGAGATCACCGAGTGCACGCGGCCCCTGGCCATTGAGCAGGATGGGACGCTGTGGCTGGTCAATGGCAGCGGCAAGCTGATCGACCGGCTTGAGCCCGGCCAGGGGAGTGCCTATCCCCTGGTGACGGGCATCCGGCTGCAGACGCCGCAGTTGGGCCAGCTGCTCACGCCCGCGGAGGACTGCCAGGAGCGCTGGACGCTGCTGTCGCAGCTGTGGCAGTTGATGCGGGGCAAGGGCATGGACGGCGAGGTGCAGGGTCTGCAGACGGAGGACGACAAGCGCATCATTGTGCGCTATCAGGAGCGCTTTGATGTGGTGCTGCGGGCGGACGACGACTTTGACTATCGCCTGAACTACCTGTCCGCGGTGCTGGAGCGGCTGGACAGCAGCGACACGGGCACCATCCAGTGGGACAAGGACGGAAAGGCACGCTTTATTCCCGATTGAGAGAGAACTTTTTCCGGAAATCGCCGCAGAACACTTGACGGCCCGGATAAAGCGTTATAAAATAGATTAGCTACACTATATCGCATCGTTGTCTTTTAACATATACAGGCAGGAGGACGCAGCATGGCTTTTGAAATGGAAACTGGCCCCGAGAATGTCGTGACCATCAAGGTGATCGGCGTGGGTGGCGGCGGCAATAACGTGGTCAACCGCATGGTATCCGACGGGACCCAGGGCGTGGACTTTATCGCCGTGAACACGGACAAGCAGGCGTTGAACAGCTCCCGCGCCACCTATAAGATCCAGATCGGCGAAAAGCTGACCCATGGCCGCGGCGCAGGCTCCAACCCCGAGATCGGCCAGAAAGCCGCCGAGGAGAGCCGCACCCAGCTGGCCAAGGCGCTGGAGGACACCGACATGGTGTTCATCACCGCCGGCATGGGCGGCGG